>NZ_KB913029.1:708341-1009777 GCF_000384115.1 Sporichthya polymorpha DSM 43042
TGCCGTAGCCGGCCTGCTTGAACGCGTCCAGCACCGAGGAAGCCGGGACCGCGTACTGGTTGTCGCCGAACCCCGGCAACGTCATCGAGAAGTACCCGTCCTTGAACCCGATGTCCGGGGCCGGCAGAGTCTGCCCCCCGAACGGCAGCGGGATCGGCGGGAAGGGAGTGTCCGGCAACTGCGGCACCCCCGGAATCGGAACCGGCACCGGAGCCGAGCCCGGTGTCGTCTTCGGCACCGCGATCGCCAACCCCGGAACGTGGATCCGCGCAATGCTCAGCGAAGACGAGCGCGTGAGCTTGCCGGTGGTCCCGTCCGCCAGCACCACCGCGGTCGAATGCACCCCGGACATGCGGACCGTTCCACCGATCACGATGCCGTCCAGCGCGGAGTCCGCGAAGGCGCGGACATCACCCGAGGGCGCCACGGAGATCCGGGAATCCGCGGTCCCGCCTCCGGACGGGCTCACCACCGACGCCGAACCGATGTTCGACTCCTGCCCACTCTCGGCGTGCAACCTGATCCCCGGATACGCCACATCCGCCGGTGCGTCACCTGCCCCCGTAGCGGCCTGCAACGGGTATCCCGGCGAGGGCAGGCCGTACAAGCCCGCCGCAATCCCCGGCAAACCGGGTACGACCGGGCCGAGGTAGGGGAACGACGCTTCGGCATCGGACTGCCCGCTCGAGGTCAACCGGGACGACGCCTCCGGGCCGATGCCTTCGATCACGACGCCCAGCGGAAAGCTCTGGTTGCGCGCGGTGGCATTGACCGCGATGCCCTGCGCGTAGGCGTCGAACGCGGCGGAGGGCGCGAAGTCGGCTTTCGCGGGGCTGATGCCGATGATCGTGTACCCCGCGCCGACGGTCAGCGCGACCAAGGATGTGGCGGCTGTGGCACGCCGGCGTGACGAGCGCACTAGAGGCATTGCGGCCGGCCCTTCGTGAGGTCAGTGAGACCTTGCTTGTTGATCAACGTGATGAAGTAGCAGTCACCAGTGGGATGCGGACCGCCGGGCTTGAAGGTGAGGGGGACCGACGAGAACCCGCCGATGGTGTCGTTCTTCAGACTGTCCATTCCCTCGATGATCAGAGCGGTGGTAACCGGGCCATTTCGGGCCTTCGCGGCAACCTTTGCCATCCCCGCCTCGAACAATTTGCCGGCCGAGTAACCGCCCATGGCCGACTGGTCGATGCGCGCCCCGGGGGCATATCGCTTCATGGCGTTGAGGAACGCCTGCACCGGCGCGATGGAATCGTTGACGTACGACGGGTTGGAGGAGCTCAAGTAGACGCTCGCCGCCTGGATGTTGGGATCGGCCGCCGTGTTGGGGCCGACAGCAATGGAGCTCGTCGCCGATGGCGGGCGGAATCCGATCGAGGCGCAGGACTTGAAGAAGCGCTGATTGCCGGAGGTATCGAGAGCGGTGAACATGATCTCGGCGCCGGCCGTCTTCAGGTTCTGGCACTGCGAGGTGTAGTCGGTCTGGGTCAGCGATGCCGCCTGGGTCGACACGAGAGTTGCGCCGGCCTTTGCTGCCATCTCCTCCAGTCCGTCGCGCAGCAACCCGCAGATCTCCGCCTCCACGCAGTGGATCAGGCCGATCTTCTTGAGGCCCGTGTTCTGCACCATCGCCTTGATGGCACCGGTGTTACCGGCCAGCGACACGTTTCCTGAGGGGTACAGCAACGGGTCCCGGTTCCAGTCCGGATGGGTCAGGTCGCCACCGACGGTGGGGACGCCCGCGGCCGCGGTAGCCGCTCGGTAGGCGCTGATGGTGATCGGGATGTCGGCCCCGACCATCGCCACCACTTTCTGATCCTGGATCAGACTCTTGACCGCTGACGTCGTCCGCGCCGGATCAGAGCCGTCGTCGCGCTGCGAAAGCCGGATCGGGTGGCACTGCACCCCGCCGCGGGCATTCACTTCGGCCGCCCAGGCGGCGAGGCCGGGGCGGAACCCGCCCAGCGTCGGCTCGAGGAAGCCGCTGAATGCGCCGACCTGACCCAGGGAGATCGGTGCGAGTTGCGCCGTGCAAGGCGCGTCCGCCGCGGCCACGGCGGCGCCCGCGACCGCTGCCGGCGCGCCGCCAGCGGGTCGTGCTCCCACTGGTGTGCCGGTGCGTGGTACGGCCGGAGCGGGCCTGCCCGCGACTGCGGGCGTTTCGACCGCAGTCAGCGTCGTTGCTCCCGGCTCCGCTGCCGCAGCGTTCGCCGCTGCCGGAGCGCCGCCAGACTGCGGCACCGCCGCGACCTGACCGCCGTCCGTGCGCAGGCTGCCCGCCGCGACCAACTGCTCGTCACTGGCCCGCGTACCGCACGCGGCAAGCAGGACCACCGCCGCGGCAGCGCCGGTCAGGCGGCGACCCCGACGCGACGAGCGCGAAGGGCGCCTCAGAGGCACTGCGGGCGACCCTTCGTCAGGTCGGAAACGCCCTGCTTGTTGATCAGCGTCACGAAGTAGCAGGCCTCGGTCGGGTGGGGTCCCGCCTTGAAGGTCAGCGGTGCCGAGGTGAGCCCGCCCAACGTCTCGTTCTTCAGGCTGTTCATGCCCTCGATGATCATCTTCGTGGTGACCGGGCCACTGCGAGCCTGCGCGGCCACCTTGGCCAGCCCGGCCTCGAACAACTTTCCAGCGGCGTACCCACCCATGGCCGACTGGTCCACCCGCGCACCCGGGGCGTACCGCTTCATCGCCTCCTGGAACGCCCGCACGCCGGGCAGGGAGTCGTTGAAGTACGGCGGGGTCGGCGAGTTGAGGTAGATGGACGCGGCCTGCACGTTCGGGTCCGCCGCCGTGCTCGGCCCGACCGCGATGCCGGTGGTCGCCGACGGTGGACGGAAGCCGATGGAGGCACACGACTTGAAGAATCGCTGCACCGCGGAGCTGTCCAGGACGGTGAACACGACCTCGGAGCCGGCGTTCTTCAGGTTCTGGCACTGCGACGTGAAGTCGGTCTGCGTCAAGGAGCCCGACTGTTTCGTGACCACGGTGGCGCCGGCCCGCTTGGCCATGTCGTCGATCGAGTCGCGGATCAACCCGCAGATGGAGGCCTCGACGCAGTAGATCAGGCCGAGCTTGCTCTTGCCGGTGTCCCCGACCATGGCCTTGATGGCGCCGGCGAATCCGGTCAGGGACACGACGCCCGGCGGGTAGATGAGGGGATCGGTGTTCCACTCCGGGTTGATCGCGTCGCCGCCGATCGTGGGGATGCCCCCTGCGGTGGCCGCGGCGCGATACGCAGCGAGCGTGATCGGTACATCGGCTCCGACGAGCGCGACGACCTTCTGATCCTCAATCAGACCCTTGACGGCCGAGGTCGTCCGGGCGGGATCGGAACCGTCGTCACGCTGGGAGAGCCGGATGGCATGACACTGGACGCCGCCACGCGCATTGACCTCGCTGGCCCAGGCCGCGAGACCGGGGCGGAAGCCACCGAGGGTGGGCTCCAGGAAGCCGCTGAACGCCCCGACCTGGCCGAGGGAGATCGGTTCGAGTTGACGCGTGCACGGAGCCTCCGCCGCCGCGACCTTCGCGTCGCCCACGGCGGCCACGGGGTTCGCCTCGGGGCCCCCGGTCGGGCCGCCCGCGGCTGGGCCGGCCACGCCGGCCGAGGGCGCAGCCGTCCCACCACTCTTGGCGGTCCCCGGGACCTCGTTCGAAGGAAGCGCTCCTGTCGCGGGCGCCAATCCGGACACGCGTGGATCGGCCGCGGCCCCGGGCGCTTGCGTGTCCGTCTGCACGGCCACGGACTGCGCGCCGCCAAGACTGCCCGCGGCCGTCAGTCGTTCGTCGCTGACGCGAGTGCCGCAGGCGGACAGCAGGAGGACGACGGCGGAGAACCCCGCCAGCGCGCAGCGACGGTGCGCATTGCGGCGCGCACGGCTGCCGGTGACTCCGGTCATACGCAACATGTCGCGGATGCTACGCAGGCTTGGCAGCAGCCAATTTGGTCTCGTTCCGGCCCCCGGAAACCTCGTCGCGCAATTGATGCCGGGCCCAGGAGCGCGGAGCGGGGCCGGTCAGCATCGGTGCTACGTGAGATGGACCCCGTCTTCCGGTCCGCCCTCGCGCATCCGGGTCATCCCCAAAACCGAGTTTGATCATGCCCTCGATGACATCAAGTTCCCCGTCATCACGCGCAACTGGGCGATGACCGATCGAACCCGGATCGGATTCGTTCGGTCATCGCGTCGGGCACTTCGTCCCGACTGGTTGTGAGCGCGCCCAGCGCGTGTTGGGTGGCCGTGAGCGTCCCGCAGATGTCGTTGCACGGTCTCGCACGAGCGGGCGCACTCGACCGGTGGAGCCGACCACCCACACGTCATCGCTCCCCAACGTGGTGTCGCGGGTCAGGACCCGGACCAGGGCCGCGATCGTGGGGCCCAGGCGCCGCACCCGCTCGTTGTACCAGTCTGCTTGGGGCAGGTACGGGAACAGTTGGCGCAGATGGGCCCGGGCGTGGCGCAGCCAGCGGGCCTCGCTGGTGAATCTGAGCAGAGCCTGCAGTAACGCCAGCACGACCATCTCGGAGTCGCCGATACGCGGCGGATCCCGACCGCGGGACGCGCCGAGACAACTCCGGCGCCCTCTTCAGCATTTCGTCGGTGCGCGCGCGTACAGTGCGGTGGCGAAGGTGTCCAGGTCGGCGTCCGTCGAAGGACCTCCAGGGGTTCGACGTCATGGGCTGCAACGTCGACCCTGGACACGCTTCAACGCTCAGCCGTCTCCGCGCGCTGGCACCAAGCCCTTGAAATCGTTCATCTAGTTGATGGCCCGGTCCTTGCCTGCCCAGTAAGGGGCGCGCAGGTCCCTCTTGAGGATCTTCATCGCGCCGGAGAGCGGAAGCGGGTCGGTGCGGAAGTCCACGGAGCGGGGCACCTTGTAGCCCGCGATCGACGTACGCGCGTGGGTGATGACGTCCTCGGCGGTCAGCGCCGAGCCCGGCTTGACCACACAGATCGCGTGCACCGCCTCGCCCCACTGCTCGCTGGGGACACCGATGACCGCGACCTGCAGAACTTCCGGGTGAGAAGCAATCGCGTTCTCGACCTCGACCGAGTAGATGTTCTCGCCGCCGGAGATGATCATGTCCTTCGCGCGGTCGACGAGGAACAGGTAGCCCGCCTCGTCGAGGTAGCCGACGTCTCCGGTGGCGTACCAGCCGTCGCGAAACGCCTTCTCCGTCTCCTCGGGCAACTTGAGGTAGCCCTGCATGAAGTTTCCGCCGCGGGCGTACACCTCGCCGGCCGCACCGGGGGGCAGGTCGTTGCCGTCGGTGTCCACGATCTTGATCTCGATACCCGGCAAGGCTCGGCCGCAGGAGCCCAGCCGCGAGCCTTCGCGATGGTCTTCATCGAAGAACAGCGTCAGTCCCGTTGCCGCTTCGGTCATGCCGTAGCCCTGGATGATGCGCGTGCTCGGCAACAAATCGAGGATCTTGTCCAGGAGCGGCCGGGGCATCGGAGACGCGCCGTAGATCAGTCTGTTCAGGGAACAGACTCGCTCCGCCGAGAACTGCGGGTGGTTCACGATCATGCCGATCATGGTCGGCACCAGGACCGTCGCCGTGCACTGATACTGCTCGCACGCCGTCATGAACCCCTCGGGCTCGAACATTGGCTGGATGACGACGGGCACTCCGAACATCGCCGCACCCACGACACCCAGCATCGTCGCGCCGTGGAACATCGGGGTCGCCAACAGATAGGTGTCCCCCCGTTCCCACGGGACGCTCATCGCGACGTGGTACTGATTGAGCACCTCGGCCCGCTGGTCGAGCATCACGCCCTTGGGCTTGCCGGTGGTGCCGCCGGTGTACATGACAACGCAGAGGTCGTCCTCCTCCGGCACCTCGGGCCACCGGTTGCCCGCATCGGCCAGCAGGTCCTCGTAGCGCATATCGGCGGCGCCCTCGCCGCCGCCGATGAGGACGACGTGCTTCAGTCCGGCCGCGTCGCGGATCTTCTCGATCAACGGGGCGAAGGTGGCATCCACGAAGCAGACGGTGCTCTCGGCGTCCCGCAGGACGTAGATCAGCTCGTCCGGGGCGAACCGCAGGTTCAGCGGGTTCACCACGAAGGCGCCGAGCAACCCGGCGTGCCAGAGCTCGAGGTACTCCATGCTGTTCACGCTCAGGACGGCGACGCGGTCCCGCCGCGTGACACCGAGCTTGGTTTCGACCGCGGCGCAGAGCCGCGAGACGCGGTCCGCGTGCTGGCGGAAGGACCGCTCCTCCCCCGTGGCCGCGTTGATGAAGCCGACTGCGTCGCCGTGCATCTGCCACGCCGGCAGCAGAGTCCGAGAGAAGACGAGTTCCTTCACGTCGACCTGTCCTTTCGCTTTCGATCCATCCGCCCGGCCGGACCTGTCCAAGGTTGTGCGCAGTCAGGCGTGCGCAAAGGGAGTAGGGCCCGGACCGTCAGCTGAAGCTGCTCAACGCGGCCAGTTCGTCGAATCGCGCTCGCCATCCGTCCCGATGAAGGCAAGAGACGCTCCCTGTGGCTGGACGTCCGGCGGCGGCTCGTCGGAGTGACCCGAGGACGGCGCGATCGTCAACGTCCACCGAGCCAACGCATCGAACCACGCAGGCTTGATCGCCTCGTAGGAGAGCGGGATGTCACCGGGCTCGACCGCGAGCGCTCCGTATGACTGCTCACGCTCGTACTCCCGCGTGATCTGACCCGTCAGGTCGCCCATGCCCAGCCTTGGGCGCCCGCCGCGCCAGAACTTGTCTGCCGTGTCGGCCTTTCATCATCAGGGTGACGTCGGCGTCCTCCGGGATCGACCCGAAGACCACCTGGTAGGGCTCGCGCATGACGAGGTTCATCTCGACGTCGGGGTCGGTGTAGACGACCTTCATGACGAGGTCGGCTGCCTTCAGCTTCGGCCCGGACTCGGGATGCTCGACAGCGGCGCGGAAGACCCACCGATGTACTTGTCGACCTCGCTGGCTTCGGCGAAGAAGGCCATACGTGTGCTCCTCGGGAGGTTGAGACTGAAGGCGGGCCGGTCGAACCGACTAGTCCTCGACCAATGTCAGAGCCTCGGTCGGGCAGGAGTCGATGGCCGCCTGCACCGCGGCGAGTTCCTCGGCGCTTGGGTTGACCTTGAGCACCTTCAGACTTCCGTCGTCCTGCACCTCGAAGAACTCCGGCGCCTCCGCCTCACACATGCCGAGGCCGGTGCACTTGGCGTGATCGGCAACGATTCGCACGTACCAACCTCCGGAGCCTGCTTCGACAACTCGGACAGTATGACCGGACATCATGCCCGATGCAATCCCGGTCACCCGCCGACAAGGCGTGATCCGAGAGAACTTCGGGTTCGTCTACCTGAACACGGCGGTCCGTGCTTCCATGGATAGACACAGCGTGCATTGACGCGGACACCGTGTCCAGACAAAATGAACGCCGGTAACCAAACCAGCGGTCGCGCGATGGAGACCGCGAGGGAGAGGACGTCGCCATGGGACACGCGAACAGGCACCGCAAGCCGTCTGCGATGGGCCGCCGCTTGAGCGCGGCCGGGGCCGCCGCGGCGCTGAGCGTCGTTCCTCTGAGCACCGCCACTGCATCTCCCGCGCAAGCCGCTGAGGGCGACAAGACGGCCGTGGTCGGTCCTCTGCTCGACTTCTTCGGCTTCGGCACTACGGTCGGCGCCCCCGTTCTCTGTGGCACGCTGTCCGCCAGCCTCGGATCGGGGTTCCAGGAGTTCAACGCGGCCGAGCAGGGCAGCGCCATCACCGAAGGCATCGACCAGGGCTGCGCCACGTTCGCCGAACAGGGCAATTCGTTCGTGGAGCAGGGCAAGGTCGCTCAGGCTCCGTACGCCGAGCAGTTCAACCCGGTCGCGAATCCAGTGATCGAGCAGCTCGCGACCGCTGTCACGGACTTCGGGACGTCATACTCCCCGGCCCTCGCACCTTTTGGTCCGACCGTGGCCGGTTCCGGGAACACGATCCGCTTCCTCGCGGGGTCGACCCCCGACGGTTCCTGACCCGGCGCCAATCGGGCTGGAACGAGGATTGCAGCCGTCTGCTCCCGCTCGGAGCCCCTCTAGGTGCTCGTCGCTCGTCAGGCCGGCGGCGCCAGCAACTGCCTCATCAAGGTGATCTCCTGGCGTTCCCGCAGGAGCATGCGGGCAGCAGCCGGAACGACCCGCGCTGGCATGCGCGCCGGCGTAGGTCGCCATCTCCAGGCCCCTCTCGTAGTGACGGACCATCAGCTCGACAGTGCGACGGGTCGTCGCAGAGCCACGAAGTTCAGCGACCGCGTCCAGGTCGGCCGAAGTCACCATCCCGGCATCGTCCTCCCGCGTGGCCAGGCATCCAGGCCATCGACGGGCCTGATCTGACCGGCGGCGCGTGCCACAGAGCGAGCCAGCCGCTCATCATGCCGATCTCATGGTGGTGAACCACCATGTCCTGGCTGAACCCGATGTCCACCTCACCCGGGACCCCCACTGCCTGCGTGTCGGCCGACGAGGTGTGATCGGGAGCAACGGCGCGGGCCGCACCGAAGATGGCCCCCACCAGCAGGAGCGCCCCGCCGCCGATGATCAGTTGAACGGATAGACGCCGTTGCTGAACGTCAAGGCCAGGAAGCCGTTGTTCTGGCACGTCACCCATAGCTTTGACCCCACGTCGATGGCTCCCGACGCCGATGCCGCTACTCTGACCCAGCTCGTCGGCCTTCGTACGGCGACGTACCTCCTGCTGCGCGTGGGAAGGGCTGGCCGCGGTTCTCGAACGCCGCCCCCCGCTGTTCAATGGCACATGACGGGACGAACGTCCGCCTGCTCAAAGCGTGCTGCTTGCCGGGAGCGGTGACTCGGACCGCACTACGTCGGAGTCGTGCCCGTACTGTCGGTTGATCGCCTGCCAGGTGGTGACGGTCATGACCATGAAGAAGATGAAGAACCAGGTAGCCGGCAGCCACCAGGCGAAGATGCCGTCCCAGGCGAAGGGCCCGGTCTTGAAGTACATCAAGAACGTGGCCGACGTCTGACCCATCCCCATCATCACGGCGACGTAGCCTGCCCAGCGCGGGTAGACCGGCGCGGCGGTGGTGTCGCACAGGATGGCCAGCCCGGTGGTCACGTACCACGTGACGAACGGGACCCACCCGATCAGGAAACTGATCCAGGCCATGTCGTTCACAGTCTGGGTCAGCTCGGGGGAGATCTCGCCGGGACGGAACGCGGCCACCCACCAGAGCATGAACGGCCCAATGATCAGGATCAGGCTGGCCGAGAAGGCGGCGGCCTGAAGCTGGACCAGCGATTTCGGCAGGTCGATGATGCGGCGGGTCTGCGCGTTGATGGCCGCACCGAACGCGAGGTAGAACGGGCAGGCGATGTAGCACACCAGGAGCCCGGTCCTGATCGCGTTGGTGTCCGACCGGAAGATCTCTGCGGTCTCCTCAGCGGTGTTGCTGGGATCCAGCGGAGGCACGAACTGCGCGATTCCTACGAACCCGATTCCGAACAGGACGGCGAAGATCATCCCGCCGGAGGCGCAGACCAATTCGATGTAGCGCTTCACGCGTGGCGTCCTTTCGAAGGTGGTCGGGTCGCCGTGCAGGCGTCAGGCAAAGACGTAGATCCCCATCAGGACGACGAAGAGCCCGGCGCAGTAGCCCTCGAAGGCCGCCCGCAACGCGACGGGTGCACCCCGGAGTTCCATGAAATGCCGGCCGACGAGGCGGATCTTGATCGCCGCGATACCGATCACCATCGCCGCGGCGAGGGTCTTGTCGTCGATCAGGTGTTCCCCGCCGAGGGCGAAGGAGAGCACGGTGAAAACGACCAGGGCGGCCCACACGATGACGGAACCCTTGGTGGCCGAACTGCCCAGCAGCGTCATCGGGCCGTCACCGCACCAGGTAGAGCGTCGCGAACAACATGATCCACAGCAGGTCGACGAGGTGCCAGAAGCTGGCGATGCCCTCCAGCGCCGCCGTCCGGTGGGTCCCGGTCGAGGCCGGCCGCGCGATGCGCGACGCGGCCAGCAACGCCCCCATGCCCAGCACCACGTGCCCGAGGTGGATGCCGGTGAACATGAAGTTGTAGGTGTAGAAGTCGTTCACCGAGGCGGTGTGATCGTCCTGTACCAGTGAGGTGTACTCGATCGCCTTGACGCCGGCGAAGATCAGCCCACAGGCAATCGCGGCCAGGAAGAACCGCGGCGCGTGCGGGTGGCGCTCGCGGGCCAGATGCATGCCGATGACGACGAACAGCGACGACGTCAGCAGCACGATGGTGTTGGCGACGCCCCACTCGAGGTGCAGCGTCTCGGCCGAGGACACGAACATCTCGGTCTCTCGGCCCCGCAGCACGAGGATGGTGCCGAAGAAGATGCCGAACACGACCATGTCGCCGAGCAGGAACACCCACAGCCCCGGTTCACCCGGGACGTGCACCTCCTGCGCCGGCCTCTTCGGCGGCGCCTCCACCCCCGCGGTCATACGGGCACTCCGTCCTCGACGGGCGCGAAAGCAGGGGCGACGCAGAGCACCCGACGCATCCGCTCGACGGCTGCGCTGTCCACACCACCTGCCGCCCAGTAACCGGCGACGGAACCGTACGAACTCTCGATCTGAGCCAGCGCCCCCTCCAGATACCGCGGGTCCGCCACGATTCGCCCCACCGCCGTGTCGACGAGGTCGCGCTCCTCGGCACCGAGCATCGCCTGCATGTGTCGAGACATGCGCTCCAGGTCCCAGGAGAGGGTCGTGCGGGCGTAGTCTTCGAGAACGGCCTCGCGCGAGGCGCCGAGAACGAGGAGCAGCACGGCGACGAGGACGCCGGTCCGGTCCTGGCCACCGGTGCAATGGATCAGCGCCGGAACCTGTTCGCGCTCACCGAGGCGGTGCGCGACCTCGGCCAGGGCGACGCGGGGCAGGGCCTCCACGATCTCCCGGTAGGTGCGCTCCATGTAGTCCAAGGCGACCTCTTCGTCGCGGCACATCTCCAACGCGGCTTCGGCCGACAGCCGGGTGTTCGACCACAGCGGCAGAGCCACCGTCTCGGGCGCGTGCGGGGCGAACCAAAGCTCCTCCCGGGCGGCGCCTTCCCCCGGCGACCGCAGATCCAACACGAGCTGAATCTGGTCGAGACCGCGGCGATCGGCTTCCGACAGGAAGTTGGGCGCTTCGCTACGAAACAGCACCCCCGAGCGGGTCACGCCCCCCTGCGCGAGGCTGAAGCCTCCAAGATCTCGGAGATTCGGCACCAGGCCCGCGGGGTTCACTCCGGCCTGCGGCGGCGCGCTCACCCGCCTTTCACCGCTCCCAGGCAGGCGATGCTGCGATCGAGACCGAGCGCCGCATCCTCGGGGTCGCAGACCACGGGCAGGTAATCTGCAGGCGCCACGAAACTGACGCCCGCCTCGGCGTAGGCGAGCAGCTTGTCCGCCACCTGCTGGGGGGTACCCCACAAGTACCCCACCTCGGCGTGCGCGCGGGTGGTCTTGGACAGCACGTCGTCGATGAAGGCCGTCGGCGTCGCCTTGGGCAGGAAGTCCTTGAAGTAGGCCCAGCCCTCGGGGGTCGGCGAGGGCAGCCCGGCCTTGGCCCAGTCGCTTCCCTGGATGCGGCCGAAGGTGGCGGCGATCCAGCGCACGATCGGGTTGTCCAGCGCCTTGTCGAGGACGTTCTCGTCCTCGTGGATGAGAACCGGGCAGAAGATGCCGAAGGTGAAGGCTTCGGGGTCCCGGCCCTTGCGTTCCACGTCCTTGCGCACCTGCGCGATGACCTCAGCGGCTTCTTCGGGAGTGCCCCAGGCGCAGGGCGCGGCCGAGGACAGGCCGTCGCAGTACGACGTTGCGACGTCCAGCAGCATCGGGCCCGATCCCATGGCGTGGATGCGGGGGCGGTGCGCGCGGGCGGACCCGAGGAAGGCCTGCTTCATCTGCCAGTGGTTGCCCTCGTAGTCGAACGGGCCGTCGCTGGTGAGAAAGGCGTCGAAGATCCGGGCGAAGTCCTCGAGGCTCTTGATGCCACGACTGCGCTTGTAGCCGAAGGGACCGGTCTGCTTGACCTCACCGCCCCCGACATGGACGACCATGCGGCCCTGCGCCATGTCCGCAAGCGTGAGCAGCATCTGGGTGAGCTGGGCCGGTCCGATGCGCAGACCGTCGGTGAGCACCGAGATCCCGAGCTCCGGCGCCGCGGCATGCGTGTAGGAGGTCATGAGGAACGCGTCGTGCATGGAGTCGGGGTCGCGCAGCATCGCGGCCATCGGCGCGTTCTCCGTGCGCCACAGTTGCGGCGGGATGAAGCTACCCATCTGGGTGGACTGTGACATGAAGTCCACTACACCGCTGGCCTGCAGGGCCTGAGCCTGCTGGGCAACCACGGCGGGCGGGAAGTGGCGGTCTCCCCACAAGAAGGCGGAGGTTTGCGGAATCGCGGGCATTGTTGACCCTTCGTCAGATCATACGGGCGCGGCGTTGGCGACGGCGGACGTCGTCGACCGATGCCATGTCCTGGGACTCACCCCAGCCGGCTTCGCCGTTGACCTCCCACTCGACCAGGCACCAGTCGACGTACCAGAGGTCGACGTAACGCAACCGGTTGCGCATCCGGCCGGTCGCGGAGATCGCGCGGCCGTCCGGGTCGCGAAGTTCGACCTGGACCGCGAGAGGGGCACCGTCCGCGGCCCGCTCGGTGACGCGACGGTGTCCGGAGACCGGGACGGAGAGTACGCCGTCGACAAGCATCATCCCGTACGCGAAGTGGTCGACGTCGGTCTCGGCCTTGGTGGCGTCCGGGGTGATCATCGTGACGCTGAAGCCGAGCTGGTCCGAGACCCACGCCATTTCCAGGCCGCCCCGCATGTGCGACAGGAAGGGCCGGCGCACCCCCCACGACCGGTCGCGCATCTGGTGGCAGTCAACGTCCAGGCGCTCGCCGTCAATGACCAGCGTGCCCTGGATGTGACCGATCTGCTCGTAGTGGAAGTTGCCGAAGTCCTCGGTGCCGTCCTTGCCTCCGGTGCTGAACGAAACGTCGTACGCGGGCGTCACGCCGCGCCAGTTCAGGTCCAGCGAGCAGGCCTCGGAGGAGAAGCCGAGGCGGTACTCCCGCAACGGGTCCACTGTGCGCACGCTCATCCCGTTGCTCAGTTCGAAGGAGAACATGTCGGCATCGGCGGGCAGCGGGTTGAACGGGAACCAGTGGTAGTACAGGCAGTCGTCGCGGCGCGAACCGTGGGCGTCCCACACCGCGACACCACCCGCGACGAGGTTCATGTTCGGGCGCACCCAGTAGTAGAAGAACCCGTTGATGTCGCGGTCGGGGATCTGGAACCCGAACCAGGCGGACTCGTTCCACCAGGGGTCGGGGCTGCCCCGCTTGAAGCTGTCGGCACCCGACGCCACGTCGAGCAGGCGGGGATCGGTCATGACCCGACCGCCTCGGCCCGCGCCAGGATCTCCACCGTGCCGGCCGCCCCGTCGACGCGGATCCGGTCGCCGGTGTTGATCACCGATGTGCCGACCCGAGTGTTGACGACGCACGGCAGCCCGAGCTCGCGGGCGACGACCGCGGCGTGGCTGAGCGCGCCGCCGATGTCCACGACGAGGGCGGCCGACACGAACATGATGGAGGCCCAGCTCGGATCCGTGGTCGGCGAGACTAGGATCTCGCCGTCGTCCACCTCGCCGAAGTCGGCATTGAGCACCACCCGGGCCACCCCCTCGACGACACCCGGGCTGACCCCGATGCCACGCACCGAGTCCTGCCCCTCGACCGACTGGCGGATCTCGGCCGCTGCATCGACGGCGCGGCTTGGCACCGGCATGCCGCGCCACTCGCTGGGGATCACCAGGGTCGAATAGAGCGCTCTGCGCTCCCGGCGCCGGGCGACGAGGTCCTGCACATCCGCGGGCAACGACCCGGCGGTCAGCTCGTCGGTCGTGAGGTAGAAGACGTCCTCGGGGTCGGCCAGCACTCCGTCGTCGGCGAGCAGGGCGCCCATCCGCCGCGCAACGGCCCGGCAGACGTCCACGCTCTGCAACATCCCCCGCTTGGGAACGCCGCGCTGTGGGATGAAGCGGCCCGCCGCGGCGAGCAGCCCGCGCACCCCCGGGCGCTGCCAGGTCGGCACAGCCGCCACGACCGCGTCCACCATCTGCCGGTAGTTCGCATGCGCCGCCGCGTCCCGCGCGGCCGGCGACTCGTCGTCGCCGTAGCTGCGGTAGCCGTCGAGGATGCGGGTGAGCGGGGTCGGATCCTCGCGCCAGGACCGGCTGGATGCCTCGCCCTCCGCGGGTCCGTGGTAGCCGTGGCGCAGCAGAAACTCGTCGAGGGCGAGCTGATCCCGCGAGACGAGCCACATGTCGGTCAACATGCCCGCCTCGGCGCCGCCGGACCCGCTGAGCACCGCAGCGTCCCCGACGCCGGTGCGGCGCACCAACGCCTCGACAGCCTCGTAGAGGGGAGTGATCAGTCCGAAGGTCATGTGGCCCTGGGCGACCAGGACTCGGACGAAGACCTCACCGGCCTCCGCCAGGGTCCGCCTCGCCTCGGGCAGCTCCATCTGAGGCAGTCTCAGAATGGTGCGCCGGTACCACTGGTCGGTCTCCGCGGAAACCCGTCGCACCTCCCGCGGCGACGTCGCCACCACCCGGGCCATGCTCGCACCGACCCGGGCGTAGAACCGCTTCGTGGGGTTCGAGGCCAGCGTCGGCGGAACCCGGCCGAGCAGGGACAGGGCCACCTTCTCCGCGCTGGTGCCCGGCATCCGGTCACCGATGGTCGCGAAGAAGTCGACGTTCCAGCCGATCCGGCCGTAGAACGGGCGCATCGTCCAGGTGTTCGGGTCTAGGGGAACGGCGCGCTCGGCCGCAGTCAGCACTCCCATGTCGGCGATCACGCCGCGGAAGGCCCGCTCGGCGTTGCCGCCCCAGAACGTCCATCCGAGCGGGGTCAGCACCCCCGGCATCGCCTCGCCGACGTTCGTCCGCGTCCAGTGCTCGTCCGGCCGACTGAACGCGTGCAGCGGATCCCACGCCTCGAGCGGATCGATCTGCTCGGGATCGGTGGAGGAGCCGTCGGTCAGACGTCCCACTCGAACTCCAGCCGCTCTGGCCGGTGGAAGATCATCCCGTCCTGCACCCGGATCTCCTGGCCCGGCACGACTCGCAGGTTCGGCAGGCGGGTCAGCACCGTCTCGAGCGCGATCCGCATGTCCAGGCGGGCGAGCGGAGCGCCGATGCACAGGTGGGGACCGGTGCCGAAGTGGATGCTCTTGCGCATCTCGGAGTTCTCGCGGTCGATGTCGAACTTCTCCGGGCAGTTGAAGACCGTCGGATCGTTGTTGGCCGACTGTACGAGCAGGAACAGGTTCGAGCCGGCCGGGATCTTCTGGCCCCCGAACTCGACGTCCTCCAGGACGCGACGCACGATGCCGCGCGCCGGGGTGAGCCGGCGCAGCGACTCCTCGACGGCCTTGGGAACCAATGAGAGGTCGTCCCGGAGGCGGGCCGCGATCTCCGGGTGCTGCGCCAGCATGTAGAGGGAGAAGCTGATCCCACCGGCGCTCGTCTCGAAGCCCGCGATGATGAACTGGCCGATGATGCCGAGGATCTCGAGGTCGGTGAGCTTGTTCTCGCCCTCCTCCTGCGCCAGCACCAGCTCGCTGATCGCGTCGTCGCCCGGCTCCTTCCGGCGGGCCGCGATCGCCTCGTTCAGGTACTCACTGAACTTGACCTGGTCACGCGCAAGTTCCAGCCGGCGTTCCGGGGCGATGCTCGGCAGGAACAGCTCGACGATGCCGAGCGTCCAGTCCCGGAATCGCTGCAGGTCCTGTTCCGGCACGCCGAGGAACCGGATGAGCACGTGCAGCGGCATCGGGGTCGCGAACTTCTCGACAAGGTCCGCGCGTCCGTCGGCCACGAACTCGTCGATGAGAGCGTTCGCGGCCTCACGAATCGCATCCTCACGGCGGGCGACCGACTTGGCCGTCAGGGGGTGGTTCGCCAGGCGGCGGATCCGGGTGTGCTCGGGTGGGTTCGTGTTGACCAGCGCGGGGATCCAAGGGGCGTAACCGTGCGGGAGCTGGTCCTTGACCTCGTCCGGAACCTCCCCGACGAGGTCGGCGGGCATGCTGCCGAATCGCTTGGTGTCCTTGGCGGCGACGACGACGTCCTCGTACCGGCTGAGCACCCAGGCGTCCATCTCGGGCACGTACATGACCGGCGCGGCCTCGCGCAGCTGCCCGAACATCGGGCAGGTGTCCCAGGTGCTGCGCAGCATGTCGAGCATTCCTGGCTGCTGCTGTGTCTCGGTCATCAGATGCCCTTCAGGGTGGCGGCAGAGTCGAGGTCGATCGCCATGTCGGCGTAGCGCTTCGCCTGGGCGGCGATGAAGGCGTCGAGCTCCGGGGTGGAGACGACCTGGGCGGCCAGGCCGACGAACAGGAAGGCTCCGTAGAGGGCGCCTTCGCGGTAGGCGTTCCAGCAGGCATCGGCGTCGAAGTCGTGAACGCCGGCGGCCACGAGCTGGCTGTGGTAACTGGCGACGAGGTCCTTTTCGTGCGCGCGACGGTCCTCGGTCGGCAGGGACGAGCCGATCAGATACGCCAGGTCGATTCCGGGCGGGCCGAGGCGCACCGTCTGGAAGTCGATGACGGTGACCGGCGGGGCTCCGGGGGCGGTGCCCATCATCAGGTTGTCGCTGCGGAAGTCGCCGTGCTGGACGACAGTCGGCGCACTCCAACTCCGGACCCAGTCGCCGGCGCGGGGCAGGTTCGTGCGGAAGAATTCGATGTGCCGGGCGTCCAGGCTGTCGCCGAACCGGGCGACGAAGGGTTCCAAGCCCTGGCCCATCGCCTCGAACATTCCGATTGCGCGACGCGGGTCGGCCAGCCATTCGAGCTTCGCCACCTGCGGGGAGTTCCACAGCGGGGCTTGGAACCTCACCAGCTCGGTGATCGCCGCGCGGCAGGCCGCGAGCATGTCCTCGACCGATGAGCCGGCGCCGACGTTGGCCAGCGGCTTCGCCACGTCGCTGAGGTCGGCGAGCACGAGGGTGAACAGACCTGACTGGGGGTCAGATTCACCGGCGTAGCAGGTGGGCACGCTCATGTCGGGAACGAGCGGAGCGACGTCGCGGTAGAAGCTCACCTCGAGGTCGTACATGCCCATGGCCTTGGCCATCCCGAAGCTGCCCGGATCGGTGGACGGGATCTTCACGATCACCGAAGCCGGGGCGGAAGTGGGGCCGTCGTAGGTCAGCGTGGCCCGCACCATTCGGGCGAAGGCGCCACCGCCGAGTTGCTCGGTCGCCACCGATTCCACGCGGGCGGATCCGAGGACACCGGCGAGCACACCGGTGAACCAGTCCGCGGTCATCTCCTCGACGGAGTTCACGATCGACATGAGTGGCCTACTTCCCGTACGGCGGGTAGTCGGGAGAGTCCGGGAAGCAGTGCAGAAGACCGGGATCCTTCTCCAGCAGCCGGCGCCAGTAGCGGCGGTAGTGCCGGAAGTTCATGAAGTCCTGGTCCTCGCCGTAGGCGACCTGCCCGTCGAACTCCCACTTGACCATCGACCACCAGTTGATGATGTCGCTGTTGATCGGCCATTTGAGCCAGTTCATCGTCTGGCCCTCGGCGTGCAGTTCGCGTCCGAGTTCGTCGACCGCGTCGATGACCTGGGACAGCACGCGACCGTCGCGGCCGCGCACGGCGGTGCGGGTCCCGCTGACGACCTGAGCCTTGACGCCGTCGCGGATGTAGAGGCCGGTGGTGATCGTCTCGGTGGTCCCCTCGATCGGGTCCTCCTCGAACGAGAGCGTGGTCTGCGGGTCGTAGAGGTGGAAGCCGCTCTGCGGCGAGGCGAAGCAGTAGGGCCACCCCGCCCGCAGCGGGTCCTTGATGTCCGCGTGGCGCGGGCCCCACCCACGATCGCGCAGCGCGCCGCAGTTGATCTCGATCCGTTCGCCTTCGAGTTCGATATGGCCGTTGAACCAACCCGCGTGCTCGTAGTGCCCGACCGAGTAGTCCCCGTCCTTGGCGACCCAGTTCTTGATCCCGGGGTCCTCCTCGCCGCCCTTCGACAACTTCATGTAGTGCGGCTCGGCGGTCGCCGTCCATGTGAGGTCGAGCTTGAACCCGTTCTTGTCGTAGGTGATGTGGTACTCCTTCTGCGGAGTGATCATCTCGCACGACAGCGAGTTCGAGAGCGTGAAGTCGTACATGTCCGAGTTCGGCGGGATCGCCAGATGCTGGTCCCAGCCGTAGTACAGGCAGTTGTAAACGTCCTCGCCGGTGTGGTCCCAGACCGCCGGGCCGGCCACGACGAGGTTCATGTTGGGGCGCCAGTACCAGTACACGAACCCGCATATGTTCCGCTCCGGCACCGTGAACCCGAAGAGCGTGTTCTCGCTCCAGTACGGGTCGGTACTTCCCTGGTGCCAATGCTCGTCGGAGACGTCGATCTGGTCGGACCATCCCATGCGGCTGTCCTCTTTCGAACTCGTCGGGGCGGGGTGCCGGGTCTCGCGGATTTTCACGATAACCCTGATTAGACAGTGTGTGCAACCAAATGGACACGCTGTCCAGCAGGCTGTGCATCGGACCGGTGAATCGCGGAACCGAGCTGGGGAATGACTACTGCGGACCCTTCGCGTTCACCGGCAGGCACTTGTTCTTTTGCGGGGCGACGTACTTGCCGTTCTCGATGGCGATCAGGAAGTAGCAGGACGGGATCCCGACCCGCGGGACCTTCGGAGTGAAGGTCAGGGGTGCAACCAGGCCGCCCAGGTCGTTGTTCTTGATCGTGTACATGGCTTTCAGGACGTCGGCCGGGGTGGGGTTGGCAGGAAGACCGGCCTTGACCGCCTCCGCCGCGAGCACTCCCGAGGCGTATGCCATCGCCGGGGCAGGTCCCTCCAACATGCGCCCGAAGTACTTCCGCATGTTCTCGGCGAAGCCCTTGGTCGCCGGCACCGACGTGTCGACCCAGGGGAAGGTGTTCAGCGGCGCGAGAAAGTTGCCGTTCACCGCGGGGTAGGTGAGCAGGTTGCTACCGATCCCATTGCTGATCCCGAGGAAGAGCGGCTTGAAGTCCTGCGCCGCACAGTTCGTCGCGAGACGGCCCACGCTCGGCCCGTCCAGAATCGCGATGATCGCCTCGGCGCCGGCCCGCTTGGCGGCGATGCATTGCGAGGTGTAGCTCGGAGCGACCAGCGACGCCTTCTGACTGAGCAACACCTCGCCGCCCATCGCCTTCACGACCGGGGAACCGACCTGCAGATCCTTGCTCGCCGCCTCCGGACCACAGGAGGCCGGAAGCTCGACGCAGTAGAAGACGGCAAGCTTCTTGGCGCCCCTCTCGATCGCAATCGCGGCATCGGCCGCACCGATCACACTGACGAAGGGACCGATCGGGAAGAACACCGGATTGGTGAAGTACGGCAGCTCCGAGGACACTCCCCCGATCGACGGAACGCCCTTGTCCTTCAGGTATTTCTCGAACCCGTTGACCGACAGCGGCGCCGCGAATCCGACGAAGGCCAGCACCTTGTCGTTCTCGACCATGCGCTGCGCGAGGGTCAACGCGGTAGCCGGGTCACCGCCGTCGTCGCCGGAAACCACCCGGACCGGGTGACCGCCGAGCCCGCCACAGGCGTTGGCCGACTTCGCCCACACCTGCAGGGCTTCGGCGATCCCCTTGAAGAGCTCACCGAGCAGGCCCGACTGGGTGCTGATGTTCCCCAAGGTCACAGTCGATCCCGACGTGGCGCACTTGTTCGTCGCGGTGGCGCCGCCGCTGGACGATGCCCCTCCGCCAGGCTTGGCGCTCGGCTTGCCGGCTTGCGGCGCCGCGGTCCCCCCTGGAGCGGTGCTGCCGGATGCCACCGGCGGCGCGACTCCGGTTGCGGGGTCCACCACCCCCGGGGTGGACCCTTGTGACGGATCGACGGAGCCATCGACGGCCGCGCCGGCGACCGTGCCGGCCGGTGGGTTGGCAGCGACGAACTCCTGCGCGTCACGGCGGGAGCCGCATGCGGTGAGGGTTGCAAGCAGTGCTAAGGCTGCCAGCACCGCGACGATCTGCGCGCGAGGGCTGCCTCGGCCAATCCTGACCATCTCCGTGCTCCGTTCAGGGGCGTCCGCGTCGAGCCACGGTAACTCGATTAGACAACGTGTGCAACGGATCGGACGGACTGTCCAGAGACTTTGTGCAGGGACGCCGGACGAGAGGTCAGACCCGCCCGGCCGCGGCCCGATGTGCCGGTGATCCCGCGTAGAGGACGTGCCAGATCACGGAGGTGAGATTGCTCCGCAGCAGGCGGGATTGCTCGTCGTCGCCGGCTCCGAGGCCCTGATTCATACCGCGCTCGATCAGCCACACCAGCCACGCGGAGGTCTCCGCCGCCAGCAGGTCTGGGTCGACGAAGCCCTCGGCCTGGCCGCGCTCGATGTGCTGGCGTGTCCCCTCGATCCCGCGTTGGATGGCGCCGCTCAACGTGGCCCGCAGCTCGTCGTTCTGCGTCGCCTCGTCGTTGATCGCGGCCATCAGGCCCGCGTGGCCGAGGTAGACGTCCAGCACCGCGTCCAGGGCGGTGGCCAGTTCGTCCGGGGTGGCGTCCGCGCCCAATGACCACCATCGGTCGGCGGCGTCGGCGAACTCCTCCAGGATCTCGGCAAACCAGGCCTGTAGTAGGTCGGCTTTGCCCTCGAAGTAGATGTAGAAGGTGGCGCGGGAGATGCCGGCTGTGGTCGCCAGCTTCTCGACGCTGACCGTCGAGTAGGTGTCGCCGTCGGCAGCGAGGGCGTCGATGGCGGCGAGCAGTCGGTCGCGGATCTCCCGCCGCCGCTGCTTTGAGTCGATGCGCTTCTTGCCGTTGCGCGGCGCCGCGGTCGTCAATGCAGCGCCTTCCACAGGATGTCGACGACCGCGGCGAGGACCCGCTCGGGCTCGTACTCCCCCGACCCGAGGCTGAGTTGGGACAGCCCGCGTTCCATCATCCAGGTGAGCCAGGCGGCAGTGGCGTCGGCATCGAGGTCGGTACGCAACACGCCGGCGGTCTGGCCGGTGCGGATGTAGTCCGCGATTCCCTGCTGACCGCTGGCCATGTACGCCATGAATTCCTCCCGCACCCGGGCGTCGTGCGAGATCGACTCGGCGACCGCCCGCATCAGCGTGGTGTGGGGGCTGTAGATCGCGAAGAGGTGGGCCAGCGCGGCGTGGAACTCGTCCTTGGTCCCGCTCGGTGCGAGCTGCCACCACATCCGGGTGGCGTCGACGATCGTCGACATGACGTCGCCCGTGAGGGCCCGGAGCAGGTCGCTCTTGTCCTCGAAGTAGTTGTAGAACGTCGACCGGGAGAGCTCGGCCTCCGCGACCATCTGGTCCACCGTGAGGCTCGGGTAGGTCTGCTCCTCGAGGAGTCGCTCCACAGCCGGCAGCAGCCACCGCGAGATGAGTTCACGACGCTCGATGTGGCGTCGGTCGAGCGACTCGGCACGGCGGCTCGTCGACGACGGGGAGGCAGAGGACATGGCAACCAGAGCCTAACCCCGCCGTGTTACGGCCCGGGCGCGGCGCCGCGCCCGGGCCTGGCCCCTTACTGCGGGCCTCTCGCGTTGACCTTCAGGCACTTGGAGCCCTCCGGCGCCGTGTACTTGCCCTTCGAGATGGCCACCAGGAAGTAGCAGGACGTGATGCCCTCCCGGGGAAGCTTCGGCGTGAACGTCAGAGGCGCGACGAGTCCCCCGAGCGTCTCGTTCTTGACCGTGTACATGGCCTTCACGATGTCCGCCGATGTCGGACTGGCCGGCAGGCCAGCCCGGGCAGCCGCGGCCAGTAGCTCGCCTGATGCGTAGGCCATCGCCGGGCTCGGACCGCTCAGGGCCCGCCCGAAGTACTTCTGCACGTCGTCGGTGTACTTCTTGGTCGCGGGGAGCGATGTGTCCACCCAGGGGAAGGTGTTGAGCGGCGCGAAGAAGTTGTCCTCGTTCAAAGCGGGATAGTCGGTGAGGTTCCCGCTGAGCCCGAGGCTGATGCCGAGGAACAGCGGCTTGTAGTCCTGGGCGTGACAGTTCGTGGCCAGGCGGCCGACGCTGGGTCCGTCGAGGATCGCGATGATGGCCTCGGCGCCGGCGCGCTTGGCCGCGATGCACTGGGAGGTGTAGCTGGGCGCGACGACCGAGGCCTTCTGCGACAGCACGACCTCACCGCCCATCGCCTTGACCACCGGGGAGCCGACCTGCAGGTCCTTGCTCGCCGCGACCGGGCCGCAGGAGTTCGGGATCTCCGTGCAGTAAAAGACCGCCAGCTTCTTGGCCCCGCGCGCGATCGCGATCTCCGCGTCGGCGGCGCCGATCACGCTGACGAACGGCCCGATCGGGAAGAACATCGGGTTGGTGAAGAAGGGCAGCTCGGAGGAGTCGCCGCCGATGGAGGGGACACCGACCTCCTTGAGGTACCGCTCGATCCCGGCGACCGACAGCGGCATGTCCAGCCCGATGAAGGCCAGCACCTTGTCGTTCTGCACCATGCGCTGCGCGATGGTCAACGCGGTCGCCGGGTCGCCGCCGTCGTCGGCGGAGAGAACGCGGACAGGGTGTCCACCCACTCCACCGCAGGCGTTCGCGGCCTTCGCCCACACCTGCAGCGCCTCGGGCAGGCCCTTGAAGAGCTCACCGAGCAGGCCGGACTGGGTACTGATGTTGCCGAGGATGAGGACCGATCCGGAGGTGGCGCACTTGTTGCCGGTCGCTGCCGTTTTGGTGCCCTTCGCGGCCGTGCCGGATGAGTTCGTCCCGGACGCACCGGGTTTGGCGGCGCCCGGGCTCGCGACCGCATCGGGGCTGGTCGCCCCGTCGGTCGCGCCCGCGACGGTCCCGGGAGCGGGGACCGCGCCGGGAGCCGGCACCGTCCCGAGCCCACCGTCGGTCGCGACACCGGTGCCGGCGTCGGCCACCACGCCGGTCCCGGTATTGGCCGCCACGAACTCCTGGGCGTCGCGGCGCGAGCCGCAGGCCGAGAGCGCAAGCGTGGCGGTCAGGGCCGTGATCAGAATCCCGGCGGTGAACTGCCGGCGCGGAGCCGTTCGGTTCGCGTGCATAGGTGGGCTTCCCTTTACTTGACTGCGAAGAAGCGGACCAGTTGCGCGGCGCCGAGCGCGCCGAGCGCTGCGAACACGAGCATCAGGTAGACGCTCGCGCCGTCGGTGGTGGCTCGGCCCGCGAGCGAGATCTGTCCGACCTGGGGCGAGGCCGCCGGCGTCAGGTCCACGGTCGGAACACTGCCGGGAGCGACACCTGAGGCTGCATCAGGAATTGCACCGGCGCCGGGCGGGATTGCGCCCGCGACGGCGTCGACCTGTCCGGCGGCGGCGTCGACCGCGCCCGAGAGCTCGGGCGAGATGGCACCGACGGTGGAGTTCACGACCTCGCCGCCGAGCGCTCCGGCTGCTCCGTTGGTCGCGGAGAGGGTGACCCGGCCGAAGGTGTAGACGATGTCGACCTTGCCCTGGCTCGGGACATTCTGGGTGGAGGCCACCTGCAGCGCACCGGAGACCACGGACCGGATCGTCTTCTTGGCGTCGGGCTGCGCGCCGGTGCTGGTGGTGCCGTCGGTGTAGGTGAAGGTGCGCGGCAGGTAGGTGAGTACCAGGCCGGACGGAGCCAGGACCGTGTTCAGGGTCGCGATCGAGGACGGCGTGAGCGGGATGGGAGTCCCGAACACCAGAGAACCGTCGTCCTTGATACCGGAGGAGAAGTTGCTCGCGACCGTTACCGTGCCCAAGTCCGTAGCACCGGTGATGACGGGCTTGCCCCCCTGCGGCTGGGTGAGCGAGAGCACCGAAGAAACCCGGCCGATGTCGAGGACTCCGCCGAAGCTGAACGCCGAGGCCCCGGCCGCCCCGCCGGTGGTGACGGTGCCGTCGTCGTTCGCGGTGGCCTGCGCCACCGCGAAGCCGGTGGAGTTGTCGGATCCGATCTGGCCGAGTTTGACGCTGCCGAGCGAGGACCGCTCCGCGGTGCGCGCCGACAGTTCGTAGCCACCGGTCTTCTGCTCGTCGATCGACTTGCTCGGATAGCTGGCGGAGACGTAGCCGGGGAACGGCGGGATGGCCGGCAGGTTACCTGATCCGAGCCCGGTCAGAGTCGAGGGCAGGGAGTAACCGAACGGCGCGTAGGGCGCACCGGCGTCGGCCTTGACCACTCCGGTGCTGCTCAGCGCGGCCGTGCTGCCGTAGGGGCTGGCGTCGACCGTCTGGGTCACCGGGAGCGAGTTGTCGGCGATATGGATGTCGAGCGCGCTCGCCCCGGCGAGCAACTCGTAATCGGTGGGCGCCTCGGCGTGCGCGACCGAGTCGGTGAGTACGAGCGTGCCGACGGCGAGGACCGCCAGAGCGCCCAGGCCGGCTACGGTCCGCAGGGACCGGGCACCGGTAATCACGATGCGTGTCATCGACTCGCTCCTAGGTAGGACTCCGCCACGGCGCTCTCGCTGAGCTCACCGGGTTCGCCGGCAAAGGTGATCCGGCCGCGGTTGAGGATGTAGACGTAGTCGGCGAACTCGAGCGCGCGCGCGACGTACTGCTCGACGAGCAACAGGGACTTCCCGGACCGGGCCAGACCCTCAAGGAACTCGAAAATCTCCGAGACGATCTTCGGCGCCAACCCCATCGACACCTCGTCCAGGAGCACGAGCGAGGGATCGGAGACGTAGGTGTGGGCGAGCGCGAGCATCTGCTGCTCGCCGCCACTCATGGTCCCGGCCAGTTGGGTAGCGCGCTCCCCCAGGCGCGGGAACGCCTCGGCGGCGCGAGTCATGGCGCGCTTGTCCACCGAGGCCGGCGCCTGGAGGCGGACGTTGTCGGCGACGGACAGGCCGGGAAAGACTCCGCGGCCTTCCGGGACGTGACAGATACCGCGGCGGGCGAGGTCCTCGGGCGGGCGGCCCGTGACGTCGACCCCGTCGAGAATCAGCTGACCGGAGGTGGGCTTGAGCAGCCCGGAGGCGACGCGCAGCAGCGTCGTCTTGCCCGCGCCGTTCGGACCGATCAGAGCCACGACCGAGGAATCGGGAACGATCAGGTCGACGT
The DNA here is from genome assembly GCF_000384115.1 of Sporichthya polymorpha DSM 43042. Classification (NCBI taxonomy): domain Bacteria; kingdom Bacillati; phylum Actinomycetota; class Actinomycetes; order Sporichthyales; family Sporichthyaceae; genus Sporichthya; species Sporichthya polymorpha. Next base: position 733,412 of record NZ_KB913029.1, read on the forward strand.
TACGCAGCACAGTGCCGGTGTCGTACCCGGCGGTGATGCCCCGCAGCTCAAGCATGGGCGGTCTCCTCGGCCGCGGACTCCAGGGCGCTCGACTCCGCGCCGAGATAGGCCTCGAGCACGATCGGCGAGGCCAGTGCCTCGGCAGTGGGGCCCTGATGGATGAGGCGACCGAAGTCGAGCACGTAGATGTAGCTGCAGATCCCGGAAACGAGCGCCATGTCGTGCTCGACCAGAAGGATCCCGACCCCGCTCTCGGCGACGTAGTCGCGCAGGATCTCGCCGAAGCGGTCGGTCTCGCTCGGGTCCAGGCCCGAGGACGGTTCGTCCAGCAGTAGGAACGTGAAGGGGGTGGCGATGGCGCGGGCGAGCTCGACCAACCGCCGCTGACCCGTCGACAGGTCACCGGCGTTCCGGCGAGCCAAGTGCGTGAGGCCGCAGTGCTCCACGGCATCCTTCGCGAGCGCCGCGATCTTCTTACGCTCCCCCGGCGGGCAGAACAACTGGCCGAAAGGCCGGCCCGCGGCCAGGAACGATTCGACGCCGAGCTCGACGTTCTCGACCACTGTCATGGAGTCGAACAGCTCCATGCGCTGGAATGTGCGACCCAGGCCACGCGCGGCGCGGCTCGAGGTCCCGTGCCCGTCGAGGACGGTGTTGCCGAGGCGGACCCGGCCCGAGGACGTGGGGACGACCCCGGTACAGGCGTTGAAGGTCGTGGTCTTGCCGGCCCCGTTCGGGCCGATCAACCCGGTGATCTGGCCGGCCGGAGCATTGAGCGTCACCCCCGAGACCGCGACGAGTCCACCGAAGCGCACGGTGACGTCGTCGATGTCGAGGCCGGGCAGCTGGGATGCTTCCCTACTCATGCGGGTGCTCCTTCCCGGACGCGCTGCGCGCGGACAGCCATTGGCGTCCGTCGCCCGACCCGGGCCACGCCGCGGCGGCCCACGGTCGGCACCCGCAGTGCGGGGGCAATCGCCACACCAAGGGCCAGCGCACCGAACAGGGCACCCTGGTAGTCGACGAAGAACTCACTGTTGAACGGCTCGTAGATCCGGATGACCACGAACAGCACGGCGGCGATGACCGGGGACAGGATCGGGCGACGGCCGCAGAAGGTCAGGACCGCCACCAGCACCAGCGAGTTGAAGTAGCCGAAGGACCCGCCCGCGTTGCCCGATGCCGACTGCGGCACGCCCGCGATCAGTACACCGCCGATCGCGGCCAAGAACGCCGAGAGGCTGAACACCAGCAGGCAGGTGACCCGGGTGTTGGTCGCGTGGGCGGCCAGGGCCGCCGGGGAGTCACCGAGCCCGCGCAACAACCGCCCGAGACGGCTGCGACGCACCGTCAGAATCAGCGCGACGCAGACCAGCGACACGGCCAGCGCGGTGAAGTAGTAACCGCGGTCACTGGAGGTGTTCAGGCCGAACAGCTCGGGTCGGGAAACCGACCGGATGTCGGCCGGACCGAACATGAGGTCGGTGGCATAGATCAGGTTCTGGAACAGCAGACCGAAGCCGAAGGTCGCCACCGCCAAGTACGTGCCCGAGAGGCGGAACGACGGGATTGAGACGATCGCCCCCACCGGGATGGCGACCAACGCACCGGCCAGCAACGCCAGGAGCCAGGGCCATCCCGCGTTCTGGGCGTGGAAGAAGGTCGTCGCGCCGACCGCCGCGAACGCCATGTGACACAGCGAGAGCTGGCCCGAGGTCCAGATCAGCAGACCGAGCGAGGCGAGCACGATCGCGAACCCGATCGCGGTCGTGTACTGGTTGATGTCGGACTTGCTCACCACGAACGGCACCATCACCGCGGCGGCCAGCCCGACAGCCCCGGCCGGCACCAGCAGGTTCACCGGGATCGGTCGGATCGGGGTCGCACGCCGGGCCCGCTTCGCCCCGCGCTCGATCAACTTGCGCTTGGGTACCAGCAGCAACGCCGCCACCAGCACCAGGAACGGGACCTGGGTGTAGAGCTGGGACAGCACGACATCGGTCTGGCCGGCGAGCTTGTCCGAGAGGATGTTCATCGTGATGCCGATGCCGATCGCGGAGGCGAACGTCAGCGGCAGGCTGGAGAAGCCGCCGAGCGCCGCGGCACCGAACGCGGTCACGTAGAGCAGGAGCATCTGGTTGACCTGGATGCCCAGGCCCGGCGCTATCAGCATTCCGGAGATCGAGACGAACGAGGACCCGATGGCCCAGGCGTAACGCCGCACGACGATGGGGCTCGTGGCCTCAAGGGCCAGCAGGTTCGGGTCCTCGACCACCGCCTGCATCGCGACGCCGAGTCGCGCGCGCTTGAAGTACAGGTAGAGCCCGGCGGTCGAGGCCAGGGCGAACACCGTGATGATCACCTGGAACGCCTGCACGTTCACCTCGCCGACCGCGAAGCTCTCGGTCGGCAGGTACTGGGAGAACTGCAACGTCGCCGGCCCGTACGCACCGGTGAGCAGGGACTGCAGGAACACGAGCAGGCCGATGGTGGCGACGATCTTCATCACCGGCGGTGCCTCGGCCAGCAGGTAGGCCATCCGCTCCAGGATCAGCGAGCCGCCGATCCCCACGATCAGCAGCGCCAGCAGGGCGGCGACCGGCCAGGGCAGCCCGGCGTCGATCCGGAAGCTGTAGAACACGTAGGCCGACGCGGCGGCCTGACCGCCGATCGCCAGGTTGAAGATGCCGGAGGTCTTGAAGGTCAGCACCAGACCGAGGGCAGCGAGGGCATAGATCGAGCCGTCGGAGATGCCGTTGATGACGAACGGCCACACGTTGTTCGCCGAGGCCAAGTAGCTGCCGAGGACGAGGAGCACGGCAGCCAGAGCGGCCTGTTGTGGCCTGCCCTTCAGTCCCGCGCGGGTCAGGTTGCCGGCGCGGGTGATCAAGGTCGTCACGGTAGACACGCTCCGCAGGGGGTCCGACCGGCGCTCTCGTGCTGCTCGCGAGCGGCGGCGGGCCAGTCCCGGCCGGCCGCGAGGGGACAGTCCTCGCGGTGGTATCGCCGCAGGTCCGGACCGGCCACCAGCACCGGGGAGTAGGAGCGCGGCGCTAACGACGCGGCGTGGACAGCGCCGACAGACTCCGGCACCTGCTCCGTACGCAGCTGCGCGCGGCGCCGCTCGATCAACAGACGGCGGCGGCTGCGGATCGCGCGCCGCCCGTTGAGAAACCACGACACCAGGCCCGCGCCGGCCAGCATGATCCCCGCGGCCGCGACGTTGAGAGACACCACTTGGTCGCCCTCGACCAACTTGTCCGACGCGCTGTACCAGCCCACAAACCACAGGCAAACCCCGACGGCGACAAGGATCGTCGTGACCAACAGGTCCGCCGGGCTCCACAAGGTGGCGGCAACCACCGGCCGCCGTCGCTGACGAGTCTTCACTTCACCGAACTCACGAGGTGGTCCGACTGCGGCGCATCCGCACGCGGGGCGGCGGTCGCGCCAGCCTCCTCCGACTGAGCGGCCAGCAGGTCCTCGATCTTGTCCAGCTGCGTCCACTCGTCACGCAAGTCCGCCGACAGCCACAGGATGCCGCCGAGACCGAGCAGGAACAGCCCGCCGAACCCGGCCGAGATCACGTAAGGGACCTGCTCCGCCGTGTACAGCTTGTCGCTGACGCCGATCCAACCGACGACCAGCGCCACCACGCCGAGCACGACGCACGCCCACGCGCCGGCTCGGTCCCAGCCGAGTCGCAGCCACTGTCCGAGATCCATCAGCAGACTTCCTCTCCGTCCGGGACGGCAGTTCGCTCGGGTCGGCATCGGTGGTGATCAATGAGCGCTCACTGACGTCGATGCAGCCGAGTTATCCAGTTGGGGGCGATCAGCAAACGCGTCACCCGGTGAGGGCCGAATGGGGCTACCCGTCAGGGTCGGCCCAACGCTTGCCACCATGATGGGCGAACTTGCACATGATGTCTAGAGGCTATGTCCGACCCTTTTTGCCTGGTGAAACCGCTGTCGCGCTCAGGATCCTCACGGATGCACATTGTGTCTAGTGAGGTTGTGCAATGTAATGCAAAGGAACGGCACCACTCCTGCGGCGATCGACCAGCCGGCGGCGTTCACGCCAGCTGTGCCCAGCTGACTTTAGGGATGTTGCCGCGCTCCGGATAGACGACGCCGGGGGCTGCGGGGCTGTTCGGCCGCACTTCCCAGCTAGGCACGTCGCGGGTGAGCGACCAATGTTGGTGATGCTCAGGACATCGATCCCCGGCTCAGCCCGCCCACCGGTGATGTTGGCCACGCAGGTCCCGGCGGGGATGACGCCCATGGCCACGACCAGGTCGTGGGCCAGCGTTGCGTACTCCGAGGAGTGCGAGAAGTCCTCCATCTCGGCACCTAGTCGGCGACGGAGGTCGCGCAAGAACCCCCACCGACGCGGGGCAACCGCCCGTCGCGGCCGGTCTGCGTGAGGATTGATGAACGGATGTCTCGCGCGCCCGCAGAGGTGGCGCACGTCCATGGCAGGCACTGCGGATGCATGGCCCGCGCCCGCGAACCGTGGGCTTGAAGGCTGACTGCGGGTCGAGGGTAGCCAGGTCTGCGGCGCGGGCGGTGCCGGCGGCGTCGATGGTTGGTCGCTCGAGGGATCCGGCTCCACCCTCAGGCCATGCACTCAGACAGTCATCGCACCGCCGTCGACGAAGATTGTGCTGCCGGTGACGAAGGACGCGAGGTCACTGACACAGAACAGGACGACTCGGGCGACGTCCTCGGGTGCCGCCACCCGCCGCAGCGGAATGGCCTCGTGTATCCGTTGCGCGAGAGCGTCAACATCCCCACCCGCGGCCAAGGCGGTCAAGCCGGGAGTGGCGACCATGGTGGGGGCGACGGCCAGGGCGCGGACCCCACGGGGACCGAGTTCCAACGCGAGTGACTTGGCGAGGCCATCCAGTGCGTGCTTGGAAGCGACGTAGGCGGTCATGCCGGCCGCCTGAGGTCGGTGGGCTCCGGTCGAGGTGATGTTGACGATCGTCGCTCCCCGGGGAGCGTCGACCATGAACGGCAGACAGGCGCGCACGCAGGTGAAGGCGCCGTCGAGGTTGATCCCGAGCACTCTCGACCAGCCCTCGGCGTCGAGGTCCTCGAGCGGGGTGGGCGGGTAGACGCCGGCGTTGTTGACCAGGATGTCTATCCCCCCGAGTTCGGCGGCAGCCGCCTGGATCGCCGCCGTTGTCGCCGCGGCATCGGAGACGTCCAGATGCCCGGCGGTGACGCGACCCCCGCACCCCGACAATCGTCCGCGACCTCCTTCGCGCCCGCGGTGTTGAGGTCTCCGAGGAACACGTTCGCGCCCGCTTCGGCAAGGGTGCGGGCGCACGCGGCGCCAATACCTTGCGCCGCGCCGGTGACGACGGCGGTCCGTCCCTCCAGGGAGAGCAACCGTCCGGAGCGCGGGCGCAATCATTCCGCGGCTCCCGCGGCCTCGGCGTTCGCCGGCTCGGCGTGGGCTCGCTCCGCCGCGTGACGGCCGGCGATGTAGCCCCAGAGCAACCCGCGGGACATCAGCCCTCCGCTGATATACACCGGCCCGACGTCGGTGTGGGCGGCGGCATTACCCGCGGCGTACAGACCCGGTATGGCACGGCCCCGGACATGTTGCACGCGGGCGTGCTCGTCGATCTTTAACCCGGTGGCGTTCGCGCCCAGACCCACCGATCTCCACCTCGAGGCCATAAAACGGCCCGTGCTCGAGGCGGCCGAGCATGCAGTTCTCCCCTTCCGGAGAGATGAAGGTGAAGGACACGAACCGCTTGCTGCTCCGACCGAAGTCCTCGTCCGCGGCCGCGTCGACGAAGCCGTTGAAACGCTGCACGGTCGCAACCAGACCCGCGGCGTCCACGCCCAGCTTGCCGGCGAGGTCCGCCAGAGTGTCCGCGCGGTGCACGACGCTGTCCGGAAGGTCGGCGCCGGGCGGAAAGGGACCGAATTTGGTCTTGTCCCGATGGTTCTGATCGAAGATCAGGTACGCCGGCAGATTGGTGTAACGGCGCCGCTCGGTGTCGAACTCCCGCAGGCGGGCCTGCTGGTTGTAGAAGAAGGTCTCGTCGCAGAAACGTCGTCCTTGGTCGTTAACGAGGATCGCGTGAGCCTGCCCGATCTCGGCTAACAGCCAACGCCACAGCGGACGGCCCTCGAACTCCTCGCCGGGGAACGTGGTCCCGAAATCGGTGTGCAGGCCGATCGGCGGGAGCGTCACGGCACGTGCGCCGATCTCACCGGCCATCACCAGGTGATCCCCCGTCAGAAAGGGCGGGCAGGACGATCCGAAACTCGGCACCGCTTCGATCGTCCCGTTGGTGTTTCAGCCGTATCCACCCGTGGCGAGCAGGACCCCGGCGCGCCCGCGCACGGCGATGCGTTCACCACTTCCGGTCTCGGCCTCCACTCCGACGACCGCACCGCCCTCCATGATCAGGCGATCGGCGCGAGTGTCAAGCAGGACAGGGATGCGGCGGTCGACCAGCGCGGCCTTCAGCAGGTAGCCCATCACGCCCTCGCCCCACGTGCGGGCGTCCCGGCCCATCCGTTCGGCAATCAGGGCATAGTCCCAGGCGGGCAACGCGCCGAGGCCGCCCCAGCCACGGACCTCGTTCATGTTGACTCCGCCACCGAAGAACTTCGAGCGCAGCGTGCGTTGCTGCCACTCCCCGAGAGCGGGGCCCTCGAACGGTTCCACGTCGAGGGCACGGCAATCCTCCCGCGCGCCGTCTGCCCAGCCGAAGAAGTTGTCGACGTGGCCCTCCGCTCGTTGTCCGCGAGATAGTGAACCGCCTCGGGGCCGGTGTCGAGGTAACGGCGCCGCAGTGGTTCCTCGCTGAATCCGGCCCCGACGTGGACGAGGTACGTGTCGACCGCGGCCGCGGAACCCTCGTATCCCTCTGCGTAGCGGGTGCGCGGCATCCAGACCAGACCGCCGGAGATGCCACTCACTCCCCCGACCTTGTCCGCCCGTTCGACCAGCACGACGTCCAGCCCCGCGTCGGCAGCGACGATCGCGGCCGTCACGCCTCCAATACCGGTCCCGACCACCACGAAATCGGCACTCACATCGGACGCACTCATCTGTCCTCATCTCACGTTCGGGAACTCGCATTGGGGCTTCGCCCCTACTCGCAGGCCTATCGAAAATCGAGCGGGAATGGCTCGACATCCGCCTGGCAATCAACGGCGTCCACCGGACCGTCAGCATCGACGACTCGTCCGCATGGTGACCGTGCCAGCGCTGCCGCCGACGGCCGCTCAGGCCGAACCGCCCGCGGGGACGGGCGGGCCGTACAGCACGTGCCACAGGATCGACGCCAGATTGTCGCGCAGAGCGCGCTTGCGCTGGACGTTCGCGCCGGTCACCAGCTGCCGCAGCCCCCTCTCAAACATCCAATACAGCCAGGCCGCGGTCTCCAGCGCCGGGAGGTCGCGGTCCACCCATCCCGCGGCTTGACCCGCCGCGATGTGGTCGCGGATCGAGTCGACCGCGATGTCGGAAGCCTCGGCGAGCCGCCGCCGCAGCAACGGATGCTGCGTCGCCTCCGCCTGCACGGCGACGAGCAGTGCGGCATGGGCGGTGTAGGCGTCAATGAGGTCGCCGACGACCAGAGTGAGCCGCTCCGGTGACGGGGCGGCGTCGAGTTCTTCCCAGCCGACTGCCGCACGCGCGATCTCCTTCAGGGTCTCCGCGAGCCAGGCCTCGGCGAGGTCGGCCTTGCTCTCGAAGTAGATGTAAAAGGTGGCGCGGGAGATGCCGGCCGCCATCGCCAAGCGTTCGACAGTGACGGTGGAGTAGGAGACACCATCGGCAGCGAGGTTCTCGACCGCCGCGAGCAAACGGCCGCGAATGTCAGCGCGGCGGCCCCGTGAGTCGAGACGGCCTCTGGAGGATCTGCCGACCTGATCGGTCAATGGAGGCCCTTCCAGAACACGGCGACAGCCGCCTGGACCGCGCGTTCCGGATCGAATTCGCCCTTGCGCAGGCTGAGCTGCGCGAGGGAGTGTTCGACCATCCAGGTGAGCCACTCCGCGGCAACCTCAGGGTCGAGGTCGTCCCGGAAGACTCCCGCTCGCTGTCCGGCGCGGATGTACTCCGCGTTGTTCACGGTTCCGGCTTCGACCTGGGCGAGGAACTCGCGTTCTGTCGCCGGCTCGTGCGCGGCGGCGTCGGCGACTGCTCGCATCAGGCCCGCATGCGGCGCGTGAGTGGTGAAGACGTGGCGCAGCGCATCTTCGAGGTCGGCCGGCGTTGCCTCAGGCGGTAGCTGCCAGAGACTTCGCGTCGCGTCCACGATGTCGGCCATGACCTCTGCCAACAACGCCTGCAACAGGACGGTTTTGTCTCCGAAGTACTTGTAGAACGTCGACCGGGAAATCTTGGCTTCGACGATGATGCGTTCAACGGTGAGACCCGGGTACGTCTCCGTCGCGAGGAGTCTCTCCACCGCGGGCAACAGTTGCTCGATGACCAGCCTGCTGCGCTCGAGATCTCGCCGGTCGGGCTTCGCGCCCACTGGTCCCGACGGGGAGACTGCGGTCATGGTGGCCCCAGCGTAGTTCTCCGCCAGCCCGGCCACCCTGGCCACCTCGCCCACACGCACTGCGTCTGCCCTACTCAGATTTGGCGAGTGCACGGTCCACCTCGCGTGCTGTGTTCCGGCCCGGCCACCCGCTCAGATAGGACATCGGGAACGCGCCGGAACCGGAATGCCACAGGCCCTTCACCGGGGTGCGGTACGCGGCCAGGGACGGGGTGGGCCGCCATGGTCCCAGCTGCGCGAGACTCAGGTCTGCATGGGAGTAGTTGCCCTTGTAGACGTGGTACCGGCTCTCGAACTCGGGCGGGCTGGTGTCATACCGGTCGAGCACCATGTCGCTGGTCCCGGGCGCGTAACTGTCGAACACCGCCATCGCCCGCTTGACGTACAGCTCGGACTCGGTCTCCCAGTCCCGCCCGCCGGAGAGCTTGATCGGAGTGTTGAAGGCGTACATGTACAGCGTGTCCCCGCCGCTGCCCGGCGGCACCAGCGATCGGTCGGAGATCGACGGCACGATGGTGGTCAGCGGGATGTTGTCGTCGTAGTCCCCGGTCATGCCGAGATAGGCCGACCGCCGCAGATGCTCCAGGGTCGGGCACAGGGTGAGCGTCGACATCACCTCGTCGTCGACCTCGCCCTTGAGCTTCGGGAACGTGGGGCGACCGCTGAGCGCCATGTCGGACTTGAAGATGTACACCCCGTGCCGCGAGACCTGCATTCCGCGCATCTCGCCGTGCGTGTCGTCCGGGATCTCCTTCGGGTCGACCAGACGCTCGATGAGGGTGTACGGGTCGACCGCTCCGATCACCTGTTTGGCCGCGATCACTTCACCGTTTGTGAGCTCGACCCCTGTCGCCCGGCCGCCTCGGACCTGGATCTGCCGCACCGGGGTCGCGACGCGAATCTCACCGCCGTGATCGACGACGCAGGCGGCCAGGGCTCGGGTGAACTGCCCGCTCCCGCCCATCGGTCGGCGCACCCCCCACTGGTGGATGCCGGTCAGCACCGCCATGTACACCCCACTGCCGGGCTCGGCGATGGGTCCCCAGCTGGCCAGGGAGTAGGTACCCAGAGGCGCCTTGACCTCTTCGCGTTCGAAGTTCTCCTCGAGCACGGACTCGATCGAATTGAGGAAGACCCGAGCGCCGCGGGCGACATCCTTGCGGCCCTTGGCCAGGTGCTTCATGGTCTGCGCCAGCATCGCGGGCCGCACGCGGAAGGGATGGCCCTGAAAATATGGCATCGCGGCCGACAAGGTGGCCGTAATCTGCCCGACCAGCTGCTCGTACTTGACGGCGTCGCGCCGAGAGAACCGACGGATGTGTTCCACGGTCTTGCTGAGGTCCTTGTAGAACGGCATGTAGGACCCGTCGGGGAACAGGCCGGTGGTCAGCGTGGTCGGGTACACCCACTTCAGGCCGTACTTGGCCAGGTTCAGCTGATCGATGACGGAGGGCTTGACCCCCGTGAGGAGGAACTCCAGCGAGCACGGTGAGACCTGGTAACCGGGCGCGTTCGTCATCTCCCGGGACCAGCACAGCCCTCCGACCACCTCGCGCGCCTCCAGGACCAGAACCCGACGCCCGGCCTTCGCCAAGAAGGCCGCGGCGACGAGTCCGTTGTGCCCGCCACCGACGATGATCGCGTCGTAGGTGCCACTGCTGGTGGTCGCCACCTGGTAGCGGATGACGCCGGGAAGGTCGGTGTCGAACGGGTTCATCGTTCCTCCTGGGTGGATCCGGGGTCGCATCAGGGAAGGGGTCGGAGCCGGATCGTGCGGTCGGTCAGCCCGTGCCCGATTTCGCCGTCCCACTCGAAGCGGGTCATCGCTTCGAGCAGGTTGTGGTGCGCGGTGTCCGCACCGTGCATGCCGAACAGGAGTTCGCTGGGCCCGGCCAGCGACAGCGGGGCGACCTGGAGTACCTCAGCCCGCACCGTCACCGCGCCCGTGGCGGTCCTCAGCGTGAAGCTGTAGGGCTCGGCCGCGTTGGTCGCATCGCTCAGCAGCGGCAGGTCGGTCACGTCCACCTCGGCGGGTGCGTAACTCTCGCGGTCCCCGACGATCGCGTGGGTCTCCTGCCGCCCGTCGACACCGGTCAGGTGGAACAGCTCGAAGGTCCGCCCGCTGGGGAACTGGCCGTGGATCCAAATGTGCCGGTCGATGCGCGACATGTCGCGCGGCCCCCAGCTGTGGTCCCGCAGGCCGGAGCCGGTGAACTCGACACGCTCGGCGCCGAGAGTGAGGTGGCCGGAGCCGGAGCCGTGCTGCTCGTAGTGCGCGGTAGCCCAGCTGTCGTTGTTGAGCTTCCCGAGGTCGAAGGCCGGCCCCCAGGCCTCGAAGGCCAGCTCGGTCTCCAGAACCGTGTGCTCACCCTCGGCGAACGGACCCGCGCGCAGCTGCTCGCCGGAGACCACGCTGACTGCGCCGCGCAGCCCCTTGGTCCAGCGCTGGAACGGATCTTCGCAGCGGAAGAACGACCCGCAGCCGTCCGGTCCCGCCAACCCTCCGCCGTAGGCGAAGGAGTTCGCCACGGCGAATCGGTCACCGGGCAGGAACGCGACGAAGAAGTAGTTCCACAGCTCGACGTCGAACGCCGCGCGGCCTTGGTGGAAGAAGTACCCGATCTCAGCCGCGGGCGCGTAGAATTGCGTGAGGTAGTTCTCCGACCAGCCCGGCAGGTCGACCGGAGTGTGCACCCCTTCGTCCCGCTCGGTCAGCCCGCGCGGCAGCGGATGCCTCGTCAGATCCTGGGCGGTCATGGCGTCCTCCGCACGGTTCGCTCGGAGAGGCCGTGTCCGTCCGCCCCGTCCCAGGTGAAGCGGGTCGCGCCCTCGCAGAGCCAGTGCGAGCTGACCGGGCTCGGGTCCGCCCCGAGGACGAGTTCGCTCTCGCCGGTGAGGGACATCACCGCGACGTCCCCCACGTCGGCTGTGATCGTCACCGGCCCGTCCTCGGAGGTGATCTCGAGGACGTAATCGCCGCCCGCGGCGGCGAGGTCGGAGATCAGCGGCGCCTCACTGATCAGCTTCGCCGGCGTGGGGCCGTTACCGCGGTCGATGGTGACGTGGGAGAGCACGTGTCCGCTCGGCGCGACGAGGTGGAAGATCATGAACGCCCGCCCGTCGTCCCACCGGGCGTGCAGCCAACAGTGCCGGCCTACCTTGGAGTAGTCGCGGGCCCCCCAGGAGTGGTCCCGAAGCCCCGCGCCCGCGATGTCCAGCGGCCCCTGACCGTCCCAGGAGATCGTGCCGGTGACATCACAGTTCTGCTCGTAGTGTGCGCTCGCCCAGGTCTGCTGGGACAGGTCCATGTCGAAGGCGGGACCACGGGCCTGCCACCGCAGATCGAACGAGAGCGGGACGGCTGGGCCGTCGGTCAGCGCGCCGCCGACGAGTTGGTCCGGCGACACCACGCGGGCGGCGCCGTGGAAGGTCTTGGTCCACGTCCGGAACGGCTCGTCGCACCGGTAGGACAGGGCCGCCGCCTCCGGGTTTTCCGCGGAGTGGGCCGGCGCGGTGGCCTTGGCCAACGCGAGCGTCCCGTCCGGCAGGAACACCACCGCGATCTCCTGCCAGATCCGCGGGTCGTAGGTGGGTCGGCCCAGGTGCAGCCACATGGAGATCCCGGCGTCCGGGAACGAGGCGTAGCTCAGGTAGTTCTCCGACCACAGCGGTGCCGGGCCGATCTCGTGCGGAAGGTCGTCGATCGCACGGAGGTAGTGCGGCCGGTACTGCCGGGCCTCCACAACCTGACTGACCATCAGTTGCCTACCTGCGTTTGAATCAACGACAGGCTGTCGTTGTCGGCTATGCAGTGGGCCGCCCGCTGGATCATGGCGACCAGCAGAGCCTGCTGGCGCTCGCCGACGTGCTCGTAGGTCATGAAGGCCATCCCGGGCAGGACGAGGTTGTAGGCGACGGCCAGCCGGTAGGCCGTCCAGGCCTCGACCCACGGGTAGTCCGCGACCCCGGACCGCACCAGTTCGTCGTGGTAGATCCGGACCAGACGCTCGTCGTGGCCCCGCCGGACCTCGGTCGGCAGGCTCTGGCTGATCAGGTAGGCGAGGTCCACGGGCCCAGCGGCCTGCTGCAGGGTCTGGAAGTCCACAAAGACCAGCTCGCCGCCGGCGCCGAGGAAGAGGTTCTCGGCGCGCAGTTCGCCGTGCACGAGGGTTCGGGGCTCCCCCAGCGCTGCGGCGAGTTGCTCCAGCAGCCCGGGCAGGGACTCTCCGAACTCCCGCACCGCCCCGTCGACACCGGTAGCAGCACAGGCCGCCGGCCAGACGGCCCCGAAGACCTGCCCGTACTGCCCGAGCAGCCCGCGGCCCGTCGCGGAGTCCAGTGCCGGGAACGAGCCGGCGTAGACGTCCAGGCGATCGTGCCGCCACCACTGGGCGTGGAAGCGGGCGAGTTCGCGCGCCGCGGTCTCCGCCTCGGCCAGGGTCATTCCGGTGAGCTGATCCATCGGGGTGTGCTCGACGAGATCCTCGATGACGAGCACGAAGTCGGAGGTGTCTTCGTCGAAGACCACCACCAGCGGTGCCGGGACGCGGACGGGGCTCTCGTGCGCGAAGTCACGGTAGAACGTGCACTCCTTGCGGTAGGCGCCGATCGCGTTGAGAAGGTCGCGCACCGGGCCCTCGACGGGCAGCTTGACGATCGCCGTGGCCGGGAGATCCGCCGGGCCCTGGAGGTGGAGGCGATACATGCGGGTGCTGAACGCGACGCCGGCGGTCAGTTCGGTCGCCTCGACGACCTCGACCTTCTGAGAGGCCGCGAGCCGACCCGTTTCCTGCAGCGCGCTGGTCAGCCAGGCGCTGTCGAGTTCGTCGATCTTGGTGACCGGGGCGGTCACGCCGACGCCTCGACCAGCGCGTTTGTCTGTGCGGCGACCTCCATCGCACGGCGGACCGAGTCCTGCGCGTCGGCCGGACCGAGCACGAGCGGCGAGAAGTCGAGGTGGCCGACGAAACTGGCGCCCGCCTCGACGAATTGGGCATTGATCTCCGCCATCTCCTTCGGGGAGCCGACGAAGAACGCGGCGCGTGACATCGCGTCGCTGACGTTGGAGACGAAAGCGTTGATCTCCTCGTCCGACTGTTCGAAAGGGGCCCAGTGCATGGCGTAGTGCCAGTTCTCCGGCATCACGGAATTGAAGCCCTCGTCGGCCCAGCTCTTGGTGTCCAGGCGCCCGAACTGCGCGGCGAAGTACTTCGCGAGCGGGTTGCGCACGATGCGATCGATCGTGTCGGGGTCGTCGTGGCAGATGCAGATGTTCCAAATGCCGAACCCGAAGGCGTCGGGATCCCGGCCGAACTCCTCGACCTGCCGGCGGACCGCCTTCACCTGATCGGCGAACTTCTCGGGCGTGGTGATCGCCTGCGGCACGGCGGCCTCGAAGCCGTCCGCATGCTTGGCCGCGATCTCCAGCAGCATCGGCCCGCCGCCGAGCGCCCAGAACTCCGGGCGCTTCTCTGGACGGGAGGTGCCAATGAAGGCGTTCTTGTAGTTCCAGATGTTGCCTTCGTGGCTGAACGGCGCGTCGGCCTCCCAGAGCTTGTTCATGAGAACGAACATGTCCTCCAGCCGCTTGAGACCCTCAGCCCGCTTGTAGCCGAACGGTTTCGTCTGGCGCAGCTCGCCGGCACCTAACGCGCAGACGACGTCCCCGTCGGTGCCGTGAGCCAGCGTCAGCATCTTGCGCAGCAGCTCCGCGGGCGCAGAGCGGACGGCGTCAGTCGTGACCCGGACATTGGCGTGCGGGTTGGCAGCGAGGGCGAAGGCGGCTTCGACGAAGGGGTCGTGAGTGGCCGATCCGTCGACGAAGTCCGCCGCCGGCGAGTTCTGCGTGTTCCACAGATTGCCCGGGAACCAGCAGGACAGCTCGTCCCACAGCCACAGGAAGTCGATGCCACCCTGTTCCAGCCCAGCAGTGAAGGGCGCGATCATCGACAGCGGCGTGGTCCGGTGATTGTCGAACGGGACGGCGAAGCGGACGCGATTCGGCACGGGATCTCCTTGGTCAGTATGCGACGGGGCGGATCAGGCGATTGCGCGGATGGGGGTGACGGCGGTGGTTCGGCCAGGTTGGGCACTCGCCAACTCAGGGGTACCGGATGTCCACCGGGACGCACTTCGCCCCCTCCGGCGCGAGGTACTGCTTGTTCGACAACCCCAGCACGAAGTAGCAGGAGGTCATGACCCGCGGCAGCTGGGTCGTGAACGTCAGAGGTGAGGTCAGGCCTCCGAGGTTGGTGTTCTTGACCGTGTACATCGCTTTGAGCATGTCGGCGGGGGTCGGGTTCGCCGGCAGGCCGCCCTTGGTGGCCTCCTGCGCCAGCACGCCCGACGCCCAGGCCATCGCCGGGCTCGGCCCCACGATCGGGCGGCCGAAGTACCTGATGGCCGCGTCACTGTAGGCACGCGTCGCGGGCAGCGAACGGTCCATCCAGGGGAACACGATGGACGGTGCGAAGAAGTTGTCCTTGTTCAGCTGCGGATACTCGGGCAGGGTGCGACTGACTCCCAGACTGATGCCGATGAACTTCGGGTGATAGTCCTGTGCTTCGCAATTGCCGGCGAAGCGCCCGATGCTCGGCCCGTCCAGGATCACGATGATCCCGTCAACTCCCGCACGCTTGGCGGCGATGCATTGCGAGGTGTAGCTGGGCGCAGCTACCGAAGCAGGCTGTGAAATCACGACCTCGCCGCCGATGCGCTTGATCGCAGGCGAACCGACAGCCAGGTCCTTGGCCGCCCCCGGCGGCCCACAGGAATTGGGAACCTCGATGCAGTAGTAGACCGCCAGCTTCTTTGCCCCTCGCTTGATGGCGACGTCGGCGGTCGCGCCGCCGATCACGGCCGCGTGAGGACCGATCGGGAAGAAGACGGGATTGGTGTAGTAGACCGTTGAGCTGGACTCCCCGCCGATGGCAGGAATTCCCTCGTCCTTCAGGTACGACGCGACACCCTGGACGGACAACGGGTTCGCCAATCCGACGAACGCGATCGCGCCTTCCTTCTCCACGAGGCGGCGGGCAAGGGTCAGCGCGACGGCTGGATCCCCGCCGTCATCGGCCGAGATCAAGCGCACCGGGTGCCCCCCCAGTCCGCCGCAAGCGTTGGCCGCCTTGACCCAGACCTGCAACGCCTCCGGCAGACCGTTGAACAACTCACCGAGGAAGCCCGATTGCGTGGCGATGTTGCCGATGGTGATAGTCGATCCGGAGATCGCACAGGACTTCCCCGAAGCCGCGGCGCCCGCTGCGGGATCTGGCCGGGGGGCGGTGCCCTGCGGGCTCTTCCCCGCAGAAACGGCAGGCGCCGTCGCGCTACCCGCGGACCCGCGGGCGGTGCTCGTGCCAGCGGGGACTGCACCCGATGCGGCGGCTGCCCCCCCCGCGCTGCCCGGCGCGGCCACCATGCCGCCGTCCGTCTGCTCGACCGCGACGCCGCCCGCCGTATTTGCGGCCACGAACTCTTCGTAGTCACGGCGCGAGCCACACCCCGCCAGGGCAACTACCGCCACCATCGCGACCACCAGAGCTGCAGCAACACGGCGATCGGCGCGGCTGTTCCGATGGCGCGCGGCCGAAAACCGTGAGCGCATGCCGTCCTCCAGAAATCAGTGCAGGCAACACCCGTGCCTTGTCGCTAGTGTGCGCCGCCGCAAACACCTTGTCTAGCGGTTGTGTCCGCAATTCTCGGCTTCGATATGCCGCATCTAGAGGGAGTTTCGGGTAGACGGCACTAACGCCTAGACAGTGTGTGCGCGCAGCGGCGACGGTGACGGGGACAGCCGCGCCGGAGTGCGGGTGCCGTTAGTTGCACGGCCGCGCAATGCGGCGTTCCGCGCAGCTGACGCAGCCAGCGTGGCGCGGCAGCGCGAGCTCGCGGGCCTCGCGTTTCATGAGCTTGATCGCATGTGCGTCAGGCTGGTCGTCGCGGCCGGCATCCGGAGGCGGGTTCAGCGTCGTGCTGGTGCCGCATGCCGTTGTCGTTGTCGTTGTCGTTAGGCGGGCTCGCCTCGCGGGCGCTCGCGCCTCATCGAGGTCGAGGACATGCACAATTTTCGCGACGTCGGCGGCTATCCCGTCGCCGGCGGCACGACCCGTTGGGGTGTGCTGTACCGGGCCGGGACGCTCCATGGCATCTCTGAGGCGACACGAGCCCAACTGACCGGACTCGGCATCCGCACCGTGGTGGATCTGCGCGAGACCGTCGAAGCTGGCGACGCCCCCGCACCCCATCATGCTGGCACCTTCGCGCGAGTGAGTAACCCGATCTTCCGGCAGCGGGACATCGTCGGCACGGTGACAGATCTGGAGCCGCTCTACCTCCAGATCCTGGAACAGTGCGCGCCGGAGATTGTCTCGGCCATCGGGTTGCTCGCCAGCCCAGAGACGCTTCCGGCCGTCGTGCACTGCAGCGCAGGGAAGGACCGCACCGGGCTGGTCATCGGGCTGACTCTTTCGGCAATCGGCGCGGCCGATGAGGTCGTCGCTCAGGACTACGGCCTCACCGAGGAGTTCCTCACCGGGGAACTGCGGACCCATATCGCCGCCAAGAGCGAGCAGCTCGGAATCAGTACCCAGAAGCTGGTGACACTGATGGGCAGCCCACCCCGCGTTCTGCAGGCAACCCTCGATGCCTTGCGTGGCCGCTTCGGGGGAGCTGAGGGATACCTACTCGCGCACGGCCTGCGCCCGGAATCGCTGGACGTTCTGCGCGAGGCCCTCATCGAACGCGACGCCGACTGAAGACTGCACGCGGAGTAGTGCGGCCTCCCGGCGTGCCGGGTGGATGCGTTCGTTCATCCCGGCGCCCTGGCCGCTGACACCAGCGTCGGGCCGGAGCTCAACGGGGAGATGGCCCCGGCTCAGCACCGTCGATGCTGTCCCAGGACGGGCGAGGGGGTAAAGCGTTAATCAGGTCGGTCACCGACCTACCCTGGAGGGCGATGCTCTGCGCGCCGGAGCTCAGCCGTCCGCTCTTCGGGCAGCGGGGCGGTGGACCCTGGATGTCGCCTGCCCCGGCGATGCCCCGGCGTGAGCGAACCCGTAAGCGGCTGAACCGGGTGCGTGCGCTGAGCCGGCCGGCTGCTGCGCCTCCCCGACGGGCAGGGTGATGAGTTCCATCCGTACCCGGGCGGAGAATCTGACGCCTTGATAGGTCCCGTCCACCCGGTGGTCGTCGCGGGCGGGCATTCCGAGTTCCGGTGCCCAGCATGTCTGTTGGTGCTGAATGCCGATGACGTCGCCGTTCAGTGTGGTGTCCCGCGTCAGCACGTAACACGTGAGGCCACGGCCTTGAACCGTGATCGTCTCGGTACCGGTGACGGTGGTGTCCGTGGTGCCGCGGGTCCCGCCGGCGCGCCAGCGCCCGGACCAGCTGTCGCCGTCTTGCAGTGGTGTCCGGATCAGAGTTTGCGGGACGTCGAAGGTTCCGCCGTAGGCGATGCCGACCGAGGAGGCTTGCACCTGACGACGCTCAGGGCGCGGCATCCAGCGATCCTGAATTGCAACTACCCGAACCGTTCGCCTGCCTTCAGCAAGCTGCCGACCGGATCGACCTGCGGATCCTCGCCACGCGCGGCCGCTGGCGCCTGCTGGTCGGAATGGTCCGGGCCAACCGGCCGTGGCGACTCGTCTCGGGCCTGACCAGCGCGCTGGCGGCCGCGCTGGCGATCGGCGCGTACGTCCTCGTCAATTCCAGCGTCTGGGAGCTGGCGCTCCACCTCGGCGGGCTCAAGCTCACGGCCGCCGCGGCGTTCGCGGTCTCCCTGATGGTGGTGTGGTTGATCCTCGACCACCACCTGTGGACTCCGCCCGCGCAGAGTGCACGCGCGAGGCTCTACAACCTGTCCACGGTCTTCACCCTGCTGATCGGGGTGCTGGTCATGTACGCGGGCGTCTTCGCCGTCGTGCTCGGGGCGTCGACCTTCACCATGGACCCCGGGTACTTCCACGCCCAGATCGGCCACCCTCCACACGTCGGGGACTACCTGACCGTCACCTGGCTGGCCAGCTCGATGGCCGTCGTGGCCGGCGCCCTGGGCACCGGTTTCGAGAGCGAGGACGCCGTCCGCCAAGCGGCCTACAGCTACCGCGAACGCGAGCGGAGGGCTGCGCTCCGCAAATCTGACGGACCATCGCTGGAGTCCTGACCGCGGCAGCCGAGGGTGATCGCGCGCGCGACCGGGGTGCGCTGCGGTGACGTCGGAGTCGAAGGTGACGCTCCACTGATCGGGGATCGGCTCGCCGACGCGGACCCCACCGGCGCAGCGACGGCGGTCCCCGGCGCCACCGGCCCGGCCGCGACCGCGGTCCCGGGCCAGAAAAATTCACCCCCGCCGGCCCTCAAGATCACCGCCGCGGAAATCCGACATGTCCAGTGTCGGCACCACGCAGCCGGAACAACCGGGCGAACCCGCCGACCACAGACCTCACGGCCACCACGGCCCCTCCGCCTCTACGCGCGGAGATTCTCCACCCCTCGTCCAAAGAGACGTCGATGACGCACGCCCGCACGCCACTGACCCGCACCGCTGCCCTCGCCACCCTCGCCGCGATCACGCTCGGCGGCCTGACCGCCACCGCCGAACAGGCCAACGCCGCCACCAGCCGCACCACCATGAAGAACGGCATCGTCGCCTCGGTCAACGACATCCGCGCCGACCACGGCTGCCGCCCCCTCAAGGTCGCCAAGGCCCTGACCAGGTCCGCCCAGCGCCACGCGGACGACATGGCGCGCACCCGCTCCTTCAGCCACACCTCCGTCGACGGCCGCTCCTGGGTGAAGCGCCAGCTCGCCGCCGGCTGGAAGTCCCCCGGCGGCGAGAACATCGCACGCGGCTACGACAAGCCCAGCAGCGTCATGACCGCCTGGATGAACTCCCCCGGTCACCGCCGCAACATCCTCAACTGCCAGTTCCGCTACATCGGCATCGGCTACAACACCACCGGCGAGTACTCCGTCCAGAACTTCGGCTACTGATCCCCAGCACAGCGCTGACACTGCATCAGATTTCAGACCACTCCCCGAACGCGGCGGTGCCGGAGATGCGGTCGAGAACCCCGAGCAGCTGGGAGACCTCGATCGGTTTGGTCAGGTACGACGCCGCGCCGGCGGCGAGGAGGCGGTCCATCTGGCCGGGGGTGGCGTCGGCGCTGACGACGACCACGGGGACGGAGGCGGTGCGATCCTCCGTCTTCAGGCGGCGGAGCACTTCTTCCCCGCGCATGTCCGGCAGGTGAAGGTCGAGCAGGATCAGAGTCGGCGGGTCGACGGTCGCGATGTCGAGGCCCAGCTGCCCCTGCCCAGCACTGACGAGCCGCCAGGCGGGTCGGCGGCTGACGATCTCCTGCAGCAGCCGGATGTTCGCCGGGTTGTCCTCGACCGAGAGCACCGTGAGCTCCGCGCTCGGAGCGGCCGGCACGGCCGACGTCCCCGGCCGCGGGGCGGGGAGCGCGGGGGCCGGAGTTGCCGGCGCCGGCGCGGTCGGCAGGACGAGCCGGAACGTGCTGCCCTGGCCGACCGTCGAGGCCACCTCAATCCGTCCCTGCATGGCGTTGGCGAGCCGTTGCGAGATCGCCAGACCGACGCCGGTCCCCTCGATCTCACTGTTGGCGGCCGCCAGCCGTTCGAAGGGGACGAACAACCGGTCCAGGTCGGCCTCGGGGATGCCGATGCCGTCGTCCGCCACCTCGACGGTCGCGGTGCCGTCCTCGACCACGCAGCGCAGCTCGACGCTCCCACCTGGTTTGTTGTACTTGACCGCGTTGGACGCGAGGTTCAGCACGATCTGCTTGGCCCGTTGCCGGTCGGCGAGCACGTGGCAGGTGCAGCTGAGCGCGTGCGATGCGCGGAGGGTGACGCCACGCTGCGCCGCGATGGGACCCATCAGTTCGGTGACCTCGCCGACGACGTCGGATACGCGCACCGGCTCCGTGGAGAGGGTGAGCTGGCCGGACTCGATGCGGGAGATGTCCAGCACCTCGTTGATCAGGTCGAGCAGGTGCACCCCCGCCCGCCGGATCTGCCGGACGTTGTCCCGGTGCTCGATCGGCAGGTCCAGCTCGAGCAGCTGCGCGAACCCCAGCACCGCGTTCATCGGAGTACGCAGCTCATGACTCATGCGCGAGAGGAACTCACTCTTGGCCTGGTTCGCCGACTCCGCCGCGACCCGGGCCGCTTGGGCCTCCGCCTTCCACAGCTGCCAACGCGACGCCACCTCGGTCAGGCGACGGGACAGCACGCCGATCTCATCCTGCCCGGGATCGACGAAGTCGGGGACTTCGCCCTCGCGCAGCCGGTCGGTCCTGGCGACCACCCGTTCGAGGCGCCGGGAGACTCCGAGCGTGAAGGCCAGGGTGGCCGCAAGCCCGCCCGCGACACCGACTCCGAGAGCGATCACCGTCGTCGCGCGGGCTCGCTCGATCCAGGTGTCGCGTTCGTGCAGCCGGTCCGCCAGTCGACGGTGCTCGGTGTTCCGGATGTCGGCCAGGACGCCACGAAATTCCTCGGTCGAGGCGCGTTGGGCCTCGAGCCAGGACTGCGCGACGTTTCCATCCGCAGCTCGCCCCCCGGGGGGAGGCCGCAGCTGGTATCCCCGTTCGAGGATGCTCTGCAGTCGTTGCAGGCGCCCCGCCTGTGCCGCGTCGTCACCGACGTCCCGGGTCAGCGCGGCAATGGCCTCCGGCAGCTCTTCCCGGGCTCGCTCCGTCGGTTGCAGGTAGCTCCGGTCGCCACTGGCCAGGTAGCCGCGAACGCCGGATTCGCCGTCGAGCACCAAGGCGTAGAGCAGGGTGAGCTGGTCCTGCGACCGGCGCGCTTCGCCGACCCGGTCCTGGGACTTGCCCACCTCGGAGAGGACGAACAGGAACACCAGTGCCGACGACAGGAACATCGCCAGGGGCAGCGCCAGGACCAGCAGACCCTTCGACCGCAGGGATCGGTCCGACCACCAGCGGGCGATCTGGCCCGACGGCAAGGGTTCGTCATGATCCGTGTACGCCGCAGGCGGAGCGCCGCCGGCTGATCGGGTGTTCGGCATCCGCGGTTCCCCCCTCGGCGACTACTCGACTAGTTCGGTGGTCCTGGTGGACCGGGTCGCCGGTCGCAGATGCGCAGCACCTCGGTGAGGGATTGGGGCCGGGCGATGAAGTACCCCTGGACCCACGGCACGTCGAGGTCGCGCAGGGTTTGCAGCTCGGCCGCGGTCTCGACGCCTTCAGCGACCACGAGGGCGCCGGTCTCGCGGCCGAAGTGCACGAGGGCGTTGGCCAGGGCCCGGCGGACGGGGTCGCGATCGACTCCGCGGGTCAATGACATGTCGAGCTTCACGACGTCCGGCGCCAGTGCGATCAGGTGCCGCAGACCGGCGTACCCGACGCCGGTGTCGTCGACCGCCAGGCGGGCCCCGCCCGCCCGCAGGGGGGCGACGGCGGCGTTCAGGACGTCATAGTCCTCGACGGGGATCTGCTCCGTCAGTTCCAGCACCAGACGGTCCAGGACCGGTTCGGCCAGCGCCATCAACCGGCGTTCGCGGTCCAGGATCACGCCCGGCGTGAGGTTGATCGCGAGGAAGACCTCGGACGGCAGATCCTTCAGGGCCAGCACCGCGTGCTCGATCGCGAGGAGCTGCAGTTCGACACCCAGACCGACCCGCTCGGCCTCGGCGAACCAGACGTCGGGTGGACGCGACGGCTCCGCGGCGAACCGCGAGAGCGCCTCCAGACCCACGATCGAGGCGGTCCTGAGGTCGGTCACCGGCTGGAGGACGGTGGTGAGGTGCCCGTGACGCAGAACGGAGGTGATGCGCTCGTACTGCTCGACCCGCGCGTCGCGCTCGGCCGCGGCGAAAGCGCGCTGCTCACTGAGCCGTCCGGCCAGCCAGCGGTTCTGCAGTCGCAGCTGCTTGTGGAGCGAGCCGGTCTGCAACAGGTTGCGAACGCGCAGCACCACCTCGGTCGCATCGAACGGCTTGGTGACGAAGTCCTGGGCACCCCGCTGGAGCGCTCGCCGCAAGGCCTCGGGACTGGGATCCGCCGTGAGAACGACCGTGGGCAGATAGGTCCCCGCGGCGTGGTCGACGAGCTCGTCGAGGACCGCGTACCCGTCCAGGTGCGGCATGTGCAGATCGATCAGCGCGAGATCTGGTGGATGGTCGAGCGTGCCGACCGCCTCCCGCGGGTCGGTGTACGCGCGCAGGTGCTGCAGTCCGGCCCGCTCGAGAATCGCGCGCAGCAAGGTGATGTTCGCCGGGTTGTCGTCGACGAGCAGCACATCGGCGTCCGCGAACCGCCTAAGCATGGGCGGACGTCCTGTCGTGCACCACGGCGACCCCGAACCCCCGGAATTCACCTGCCTGCAATCAATCGATCGCACTCGGTAACTTAGTCCTGCTCAACAAACTCGGGCGTTCATTGTGATCCAGATCACGCTCTAGCCCTGCGCCGCTCAGCCCAGCGTGATGAAGGCGTCGGCGTCGATGTAGCTGCTGGCAGCGGCGCGAGTGCGCTTGCCGAGCACACGGATGGACAGGACGTGGCGGCCCGGGCCGACGTGGCGGGTCAGGATGAGGCGACGGGTGCTGGTCTTCTTCGCGTAAAGGTCGACGACGCCGATGCTGCGGCCGTCGAGGTAGACCCGCGCCCGGCCGCGGTTCGGCGCCAGCGTCCCCACCCAGGCCACCGCGCTCCCGGTGAAACGGAAGGTCGCGGCGGCACCCGCGGAATTGGTCCGGGTCACGCTGCCGCCGAGGGCGGCGCTCTGCTTCGCCTTCTTCCAGCGATGTGGCGCGCGGTAGATCGCGGCGTGCTGCTGCTTCACGCGCACGCTCACCCGCGCGACGCTCGACCACGACCCGGTGACGCCCTGCGCGTTCGTGGCCCGGACACGGAACCGCCAGGAGCCGGTCGGCAGCTTCACAGTGGCGCGCAGCGCGGTCGGGGTCGCCAGGCGCACGTTCTGCCAGCGCTTGCCGTCGGCGCTGCGCTGCAGTTCGTGGACCGCGGCGCCGCTCCCCGCCGAGGCGGTGTCCCAGGTGAGCCGCACGGGGGTGCCGGCGGAGGTCACGCGCTGGCCGGCCGGGATCGCCGCCTGCGGCGCACCGGTGATCGGCGCCGGAGCGTGCGGCGTCGCCGGGATCGGGTTGGTCAGGGCGAGCAGCAGGTTCACCGAACCCGCACCGATGGCGCTGAGCAGGCCGCGACGGCCGCCGCGGTCCAGCGCGGACGCCACCTGCGCCGGCGTGGCCGCCGGGTTGGTCTGCAGGTAGTTGGCGATGACACCCGCGACGTGCGGGGTGGCCATCGAGGTCCCGGAGAAGAGTGCCGTTGCGGTGTCGGACTTGAATCCCGCGGCGCGGATCGCCTCGCCCGGGGCGAAGAGGTCCACGCAGCGGCCGTAGTTGGAGAACGAGGCACGCGCGTCGGTCTTCGTGCTCGCCCCGACCGTGATAGCGCCGGCGAGACGGGCCGGCGACTGCGTGCAGGCGTCGACGTTGTCGTTGCCGGCGGCGACGGCGTAGGTCACGCCGGCGGCGATGGAGCGCGCCACCGCCTCGTCGAGCGCGGCCGAGGCGCCGGCGCCGAGGCTCATGTTGGCCACGGACGGGCCGCGGTGGTGCGCGGTCACCCAGTCCACTCCCGCGATCACGCCGGACGTGGAACCGCTGCCGTCGCAGTCGAGTACGCGGACCCCGACGATCTTGGCCTGCTTGGCCACGCCGTAGGTGGCGCCACCGATCGTCCCGGCGACGTGCGTGCCGTGGCCGTTGCAGTCCTGCGCGCCGCGGCCGTCGTCGAACGCGGTGAACCCGGCACTGGCGCGACCGCCGAACTCGCGGTGCGTGGTGCGCACCCCGGTGTCCAGGACGTACGCGGTGACGCCGGCGCCGGTCGCGTCGTAGCGGTAGCTGTTCGACAGCGGCAGCGCCTCCTGGTCGAGCCGGTCCAGGCCCCAGCTCGGTGCCGGGGACTGCGTCCCGGTCGCGTAGACCCGCCGGTCCGGTTCGATCGCGGCCACCCGCGGGTCCTGGCGCAGCCGCGCCAGAGCGGCCTCGTCGAGCACGGCGGCGAACCCGCGCGCCGCGGCCTTGAAGTCGAACCGGACCTTCCCGCCCCGGTCGATCAGCTCGCGGATGCGCGCGACGTGAGTCGCGCTGGCGTCGCCGTTGAACGTCACGATCCACTGTCCGGGGATCGGTTCGCCCAGCCGCAGGCCGGGGACGAAGGATGCGGCCGCGGTGGGCGCCTCCGGGCGCTCCGCCACCGCCGCTGCGGGCAGCGGAGCCAGCGTCGCCCCCGCGACCGCGGCGCTCAGCACCGCGGTGAGGACGGCAGTTGCGGCGCCGTTCGTGGTGCGCCGGCGGGCTGAGAGTCGGTTCATTCGGTTCCCCCGTGTGTCGTGCGTACAGGGGGTCCCTCGGCGCGAAACTTCGCGGCCTTTAGTCATCGATCGGGTGATTCAGGACCTAGGTCCCGGGCCGGGAAAATTGACCCGTCCCGACCCTCAAGATCGCCACCCGCCACCTCGCGACGGGTGCACGTCACTCCGCCCGGACGCCATCTCCCCGGGCGGCCCCGCGGCCCGGCTACGCTCGTCCCCAGACCCGGGTCCGCGGCCGCGGCGGGGAGTACGACCCGGAGGAGCACTCATGGCGGGCGGGCTGGTCGCCCTCCTCGACGACGTCGCCGCGCTGGCCCGGCTGGCCGCGGCGTCGGTCGACGACATCGGTGCGGCGGCAGGACGCGCCGGCGCGAAGGCGGCGGGTGTCGTCGTCGACGACACGGCGGTGACCCCGCGCTACGTGCACGGTCTCGCCGCTAAGCGCGAGCTTCCGATCATCGCCAAGATCGCCAAGGGTTCGCTGCGCAACAAGGTGCTCTTCATCCTCCCCGTGGCGCTGCTGCTGAGCGAGTTCCTGCCGGGGCTGCTCACGCCGATCCTCATGCTCGGCGGCACCTACCTCTGCTACGAGGGCGCGGAGAAGATCTGGGAGAAGTTCGCCCACCACGACACCCACCACGCCCCCGCGGCCGCCGTGGGCAACGACCAAGAGGACACGATGGTCAAGGGGGCCATCCGTACGGACTTCATCCTCTCGGCCGAGATCATGGTCATCGCCCTGGACGACGTGACCGACGAGCCGTTCCTGACCCGGCTCATCGTCCTGTTCGTCGTGGCGTTCGCCATCACCGCGCTCGTGTACGGCGTCGTCGCGCTGATCGTGAAGATGGACGACATCGGCTTGCGCCTCGCCCAGCGCAAGGGCGCCGCCGCCCAGCGGGTGGGTCGCGGGCTCGTCACCGCGATGCCGAAGGTGCTGGCCCTGCTGGCGACCGTCGGGATCGCGGCGATGCTCTGGGTCGGTGGGCACATCCTCCTCGTGGGGCTCGACGACATCGGGTGGCACGGGCCCTACGGACTGGTGCACGACGCGGAGGAGGCCGTCCACGACGCCACCGGCGCGTTCGCGGGTGTTCTCGGGTGGCTGACCAACACCCTGGGCTCCGCCCTGCTCGGCGCCCTCGTCGGCGCGGTCGTCGTGGCCCTCGTGACCGCGATCAAGCGCGCTCGGGGTGGCCGCGCCGCGCACGCCTGACCTCCGCGCCAACCTGGGGCAGGCCGGGCGAAATCTCGCCCGGTTCCTTCAGATCGATCTGGCGAGCGCCGATAAGGCCGGTATGGGCGTGGTGGCTGAGCTCGACCTGACGCGCCCGGCTGATCTCCTCGCGGCCGCGATGGCCCAGTTGCCGGGCCTGAGCGTGCTCGTCGTCGACGCCGAGCACCGCGTGCTCACCGGCTGCGGCTCGATCGCCGCGTGCCCCGAACTCTCGACCGACGACCTGCTCGGACGGCGACTGCCCGACGTTCTCCCGGCGGGCTCGTGGGCGGCACTTGCGCCGGTGTGCGCGGCCGCTCTGGCCGGGCGGACCCTCACCGCCGACGACGTCTGCCCCCGGAGCAACACGGTCGTGGAGCTGACCGGCAGCCCCGTCGTTCACGAGGGCCGCGTGGTCGCGGCCTCGATCTCGATGCGCGACGTCACGGCGGTGCGGGACGCGCAGACCCAGCTGAAGCGGGTGGCCCGGGAGTTCGAGTCCTTCGTCGGCACCTCGGTCGAGGGGCACTACCGGCTGGATCCGGACGGGATCGTGCTGTGGGCGTCCCCGAGCATGGCGACGCTGACCGGCAAGCCGATGTCCGAGATCGTCGGGGTCAAGGCCCGCGGAGTCGTGCATCCGGAGGACGTGGGCCGGCGCGACGCCGCGATGGCCGCCCTGCTGCGGACCCAGGAGCCGCAGGTGTTCCAGGTGCGCGGCGAGCACGCCGACGGCACGTGGCACTGGTTCGAGGGCACCCTGCGCGGACTGTTCGACGACGCCGGTCAGCTGCTGGAGCTGCACAACACCACGCGCGATGTGACGCTGCGAAAGGCCGACGAGGACCTGCGGCGGCAGTGGCAGCTCAGCTTCGAGGCCACCAGTCGCGGCATCGCTCTCCTGGACCCGAGCGAGCACCGCATCGTGCAGGTCAATCCCGCCTTCGCGGCCATGCACGGCGGCACCCCCGAGGACTTCGCCGGCCGCCCCCTCGTGGAGATGGTGACCGCCGACGGCCGGGCGCGAACCGCCCACCACGTCGAGCTGGTCGCGGTCGAGACCTATGTGCACTTCGAGAGCGAGCACGTCCGGCTCGACGACGGGTCCGTGTTCCCGGTCGACGTCGAGGTCGTCTCACCGCGGGACGCGGACGGACGGCTGCTCTACCGCCTCGTCTACCTCGCCGACCTGACGCAGCAGAAGGCCCACGCCGCCGCCGAGCAGCAGGCTCGGGACCTGTTCGCCGCCACCGTCGACCAGGCCCCGATCGGGATGTGCCTGGTCGCCCCCGACGGACGCTTCCTGCGCGTCAACGCCGCGCTGTGCCGGTTGCTGCAGCGTTCCGAGTCCGAGTTGCTGGCCGCGGACTTCCAACAGCTCACGCATCCGGAGGATCTGGACTCCGACCTCGTCCTTCTGCAGCAGGTGCTCGACGGCGCGCGCGACTCCTACGAGATGCCCAAGCGCTACATCGCGCCGACCGGCGAGGCGGTCCACACCTGGCTGTCCGTCCGGCTGATCCGCCACCGCGACGGCAGCCCGGCCCACTTCATCTCCCAGATCGTCGACCTCACGCGCATGCACGCGGCGGAGACGAAGCTGCGCGTCATGGAGGACCGGCACCGCATCGCGACCGACCTCCACGACCACGTCGTGCAGGGGCTCTTCGCCGTCGGCCTGTCGCTGCAGATGCTCGAGACGCGGGTGGAGCCCGGTCCGCACGCCGACCAGCTCAGCCGGTCCATCAACGACATCGACGAGACGATCGCGCGGATCCGGAGCGCCATCTACGGCCTCCGCGCCTCCGGCGGCGGCACCGTCGCGGTCCGGGATCGGGTCCACGACGTGCTGGCCGAGGTCGCGCCCCTGTTCCCCAAGCCGCCGGCCGTCTTCTTCTCCGGCCCCCTGGAGGTCATGGTCAGCGCCGAGCTGCTCGAGGAGGTCGTCGTCGTGATCCTCGGGGCGTTGACCGAGATGGCCCGGGAAGGGAACGTCGATCAGCCGCAGGTCGCGCTGACCCTCGTTCCCGAACTCAGCGAACTTCTCGTCCGGATCACCGAGAACACCACGGGCGACCGGACCACCCACCTGCACTGGACCGCCTCGGTCGCATGACAGGGTCGCGGCTCACTCCGGGAACGGAGCGATGCGAGCGAGGGTGGGGAGGATTGCCCACCGGGTGAGCCACTGCTGCCGGCCGCCGGGGAGGGCGGCGGTCTGGGCCGTCCAGCTGGTGCGGAGGGTCTTCTTCCACCCGAGCCGGGGGTGGCGGGCGAGGACGTCGTCGACGTAGGCGGCGGGCATGAGCTCGAGTCCGCTGCCGGCGACGTCGGTGAACGCGCCGGCGGAGACGAAGCCGCCGGGCGAGGTGACGTCCTCCAGCGCCCCGACCGTGATGTGGCCGCAGATCTCCGCACCGACGCGGGCCGAGAACGCCGGGTCGGCGCCGTGGGCGAGCAGGAACGCCTCCGCCTGCTCGGCCCCCGTAAGCGCGAAGCACCGGCCGGGCGTCGGGGTCTCGAGGGTGATGTCGTGCAGGAGGCTGGCAATGAGCGCCTGCTCGAGATCGACCGTCCGCCGCTGATGCTCGGCGATCGCGAGACCGAACCAGAACGTCCGCCAGGAGTGCTGCAGCACGCACGGCGAGAGCACCTCGGCCGCGTGCTCGATCGTCTCCTTCGCCAGCGTGGAGTCCGGCAGGACGAAGGCGTCCAGGTCGACCTGCGCGGTCCCCCGGCGCCCAGTCGCCAGACGCAGTCGCACGCCGGGGTACTTGGCGACGGACCGGAGCAGGGGCGGGAACAGCGCCCGGCTCTGGGACCTGGTCAGCACCCCACCGGTTGCGCGGGCCCAGTCGTAGTCGATTCCATCCGGAGCAGCCATGGCCGGAACCGTACGGTCGTATCGGTTCCGGCCACCAGATGATCTCCGGTCAGACGCGTGTCAGATCAGGACGCGATTCGGCGAGCTGACGATCGCGCGGGTTCGGTACGTACCGGATGATCGACTCCACCACCCGACCGCCCTCGTTCTCCCAGCGGTCCAGCTGCACCAGCTGACTGCGGATCGGGTCGAGCTCCGACCCCCGAACACTCGGCAGAACTGGCATCGTCACTCCCCTCGATCTCGGCACGGAGGCCGGCGAGGAAGCTCCGCGCCTCCGCGCGGCTGATTGCATCTATCGTACCACGATAGACATGACAGACCGTCAGCTCGCCGAAGGCGTCCAGGGGCACGGCGGCCTACGTGTGGCGCGGGCAACGTCCGCGCGCCGGTTGAGCAGCCCCAGGCCGGACAGTGTCAGGACATGAAGCTTCTCCTGCTCCTCGTCGTCGTTGCTGCCGTCGCCGCGTTCTTCGCCACGCGCTCCAGGCAGCGCTGAGACCAGACCCTCGCCCCATGCGCACGGTCGGCGTCGAGGAAGAACTCCTGATCGTCGACCCCCGCACCGGATCGGCGCGCGGGCTCGCGGACGACGTGGTCGACGCCGCGGACGAGGGCGTCGAGAAGGAGCTGCAGCGCCAGCAGGTCGAGATCGCGTCCTCGCCACGGCAAACCCTCACCGAGCTCGCCACCGACCTGACCGAACAACGCGCGTCCGCGATCGCCGCCGCGGAAGACCGCGGCGTCGCCCTCGCGGCCCTCGGCACCTACCCGGGACGGGTGCAGGCGCGACCGAGCTCCGACCGGCGCTACCGCCGGCTCGTCGACCGGCTCGGGCTGCCCGCCCGCGAACAACTCACCTGCGGCACGCACGTCCACGTCGAGATCGACGACCGCACTGAAGGAGTGGCAGTCCTCGACCGGATCCGCCCGTGGCTGCCGCTCCTCGTCGCGGTCTCGGCGAATTCCCGTTCTGGCAGGCCGAGGACACCGGCTTCGCCAGCTACCGCCACGAGGCCTGGGGCCGATTCCCCTCCGCCGGACCGACCGAACTGTTCGGGTCGGTCGAGAACTACGACCGTACGGTCGACGCGCTCGTGGCGACCGACGCGCTGCTCGACCGCGGGATGCTCTACTTCAACGCCCGCCTCTCGGCGAAGTTCCCGACCGTCGAGATCCGCGTCGCCGACGTCTGCACCCGCAGCGAGCACGCCCTGCTCATCGCGGCGCTGGCCCGCGCTCTCGTTTCCACCGCTGCGCGCGAGTGGCGTGCCGGCGTGGACCCGGACCCGATGCGCCTCGAACTGCTCCGCGTCGCCTACTGGACCGCCGCCCGCTGGGGCCTCGACGGCGACCTGCTCGATCCCCGCTCCGGCCGACCGGTGCCCGCCCGCGACGCGGTCGCGACACTGCTCGACCACCTCACCGACGCCCTCACCGAGACAGGCGACCTGCCACTCGTGCGCGCCCTGCTCGACCAGTTGCTCACCGACGGCACCAACGCGCGCTGGCAGCGCACCCACGTCGAACAAGGCGCCGACTGGGCCGACCTCGTCCACGCCGCGGTCGAGCTGACCCGGAAGCCGATCCGCCTGCCCTGAAGGTGAGTTAACCACCGTCCTCGTCGAGTTCGGAGGGAATGACGAGCACCGGGGTCACCCGTTCCCGCAGCACCGACCGGGACACCGAAGGACGGAAGAAGCGTCCCAGCGACGCCCAGAAGCTCTCTCCCCGCGATCCGACGACCACGCAATAGGCGTCGGTCTCCGCCGCCAGTTCGGCCAGCGCGTGGCCGGTTCGCCGCGTGCCGTGCGATACGAGCACGGCACCGCGTCGGCTCGCACCTCCTCGCTCACCTCGGCCTGCAGGTCGCGAAGCCAACCTGCCGAGTCCTCTGCACCCTCACCTGCAGTCCTCGGGTCCACGGGGGCGGGAACGATCGGAGGTCCCGCCATCCCTGAAACCGGAAGACCCACGCCCGCCGCGATGGGCATCTCCTCGACGTGAGCGACGACGAGCTGCCCCTCCAGGCGTGCGGCAAGGTCCATCGCCTGAGCCAGCACCAGGGCGCCGGTCTCCGCATCGTGGATTCCCACCACGACGGTGGGCCGCATGCTCTCAGCGACCATCGCCCGCACCTCCGCTCTCTCGGCGCCGAAGTCGCTCAGCTGGACCATTCCCGTCCAGGTGATCGACAACCTGCCAGTTCGCCAGGAGACCCGCGAGCTCTCCTTACGGCTAACCGCCGGTCAGGTCGAGAACGACCTTGATGTCCTCCGGGTGCGGTTCATAAGCGCTCTGCCAGTCGGCCAGCGGGACCCGCCGCGTGAGCAGCCCGGACAACCAATCGGGTTCCGCGCGGGCGAGCGCTTCGGCGGCGGCCGCGTAGTGCCGCAGGTTCGCGTTGACCGATCCGACGATCACATCGTTCTCGAGGACCAAGCTGCGGTTGAGCGCGCCGAGGTCGGCGGGGACCTGGCGACCCGCGGAGCTCACACCGGTCAGACACGTGATGCCGTAGGGCGCCGTGTTCCCCACGACCGCCCACACCACGTCAGCCGCTGCCGTCGCTTCGATCACGACATCCGGTCGGAGTTCAGTCATCACCGCGTCGACCGCGGCAGTGTGATAGCTGGCCCCCAGACGCTCCGTCAGAACCGGCTTGGGTCCGCAGGTGACTTGGTCCACGACGTGGACGTCCAAGCCGCGCTGCACCCCCATCATCGCGGCGAGCAACCCGATGGGCCCGGCCCCCGTGACGAGCACCCTGCGGGGCTCGAACCACGCGCGGGCTCCGATCCGCTCGACCTGCTCCCACGCCTTGGCGACCACCGAGGCAGGCTCGACCAGGACCCCGACATCGGCCAGGGACGCACTCAGCTTGACCGCGTAGGCGGGGGCCACGCTCCAGACCTGGGCCGCATACCCGTCCCGACCGACGATGCCGCGCTCGGTGTACCGCCCGTTGCGGCACATGTCGAACTCGCCGTGGGCGCAGGCTCCGCACGGCTCCGGGTCGGGGCGTCGAACGACGCCCGCGACCAGGTCACCGGCCGAGAATCCCGAACCTGGAGGCGCATGACGGACGCGGCCGAGCGACTCGTGCCCCAGCACCAGGACCTCCGCCCCCGCCGGCGGGCTTCCGTACTCCCCGCGCACGATCTCCCGGTCGGTGCCGCAGATGCCGACGGCGAGCCCGTCCACGAGCAGCGAGTCAGCGGTCGGTTGGGGCTCCGGTAACTCGGCCAGCGCGAGGCTTCCGGGTACTCCCGGACGGGTGGTCACCGCGCGCATCACACGGCCCCGGGCCGAGGGAAGACGGCATGCTCCCCGTCCACCAGTGGCGATGCGGGATCGAGATGCCGGGCCGCGTTGACCAACCCGATGTGGCTGAAGGCTTGGGGAAAGTTCCCGACCAGGCGTCCCGCGCGGCCGTCGTACTCCTCGGCGAGCAGGCCGACGTCGTTCGCCAGGGAGCACAGCCGGGTGAACAACGCTGCAGCTTCGGTGGTGCGGCCTATGCCCTGGAGCGCATCGACGAGCCAGAAGGAGCAGATGAGAAAGGCCCCTTCCTCGCCAGGCAGACCGTCGACTCCGCCGTCCGCGTCCACGCTGTAGCGCAGCACCAACCCGTCGTGGTCGAGCTCGCGTCGAACGGCTTCCACGGTCCCGACAATGCGCGGATCCCTCCAGGGAAGGAATCCGAGCCTCGGGAGCAGCAACAGGGCGGCGTCGAGTCCCTGGGAGCCGTAGAACTGCGTGAAGGTGTTCCGCTCGGAGTCATACCCACGGCGCAGCACCTCATTGTGGATGTGGTCGCGCAGCGCGCGCCAGCGCTCCACCGGTCCGTCCCTGCCGTGCCTGTCGACGGCCTGGACCGCGCGGTCGAGACCGGCCCAGCACAGCACCTTCGAGTGCACGAACGGCCGATCCTTCGACCGCACCTCCCACAGGCCGGCGTCGTCCCGATGCCAGTTGCCCTCCAGGAAGTCGAGCAGGTGACGCTGCAGAGCCCACGCGTCGTCGTCGGCGGCGACACCCGCCTCCCGGGCGACGTGGAGCCCGTCCAGCACCTCACCCCAGACGTCGAGCTGGAACTGCCCGGCGGCCGCATTGCCCACGCGCACAGGCCGGGACTGCTCATAGCCCGCAAGCCAGTCGAGTTCCAGTTCGGGAATCCGGCGGGCACCGTCGACGGCGTACATGATCTGCAGGTCGGCTGGATTCCCGGCGACCGCACGCAACAGCCACTCCCGCCAAGCCCGCGCTTCGTTCTCGAATCCCGCACCGATCAAGGCATGCAGGGTGAAGGTCGCATCCCGCAACCAGCAGTAGCGGTAGTCCCAGTTGCGGACGCCGCCCAGTTGCTCCGGCACCGATGTCGTGGCGGCGGCGACGATGCCGCCGGTCGGGGCGTAGGTCAGCGCTTTCAGCGTCAACAACGACCGGCGCACCAGGTCGGCGGATCGACCGCGGTAGCGACACGGGGAGATCCAGTCCGTCCAGAACGATTCCGTGGTTCGGAGTGCCTGCTCGGCGTCGAGGGGCGCCGGCGGCGGCAGGTGGGACGGATGCTGGATCAGGACGAACGTCAACCGCTGGCCGGCGGCGACCTCGAACTCGGCGACCGTGGTGAGGTTCTCTCCGTGCGTCGGCACCGCGGCATCCAGCCAGACCGCGTCCGGTCCGGCGACCGCCACGATGCGGCCGTCCAGCGCCCGCACCCAGGGGACGATACGGCCGTAGTCGAAACGCAACCGTAGCGTCATGCGCATCCGGACGCGCCCGCTGCGCCCCTCCACGATCCGAACCAGATCGGGGTCGTCCCCCCGCGGCGGCATGAAGTCGATGACACGCACACTGCCGTCCGCGCTGTCCCAGTCCGTCTCCAGGATCATCGTGTCGCCCCGGTAGCGCCGGTCGGAGCATCTGTCGGCGCCGACCGGAGCGATGCGCCAGCAACCGGCGCGCTCGTCGTCGAGCAGCGCCGCAAAGCACGCCGGTGAGTCGAACCGGGGCAGGCACAACCAGTCCACCGACCCGTCCGTGGCCACCAGTGCGACCGACTGCAGGTCTCCGAGTACGGCGTAATCCTCGAGCGGTTTGCTCATGTCCGCTCGCCTGCCCGAACAGGGCACCCTCCTAACAACCCGATGGCCCGGAGGTGCACGAAACGCTTTCTCGTGGTGCTCGGCCCGAGCGAACGATCATCGCAAGTCCTGGAACGGGTGACGGCAGCAGCGAAGGCGCTCCTGTCGCCCTACGCGTAGCGGAGTGCCCTGGCGGGCAGTGCGTTGGTATGACGTCGACCCTTCGCGCCCTGGTGCTGTGCTGCACGCTGAAGTCCGGCGACGCCGAGTCGAGCTCGGAGAAGCTCGGGCGGGAGGTGCTGGTCGCGCTCGCCGATCACGACGTCGACGGCGAGGTGGTGCGCGTCGCCGACCGGAACGTGAAGTTCGGTGTGAGCACCGACGAGGGCGACGGCGACGGCTGGCCCGCCATCCGACGCAAGGTGCTCGACTCCGACATCGTCGTGATCGCGACACCCATCTGGATGGGTCAACCCTCCGCGGTCGCCAAGATGACGCTGGAGCGACTGGACGCCGAGCTGTCCGAGACCGACGACCAGGGCCGGCCGACGATGTACAACAAGGTCGCCGTCGCCGCGGTCGTCGGCAACGAGGACGGGGCGCACCACTGCTGCGCCGAGGTGATGCAGACCCTCAACGACGTCGGCTTCACCGTCCCTGCCGCGGGCGGCACCTACTGGGTGGGCGAGGCGATGCAGAAGACCGACTACGTCGACGCCGGCCCGAAGCCCGAGACCACCGGCGCCGCGACCAAGACCCTCGCCGCCAACGCCGCCCACCTCGCCCGGCTGCTCCGCGATTCCCCGTACCCGAAGAGCTGACGGTCAGGCGCTCTCGGACTCCTCCCGCGGCGCGAGGGACGCGACGAGCGGGGCGTCGATGCCGAGCCGGCCGAGCTTGGCGGCACCGCCCGGGGAACCGAGGGGACCGTCCTTCCCCGGGAGGGTCTGGGCGAAGAAGGCCTCGTTGTCGGCGAGGTGGGGACGCCAGGCCTCGGGGAGGTCGTCCTCGTAGTAGATCGCCTCGACCGGGCAGACCGGCTCGCAGGCGCCGCAGTCGACGCACTCGTCCGGGTGGATGTACAGGGCCCGCGCGCCCTCGTAGATGCAGTCGACCGGGCATTCCTCGATGCACGACCGGTCCGTCACGTCGACGCAGGGCTCACCGATCACGTAGGTCATGGCGACAGTTTATACAATCACGTCTTGTAGAAACTGCGGGACGCCAGAATGGGTCCGTCGGCGAGAAGAGGTGGGTTCATGACCAAGCCGTTCGTCCGGGTGAACCGGGACCGGTGCCAGGGGGTGCAGATGTGCATCGCCTGGGCCCCCGGAGCGTTCGAGGCCGGGCCCGACGGGCTGACGATCTTCCGCCCCGACGGGGAGTGGACGCTCGAGCAGCTCGAGGAAGCCGTCGAGAACTGCCCCACCGAGACGCTGACCCTGGTCCTGGACGGGGACGAGGAGACCGGCTAGCGCAGCTTGGTCAGGCGAGCCAGGCACAGATCCGGGGCAACGAACGGCTCCAGCTGATCAGCCGTCACGTCCGCGCCCCACTCCTCGAGCGCTCCCTGCATCACCCCGAGATGCAGCGAGCACACCACCGCCGACCCCGGCTCCGCGAGTTCGAGGAACGGGCAGTTCCGCAGGCCGATCTGCGTGTGCCCACCCTCCCGTCGGCGCTCGGGGGCGAAGCCGATTTCGTCGAGCAGGTCGACCAACCGACTGACCGGACTCCGCCGCGCCGCTCCTCCGTCCGCCGCCGCCAGTGCGCGACCCTGCGCACGACCGGCCGCCAACGCCTGACCGGCCGGGTCCGGGCCGGCCGCGAGACCGGTCACCAGCGCCGCCGCCAGGAAGTGGTAGTTCCGCGGTCCGGCCGGATCCATCTTCGGCACCGCCCGGTACAGCACCGGCGGCCGGCCCGGACCGCACCGGTCGGGCCGCACCTGCTCGACGCGTCCCTGCTCCAGCAACGCGTCCAGGTGCCACCGCACCGTGTTGGCGTGGACCCCGAGCTCCGCCGCGACGTCGAAGACCGTCAGCGGGTCGGCCGCGTCCGCCAGGACCCGGAGCACCTCCGCGCGCCGGCCGCGGGCCGGCCCGTCCGCGCGAGGCCCGTCCGTCATAGGTCGCAGTTTATCCAACGCACCCTTTGACAAACGGAGGATTTATATCGTGTTACGATATAAATCCGGAGAGCCCCCGCCCGAGCCACGGGCGCGGGCTCCCCGCTCCAGACGCTCCCGACCGCTGGTGAGCGCGCCCTTCGGCATCGAAGGAGGTTCCGTATGGCCGAGGCCTTCGACTGGACCACGGTCGTCGACTACACCCGTCGGGTGCCGGTCGATCCCCCGCTGACGCAGTACGAACTGCCGGGCATCACCGAGGAGATGCACAAGGACGTCCCGGTCGCGGTCGTGCCGCTCTGGCACGCCGTCGTGACGGGGCGTCTGGCGTTCCCGGCCGATGACCGCGCGACGCTGCGCACAGCCCAGGCCCGCCTGGACCGAGCGCTCGCCGAGATCGAGCGCGTGTACCCGCTGCAGCCGGGCGGCCTCTTCGTCCAGGTCGCCTACGGCACGCCGTACTTCCGGGAGCGGTTCCCGACGAGCCTGACCGACGAGTTCATGCCGAAGTCGGTGATGCCGGGCAGCGAGGGCGAGTGGGCGCTCGTCGACAGCATCCGGTTCCCCATGGACCCGCCGGACCTGCTCCTGGAGCAGAACGACATCTGCCTCCACTTCAAGAGCGACTACCGCCACCACATCGAGGACGTCATCGACGCCCTCTTCTCCCCCGGCGACCACCGCCTCAACGGCATCCCCGCCCAGGGTGTGTTCATCGGCGATCTGGTCACCGTCACCTCGACCCGCCGCGGATTCGCCGGACGGAGCATGCCGAAGCTCGTCGGCGAACACCTCGGCATCGCCGGCGCCGACCGGATCCCGGACGGCGCGATGCTGTTCCTCGGCTTCACGTCCAGCCACGTGCACGGCCTCGCCGCGGGGAACCTCGCCAGCTTCGAGACCCTCCCCGGGTTCACCGACCAGCTTCCCGGGAGCTACTTCGCGCACGGCACCGCAATGCACCTCTCCCACATCGCGCTCGACCTGGAGCGGTGGTACGCGTTCACCCCACGGGAGCGCCTGCACCGCATGTTCCACCCCCGGCGCACGGAGACCGAGGAGGTCCTCAGCCCGGACCAGTCCCCCGCGACCACGACGTTCAAGGAGGAACGGGACGGCGACGCCGCCCGCTACCGACTCGTCGGCCACAACGAGCAGATGCAGTTCCTCTCCCGCGTCGAGACCGACACCGTCACCGCCTACGGCGAGAAGGTCGAGCGCGGCACCGCGTTCTTCCTGCGGCAGGACTTCGACACCGTCGAGAACCCCTTCGGCTTCTCCGTCGACGAACCCGTCTCCCCCGAACCTCGCGCCGGGGTGCACTTCGTCGGCCTCGGGCCCTGCTCCCAGCACTACGAACTCATGCGGCGCGAGATGGACAGCCCGGATCTGAAGGAGCGTCACGGCCTGCCGGACGAGAACCTCGGCTTCACCGACGTCCTCACCACCACGCACCGGCAGAACTACCTGCTAC
The DNA here is from genome assembly GCF_000384115.1 of Sporichthya polymorpha DSM 43042. Taxonomy (NCBI): domain Bacteria; kingdom Bacillati; phylum Actinomycetota; class Actinomycetes; order Sporichthyales; family Sporichthyaceae; genus Sporichthya; species Sporichthya polymorpha. Next base: position 771,135 of record NZ_KB913029.1, read on the forward strand.
CGCCCCGGGCGCACCGGTCCTTCCCGCTGGCCGAGGTGCTCGTCTCCTGACCACGCGCGCGGCAGGAAGTGGCGCAGGTACCCGGAGGAGAGGATGTCCTGGAAGTCACCGTGACCGACCCGCCCGTCCGGGGTCTCCCAGCGCGCCAGGCACATGAACGAGGACATGTTGTGCCAGGCCCGCCACTCCGACGCGGCGAGGATCGTGCCGCGCAGCGGCAGGTCGCGCCCGCGGTCGTCGGTGAGCGTGACGTCGACGCGTTCGGGGAACAAGGTGGCCGGGTTGCGCTGCGTGCGCTTGCGGATCGCGACGACGGGTGAGTAGCCGCCGTCCCGGCAGATCCACCCGGCACGCAGCGGGTCACCCCCGGGGACCTCGAGCGTGCCCGCCCACTCCGGCTTCAGGTCCGGGGAGTCGAACGCGGTGGCGCCGAAGCTGAGGTCCGGACCGAGGACGCCGTTGAGCCACGTCATCGGCGGCAGGTCGCAGTGCACCTCGCGCCGGAGCTGACCCCAGGACCGGTCGCGGACGCTGTAGCCGTCCACCGCGTACTGCCGGCCGGCGAGGGTGAGCGTCCCGTGCGTCCGCATCGGCTGCTCCAGGTGGAACCCGGTCTCCAGCACCATCGGCTCGGCGAGCGCGGTGAACTCGACCTCGAAGGCGCTGCCGCGCGACTCGTCGGCGTACCGGGCCCGCAGCGTCCGCAGCGGCTCGACCACCTCCGCCTCGTACCCGTTCGGCAGCCGGTAGCGGTGCAGGTCGTCCGCCAGCACCGCGTCGTCGACGTAGGTGACGATGTCGAACAGGTCCGAACCCAGGCTGTTCGGCTGCACCCCGCGCCACACCCACGCCCCGCCGGTGACGACCCCGAGGTTCGGGTGATGCCACAGGTACCCGAGCCCGCAGATCCCGTGCTCCGGGACGCTGAACCCCAGCGCCTGCGTCTCCGTCAGCTCCGGCCCCGGCTGCGCCACCCGCGCCTCGGGGTGCAGGAACTCGTCCCGCGGGTCGGGCACAGCGAACCGGCTGTTCTTCGCCTCCCAGAACGCTTTCGCGGTGTCGCTCATCCCGTCCCTTCCCTCGGCCCCGGGCAGCAGCGTTCCCGATCCCGCGCGGTGGCGGTCCACCGGGGTCCCACCACGGGCGGACCGAACTGAACGGCCGACCCGGCCCCGGCCGATCGGCCGATCCGGCAACGGCCCGGCCCCGCCGACACTTCGGAGCGGGGCGGCTTGACGCTGCCCGGAAACCGGGGGTCCGACGGCGCTTCCGGGACATATAGGTCGATCGGGCAGGTTGCTGGTGTCGCGGACCAAGCGGATGACGCGCGTTGCTGTTCTGTGCATGGCGAGCGTCAGCGCGTCGATGCTCTTCACCCTGCCATCGGCTGATGCCTCGTCATCCGCGTCGGCGCCGGCGACAGCACAGGTCGCTGCTGCTGCGAAGAGCCGACTCGCCGGCTGGTCGACCAAGGCCGTCACCGTCCGGCTCAACGGCGAACTCGGTACCGACGTCACCGTCACGCCCAAGGCGAAGCGGACGATCGACGTTCAGTACCGCAAGCGCGGAACGACCAAGTGGCTGACGCGGTCGCGCATCGCCAGCTCGAGCGCAGGTGCTGCGTACGTGGTCTTCAAGCCGCCTGCGCGGGGGGTCTGGGAGGTGCGGCTGCTCGTGGCCGCGACCCGATCCGCCGGCAAGGTGGTCACCGGAAAGCGCGTGGTCACCGTCAAGGGCACGGCGACCCCGACCAAGAGCGTCGGGACCCGCCTAGCGAGCAGGGCCGCCACCGGAGAACGCCTTACCGTCCCGGGCGACGTCAATCCCCCAGCGGTGCGCCGGATCCAAATCCAGATTCGGCCCGTGGCCGTCAAGACGTGGCAGACGGCGGCCGTCACCACCTCCGGAGCGAACGGTAGGTTCACGGCCCCGATCATCTTTCCGAAGGCCGGAGAGTGGCGGCTCCGGGCGGTCGCCGACGGATCCCCCACCCAGGCAGCCCTGAAGGGCAGCGAGCGCGTGGTCTACGTAGGCCCGCGACTTCGGATGGGACTGAAAGGTGCGACCGGGCTCGCGCTGGCGCCAGCTGGGTCTCGCATCACCTCGGCCGTGGCCGGCGGCGCCCCGGCCGGCACGGTGCGGACGACGGCCACGGAGCCCACGCTCGTCATCGTCAAGCCTGACGGGTCTTTGACGAGTGCGATCGAGGGCAAGGCCTCGGCCAGTCGTTTCATGATCGCGCCGACCGGCGACGTGTACGTGCTCTTCAGCCGCCGCACCAACGCGAGCGCCGGCGGGGACGGCGACTGCCTGCTGGCCCGGGTGGACCGCAGCACGGGTCTGATGAGCTGCGTGGACAGCACCCTGTCGTCCATCACCTGGCCCGACGACCAGTGGGGGTACCGCAACCCCGCGGTGCAGTTCGACGACAAGGGCGCGGTCTACTACGAGGGCTGGACCACCGACGGCCGCACCGTCCTCCGCCGGTCCCACAACGGCGTCACGAAGAACCTGATCAACGACGCCATCTCTCTCCAGGACTTCTTGGTCATCGGCGACGGCAGCGTTTTCCTGCGGGGCTCCACCAACGTCTCCGGCACATCGTGGGTTCGGCGCATCACCCCGCAGGGCGGCCTGCAGACCTTGGCCACGCACAACTCGGGCAACCTCCTCCACCAGTTCCCGGACGGAAACGTCTACATCGGCCTCTACGACGGCTCGGGTAGCGGGGTTGCCCGCTTCCTCACCGCCAGCGGGACGATGGACCCGAACCGCATGGACATCAGCACTTACTGCGCGATCGACCGCTGGGATCCCGCGTTCTGCGGCTCCAACGGCGCGTATGTCAGCAACGTCGTGACGACCGAGAACAACGAGGTGTTCGCCGTAACCGGGGGTCGGGTGTTTCAGCTCTACCCGACGCTGAGCAAGCCGACGACCACCATCCATCAGGTCACCAACCTCGCCGCCGGATCAGCGGGGAGGCTCTTTGTCGCCGGCTTGGGCGCAGGGGGCGTGAACTCGCTCAGCGTGCTCGACACCGCTACCGACACCGAGTCCGTGGTGGTCGGGGCCGCGAACGAGGCCGAGGTCTACCGGCTCCACCACCTCCCCGCGACGAACTCGGTCATGTTCGACGGGCTGCGGTTCGCGGACAACACCTATGTCGTCGGCCGCCTGGACCTGGCGACGATGAAGGTGACGACGAAGCCCACCGGAACCACTCGGCTCGTGGACTTCCAGACGTTCTGACCAACCCGCCGGTCTCACCGGGTGCCACCGGTTGATGACGGAGAGCAACCATCGTTCCCGAGACCGGGCGCAGGGCCGAGAAATGGGCAGTTAAGCTCACATTGGCCGGGTACATCTCCGACAATCGCCCGCAGAAACGGAGGCCCCCCATGTCTGCTGCGGACAACAAGGAAACCCCAGGTCAGGAGCCCCAGGAGCTCCTCGACCGTCGATCGGCGCTACGGAACTTCTCCCTGGTCGGCCTGGCCGCGGTGGCGGCCCCGGCGGCCGCGGCACCGAAGGATCCCGTCACCGACCTGCTCAACTCCCTGCTCGGCGGCGGCGGGTCCGAGCCCGCGCCGTCGGAGCCGGCTCCGACCCCGGCGCCGAAGCCCCCGACAGAGGTCAAGTCGGTCGAGCCGAAGGGCAAGTACGTCAAGGCGAGCAAGGAGCCGATGGGCTCGGTCGAGGACATCCCGGTCAACAGCGGTGTCCTCTACGAGGCCGAGCAGTACGTCATCGCCCAGCCGAAGGCCGGGCACTTCGTCGGCTACGACGCCCTGTGCACGCACGAGGGCTGCCCGGTCGACTCGTTCGGCACGCCTGGGCAGATGAACTGCTCGTGCCACGGCGCGAAGTTCAACCTCGCCACCGGCAAGGTCGAGGACGGCCCGGCGAAGAAGCCGCTGCCGAAGAAGCCGATCGTGATCGAGAACGGCAAGATCTACAAGGCGAAGAAGGCCAAGTAGACCCAGACAGGAGATCGAGCGACCGATGCGCCGACGGATCCGAGACATCGCCGGCGGCGCGTCGGTCGCTCTTCTTCTGGCCGGGTGCGGACTGCTCGGCGGAGACGACGACAGCGACGAGATCACCGCGGCGGGGACGGCGTTCCTCGAGGACTGGGCGGCGGGGCGGTACCCCGAGGCGGCGGCGCGGACGACCGACCCGGCGAAGGCGGAGCAGACACTTAAGTCGGTGTCCGACGCCCTGCGTCTGTCGAGCCGCACCCTCCGACCCGGCGCGCTGACGGGCTGCCAGAACGACGAGCCCTGCCAACTCGGGTTCGAGGCGACCCTCTCCCTCGCGACCCTCGGCGACTGGACCTACGCGGGCGCGCTGACGCTCACTCAGGCCGCGGAGGCGTGGCAGGTCGAGTGGAGCCCCGCGGTCGTCCACCCGAAACTCACCGCCGACACCGCGCTCGCGCGCGTCCGCGAGCTGCCGCCGCGCGCCCCGATCCTCGACCGCGAGAACCGGCCCCTGGTCACCGACCAGGAGGTCGTCCGCGTCGGGATCACCGCCGGCAAGACGCTCGAGGAGAGCATCCGCAAGCTGGCCCAGGTGCTCGACCTGAACTACGAGACGCTCGCCCAACGCAGCAAGAACACGCCGACGAGCCAGTTCGTCGAGGCGGTCGTGCTCCGCAAGTCCGAGCACGACGCGGTCAAGCTCCAACTCGACGACATCCCGGGCGTCCTGGAACGGCCCGACACCCTCCCCCTCGCCCCGACCCGGCAGTACGCGCGGGCCCTGCTCGGCGCGGTCACCCCCGCCACCAAGGAGACGCTCGAGAAGGCCGGCCCCATGGCCTCCAGCGCCGACGAGGTCGGGTCGTTCGGCCTGCAGGCGAAGTTCCAGCAGCAGCTCGCCGGCCTGCCCGGTGGTCGCGTCAACCTCGTGAAGACCCCCGACCGCACCGTCGTCGAGACCCTGCACGAGTTCGTCGCCAAGCCCGGCTCCCCGGTCCAGCTCACCCTCGACAAGCGGGTGCAGGACGCGGCCGAGAGCGCGCTCGCCGCCGTGACCAACGGGGCCTCGCTCGTCGCCATCGACACCGAGACCGGCGACGTCCTCGCGGTCGCGAACGGTCCCGTCGACCGGTCCGCCGAGGACCGCGCGCTCTCCGGCCGTTACCCGCCCGGCTCCACCTTCAAGGTCGTCACCACGACGGCGCTGCTGCGCGACGGGCTGAAGACCACCGACACCGTCGCCTGCCCGGCAACCGTCAACGTCGGCGGCAAGCGGTTCGAGAACTACGACGGTCTCGGCGCCCTGGGCAACGTCCCGTTCCGCAAGGACTTCACCGAGTCCTGCAACACCGCGTTCATCACGCGCGCCGGCGACCTCGCATCCGACGGCCTGACTCAGGCCGCCGCGGCGTTCGGCCTCGGCTCCGGCTGGGACCTCGGCGTCCCCAGCTACTCCGGCAGCGTCCCCACCTCGACCAGCCCGATCGACCAGGGCGCCGCCGCGATCGGCCAGGGCCGCGTCCTGATGAGCCCGCTCGCGATGGCGTCGGTCGCGGCGACCGTCGCCTCCGGCACCCCGCGGGCCCCCCGGCTGCTCATGGATGAGGAGCCGTCAGAAACCGGCGAGCCGCTGCCCGAGGCCGAGACCCTGCGCGATCTCATGCTCGCCACCGTCCGCGAGGGAACGGCGAACGTCCTGCAGATCGCCGGCGAGGAGATCGGCGCCAAGACCGGCACCGCCGAGTACGGGAGCGGCGACAAGGCCGGGCTGCACGCCTGGATGATCGGGTTCACCGGGCGCATCGCGTTCGCGGTGATCGTCGAGGACGGCGTCAGCGGGTCGAAGACCGCGGGGCCGGTCGCGCGTCGCTTCCTGCTCGCGGTCCGCGGCCTCGACTGAGCAGGTTCGACGCCGCCCGCCCCCCGACCCGATCCGCGACCACGACCTCCAGCAGGAACTGCGCGTCCTCCCCGCACACGAGGCACGCCTCGACGTGCCGCCGCATCACCGGATCGCTCTGGCGGTTCGTCGCCACCTGTTCGACGTAGGCGCACAGCCGGTCGAAGCACTCGTCGCAGCTGAGGTAGGGACCGGCGTCGAACGTCAGCGCGGCCACGACGTCCTGCAGAGACGGTGCGACGGACGGGCCCATGCTGAACTCCGGTTTGGGTGAGGACGTTCCATGGGTGTCGCGGCGCCGACGTGTCTTACGCCCTCGTTCCGAAGAAAAGTCCAAGAGCGCCGACGGGGTAAGACCGAGCCCTCTAAAGCCAACTAAACCAGGAGAAACACCTCCCCCTCCCGGGCGCGCCGGACCCGCCTGTCGACGCATCGCTTCTGCCGCACGCCGACACCTCCGCCCGACCCTGACCTGGCCAAGGAGCGTGCGTAGCCGTGCCGACCGTGCGTCGCAAACTGATCGCCCTGTTCGGAACCGGTGCCCTTCTCGGCGCCGCGGCCCTGCAATTCCTCACGTCGGCGCCGACGGCTGCCGCGTCCGTGACCCTGGTGACGTCGAGCGTGACCGCGAGCAACGGTCAGGTCGTCACCGCGACCAACCACCTCGTGCAGGACACCCCCGCGATCGCCGCGGCGAAACAGAAGTTCATCGAGCGCGCGCTCAGCGGCCAGGACCCCGCGACGAAGCATCTCGTCGGCAGCGACGGCTCGATCCGCCACGAGTACCTCGTGGTCTGGGCCGGCGACGGCAACGCCCTCGACAACAGCACCGCGACGCTGCCGGAGACCCCGCTCGATCTCGACACCAAGGGCGTCCCGGACTGGGTCCGTGACAACTCGGCCGCACCCGACTTCCTCGCGGTCATCGACGTCACCCGCGGCTCCCCGACCTACGGCCACGTCGTCAACACCGTCACGACCGGGCCGTTCGTCGGCAACGAGCCGCACCACATGCAGTACATGTGGCACAAGGGCGATCGCATCTACACCGGCAGCCTCTTCACCGACATGACGTACGTCTTCGACGTCACCAAACTGCCGCTGATCGAGATCACCGGCGTCAACCTGCCGACCGACACGCCCTGCGGCTCCGTTCCCGACGCGTACGTGACGCTGAAGGACGGCACCGCCTACGGCACCTACATGGGCGGCGCGAACCTGCCCGGCCCGTGCTCGTACACGAACGGCGAGGTGCGGGTCAGCAACGGCTTCGGTGGCTCACCCGGATCCCTCGTCCGCGTCGGTCCGCAGGGCCAGACGCTCTCCGAGGTGCCGGCCGCGCTGACGCGCCCCGAGGGCCCCTGCAACAGCTACCCGGAGCTGCCGACGCCGACGTGCGCGAACCCGCACGGCATCCAGGCCCGCGAGGACCTGAACCGGCTGATCACCGCGGACTACGCCGAACCGCGCAACATCATCCTCGACCCGGTGACCGCGCCGGACCCCTACATCTTCCGTGACACCGTGCGGATCTGGGACATCACCAACCGGAACAACGCCAAGGTCATCTCGGTGTCGCACATGCCCGACGGCCCCCGCAACCCGCGCGACCCGATGCACAACGAACCCCGCGGCGTGATGGAGGTCGGCGTCACGCACCAGCCGAAGCACAAGGGTGCGTTCGCCTCGTCCTCCTGCGGCGGCGTCATCTACTACACGCCCGACATCACCGCGAAGCAGCCGGTGTGGCGAGAGGTCTGGGACGTGACGGCCTCGACGCTCCACCACGCGCCGCAGTACCGCGGCGACGGCGGCTGCAGCGGAGCGAGCTGGGTGCAGGTCAGCCTCGACGACAACTACCTGTTCCACATCGTCATCGGGGCCGGGCCCGGCTCTCCCCTGCCGCGCTCGACCGAGGACAAGCAGGTCTACGTCCTCGACATCCGCAAGCTGCTGAAGGCCGGCACCGACACCACGTGTTCGATCGACAACTACGACGAGGTCGTCCGCGGCGGCGCCGAGCCCGACTGCCCGACGCTGAGCGACACCTTCCGCGTCGAGGACAACTCCTCCGGCGGTCCGCACTGGGGCGCGATGGACAACTTCGCCCTAGGCAGCGACGGGCTCTACCACGAGACGACGAACGTCAAGCGCATCGCGTTCGCCAACTCCTTCGTCGCGCGCACCACCGTCGACGGCAACCACGACCTCTGCCTGCTCAACTTCAGCAAGGGCAAGCTGAGCCTCGACAGGAGCTTCGTCGACGAGTACGAGGGCACCCCGTGCGTGAAGTTCGACCGGACTTCCTGGCCCCACGGCGCCTTCGGGGACGCGAAACCCCACGCGATGGTGTTCGCCGTCCCCGACGAGTACGTGAGGTAGCGCGTCAGCGCCCCATCAGCTGAGTGGCGTGGTGGCACCCGTTACCCGTTCAGGTCCGGCACGCATCACGGCGGTGGTCGATGTCGAGCACCACCACGTGTCGGCGGTCGGCGTCGATCCGGTAGCGAACGCGGTACTCACCGCGGCGCGCTCGCCACAAGCCTTCGAGGGGCGCCCGCAGCGGAGCTCCGACGATCGTCGGTCGCGCGAGCAACGGACCCGAGACGAACTCCCACACGGCGAACGCCACAGTCGGCGGAAGGTCGTCCGTGAGCGCTCGGCGTGCGCCGGGTGCAAGCACGAGTCGGTAGGGCGACCTTTCGCCGGAGCCCTCCGGGTCAGGCACCGCGGCGGTTCCCGCGGCGCTGCTTCATCAACTCGGCCACCTCGTCGCCCCCGACGCCTTGACCCGCCGCCACGTCCTGCTCGGCCTGAGCAACCCGAGCGACCGCTTCCGGATCGGACAACAACTCGATCGTTGCCTCGAGAGACTCCAGATCCTCAGCGGCCATGAGCACGACGTAGGACCGCCCGTTGCGCGTGATGTGCACGCGCTGATGCGTCCGATCCACCTCCTCGGCGATCTCGGACAGGCGCGCCTTGACCTCCGACAGAGGCAGGATGTCCATGGACCAGAATTCTAGTCTACATCGCCGCCACCGCAAAGCGATTGGTCTGCCGCAGCGATACCCTGAGGCGAGATGAGTTGCCGTCATTCCCACGTCGCACGCAGGGCGCATTGAGCATCACGCGACGCCGGGCGCTGGTTCTCGGAGGAACGGCGGCCTCCCTCGCGGTCGGCGGTGTCGCGTGGCGGCAGCTCGGCGGTTCGGACCACCTCGCGGCGGCCGCGGTCGAGGCGCCGCTACGGCAGCCCGCCGTCCTCGACTCCCGGAACGGTCGCCTGCAGGCGACCCTCACCGCGGCCGTCGGCACGGAGCTCGCCGGACGCGCCACGCGCGGCTTCAGCTACAACGGCACGTCACCGGGACCGACCCTGCGCGTGCGGCCGGGTGACGAGATCGCGCTGCGGTTGGTCAATCAACTGCCGGACATGACGAACCTGCACACGCACGGCCTGCGGGTGTCTCCCTCAGGAGCGGCGGACAACCCGTTCGTCGAAATCGCGCCGGGCGCGTCGTTCGACTACCGCATCCGCGTCCCGGCGGACCATCCGGTCGGCACGTTCTGGTACCACCCCCACCACCACGGCGTCGCCGCCGATCAGATCTTCGGCGGCCTGGCCGGCGCGCTGCTCGTCGTCCCACAGCGGAAGCCGATGGACATCGACGTCGCCGAGGACCTGGTGTTGCTGGTCTGCGACACCACGCTCTCCGGGGACGGAACGCCGGTCGGCCCGTCGCACGACGACCGGGTCATCGGGCGCGAGGGCGAGTTGCTCCTCGTCAACGGGCAGGCGCGTCCGACGATCGCGGCGCAGGCCGGCACCTGGCAGCGCTGGCGGCTGATCAACACCTGCACCTCACGGGTGCTCGACATCGGCCTGTCCGACCGCGCGGTCGTTCAGGTGGCGCTCGACGGCAGCCTGCTGCCGAGTCCGCTCGAGCAGGAGTGGGTCCGCCTCAGCCCGGGCAACCGCGTCGACGTCCTCGTTCCCGCGTCGGCGGCCGGCCGCTTTCCCGTCCTCGCCCGCGGCGTCGACCGGGGCAGTCACGGCTCAGCGAAGGCGTCCACGTCGACGACCACGCTCGCGGTGCTCGACGTGACGGGCAGCGGGGCGGCGGCACCGCGACCGACGGTGCCGACGGCGTCGGCTCCCGACCTGCCGCGCCCGACCCGCCAGCGCGTCATCACGATGACGATGGGCCGCGGCCGGTCCTCGGACATCGCCTTCGGTTTCGACGACAAGCTCTACGACCCGCAGCGGATCGACCAGGAGGTCACCGCCGGCACCACCGAGGAGTGGTTGCTGAACAACGCGGGCCCGCTCGCGCACCCGTTCCATCTCCACGTCTGGCCGTTCCAGGTCGTGGCGACCAACGACAACCAGCCCCTCGTTCCCGTGCTGCAGGACGTCGTCCTCGTCCCGCCGTGGAGCTGGGTCCGCATCCGCATCCGGTTCGACGGTCAGCAGGGCAAGACCGTCTACCACTGCCACATCGTCGACCACAGCGACGCCGGGATGATGGGCACGATCCAGGTCGGCTGAGGGTCAGTCCCGGAGCAGATCGAGGGTGCCGAGGTCGAGCGCAGCGGTCGTGACGCGGCGGACCGTCTCCAGCATGACGTCCTGCGGGTGGGGTGAGGGCATGAGCTTGCTGAGGCCGAGGGTGCCGAGCCACATCAACATGCCGTGGGTCATCTGCCGGCTGTAGAGACCGAATGCCTCCTCCGGCGAGGGCGGAGTGATGCCCGCCTTGGCGAGGTACTCACCGTGGAGCGTCACCAGGTCGCGCTCCCACTCCCGGCGGTCCTCCGGAGGAAGATGGGTCGCCAGCGCGTACGCGACGTCGCGGGCCCATCCGCCGGTGGTCAGGCAGGCGAAGTCGAACAGTCCCATCCGTCCGTCACGGGCCACGTACCAGTTGCTGGGGTGGACGTCGGTGTGCAGCAACGTCTGCGGGCCCTCGACGTTGAGCGCCATCGCGCGCATCAGCGCCGGATGGATCTCGTCCCGCCGGGCGTAGATCTCGGGCGGGATGACGTCGCGGCCGCGTTCCACCCCGACGGCCATGCGCTTCTTCGCGGGCAGCGTCGCGTTCAGGCGCTCGATGTACTCGACGGAGTTGCGGATCCAGCCGCCGAACCGCCGGCGGATCGGCGCGTTCCAGTACCGGGCGTGGATCGTCGCCAGAACCTCGACCAGGCTCTCCGCCTGCGCGCGGCTGAGCTGACGGGTCATCACCGTTCCGAAGACCGCACCCCGGGTTTTCCCGATGTCCTCGAGGATGAAGAAGCCACGTTCGGTCAGCGGGTCGTAGGCCGTGTAGTACCCGTGCGGGGCCTCGATGTCGAGCTCCGGACGCAGGTGGGTGTAGAACGCCGACTCGACCTCGTTGAGGTTGACCGCCGCCGAGAGCATTCGCGTGGTGAACGTAGGACAGGACTTGGTGAACAGATGCACGGGCAGCCCGGCGTCCTGCCCCGCGCGGTTGTACTGCACCGTCAACGGGCAGCGCGCGGTGGCGCCGTCGTCCCGGTCACCGAACTGAAACGACGTCACCTCGGCCCCGGGCACTCCGTCGCACAGGGCCAGCGTCAGCCATTCGCGCGTGACGGAGTCCGGCCCCGGCGGCACCTCCCGGAGCGTGGCCGGGTGCGGCTTGGTGAGGCGTTCGGCTGCGTAGCTGCGCGCGACCTTCGCAGTCATCTGGACGAACTCCAGGCGGGGATCCACGCTCAGAATCCCTTCGGAAGGCCCTTGAAGCACTCGAACCTGCTGCCCAGCGGCGCGCTGTAGCCCGTGGTCGTCAGGTTCAGCAGCGCGTAGCAGTCGTTCGGGTCCGGCGGTGCGTTCTTGTTGAAGGTGATCGGCGAGGAGAGCCCGTCGAGCTTCTCGTTCTGAATCCGCCACAGGCCGTCGAGGATGAGTTCGGTGGTCACCTCGCCGCTGCGGGCCCGATCGGCGACGTGGGAGAGCGCCTTCTCGAACAACTTGCCCGCCGCCCATCCGCTGATCAGGTTCTGGTCGAGCATCGAGCCCGCGGCGAAGCGGTTGTACGCAGCCTGGAACGCCTTGACGCCCCCGGAGTCCTGGGCGAGGTACGGGGCGTTCGGCGTGCCGAGGAAGACGCCGAGCTTGCGGAAGTTCGCGTCCTGCGCCGCCTCGGCGTTCACCGACAACGCGGACGTGGCGGTCGGCGGCGCGTAGCCCAACGAGAGGCACGAGCGCGCGAAGCGCGCGTCCCCGGAACCTTCGAGCGCGACGAAGATGGCTTCGGCGCCGGCGGCCTTCAACGCCTGGCACTCGGCGGTGTAGTCCGGTGAGGTGATCGAGGAGACCTTGCGGACGACGACCTCCAGCCCGGAGATCTTGGCCATCGCGTCGAAGTTCTGGTTGATCGTTCCGCAGATCGCCGCCTCGACGCAGTAGATGAGGCCGACCTTCTTCGTGTTGGCCTTGAGCGCCGCCTGCTTGATCGCGCCGGCGTAGGAGGCCAGCGGGCCGCCGCCCTGCGGGAAGAACCACGGGCTGGAGTACCACGGGGTCTCGATGAGGTCCCCGCCGATGATCGGCATCCTGTTCTGCTCGGCGAACCGCTTGGCGGCCGAGAACGTCGTCGGGACGTTGACGGCGATCATCGCCACGACGCCCTTGCCCTTCAACGAGCTGAGGTTCGAGCTCACGCGAGCCGGGTCGGCGCCGTCATCCATCTGGATCACCTGCACCGGGTGGCACTGCACTCCCCCGGCGGCGTTGACCGCCCGCGACCACAGCGCGATGCCGGTGCGGACGTTGATCATCGGCGACCCGATGATCCCGGAGAACGCCCCCGTCTGACCGAGCACGATCGGCGCCAGGGACTGCTTGCACGGCGCGTTCGGCCCGGTCGGCACCGTGGCGGCGCCCGCGGAGCCCGTCGAGTTTCCTTCCGACTTCGTTCCCCCGACGGTCGACCCCGGCGCCGGGGCGGCGGCGGGTCCGCTGTTGCCGCCCGCAGCCGCCGGCGCGCCCGGCACCGGCGCGACCTCCCCACCGGCAGCCACCGGCACCTCCGCGCCCGAGCCCGCGGCCGGGCTCGACGCGTCACCGGCGGCGACCTGCGCAGAGATCGCCGAACCGTCGGCCGCCTCGATGGCTTCGGAGGACATGCGGGTGCCGCAACCGGACAACGGCACCACGGCGGCCAACAGCCCGGCGACCAGCGCACGGCGGACGGCCGATCGTCGTGCCGGCGCTTTCGAGGGGGCGGGGTTCATCAAGAGGCTCCGAGCTCGGTTTACACCTGACATGTGACACTAAACCGGCTCGTGTCAGGCGTCAACGCAAGACGCCTGACATCTGACGGGATCTGTTAGCCTCCCGCCCATGCCAGCATCCGTGGCCGCCGAGTCCGCTCCCGTACGGCGCCGCGTTCTCGACGCGGCGCGCGACTGCTTCAAGCGCTTCGGGGTCGTGCGCACCCGCATCGAGGACATCGCGCAGGCCGCCGGCATCAGCCGCCCGCTGCTCTACCAGTACTTCGACGGACGCCAGGGTCTGATCGCCGCCCTGGCCGAGGACGAGATCGAGCGCATCATCGAGGAGAACCGCAAGCGTCTCCCGGTCGGCGCCGGCTTTGCGGAAACCGTGGTCGAGGGCTCGCTCGCCGCGATCGACATCGGACGCAGCGAGACCCTGCTGGCCGACCTGTTCGAGGCCAGCACGCTCGACGATCTGCCGAGCCTGCTCCTCGACCCGACCCGGCCTCCGTACGCCGCAGTGTCCGGCCTGTGGAAGCCCGTCTTCGACCGCGCCCGCGAGACCGGCGAGCTGCGGAGCGACCTCTCCGACGCCGACCTCATCGAGTGGCTGGCCTCGGTCCACTACGCCTTCCTGCTCCGCAGCGACGTCGACCCGAAGCGCCAGCGCGAGCTCTTCGAGCTCTTCCTCGTCCCCGCTCTCCTTAACGGCGCACCGCCACCCGCGCCCCCCAAACGCAGCAGGCGCAAGTCTTCCTGAGCAGTTGCCCTGTTTCGAGCGGCACGCAGGGCTACTCCTGCAATCTGGAACTGCTCGGCGGCTGCTGCGCGGCGAACCGGCGGCGGCCCGGGTGGTGACTCTCCTGAACGCCGGTGAAGCTGCGCTCACGTCTGTCGGCGTCGCCGAAGTACTGGACCACTTGATCCGGGTTGCCGGCGCGGACGAGGAGGAGGCCCGCTCTCGACGTCGCTCAGCTCGGACTGCTCAAGGGCATCGACGTTTCCGCGAGCCTCAGGCGGGATTCGTCCGCCGTTGCGCCCGGACGGACCGCACTTCCTCGACGGCTGCGGCCATCGCGTCGTCGTCGGTGGGCAAGTCGCCCGATGCGGCGACGCGATCCAATAGTTCGATCAGCTCGCGCTGAGGCGCGTCCGGCTCCATCACGCCATCGTGGCGTCGCGACCCAGGTCCGGCAATCGGGAAAGCCCGACGGATCAGTAGTCGCCGGGGACAGCGGTTCTGCGGATCGCCGCCACCCCTTCTTCGTCTCGCTTGTGGGCGGCGTCGACAGTAAGTCCGCTCGGCCCGAAGCGGGCGACGAACAGGCGCGGGCCACGTTCGGCGGTGAGCACGATCTGTTCCTCCGCGCGACCGCCGCACGACTTGCTCGGATACTCTTGCGCTTGAGCGGGTGCCACGGGCCCCCGGTGGGCGTCAGGCACGACCACCGCGGATCCGCCGCCGGCTCGTTCGCCGAGTACCAGGCCGGCACACCGCCCGGTGGGTCGGTGCGCGTCCACCCCTGGCGGACGAGTTGGTCCACCACAGAGGCCGGGCGGGCCGTGCTGCTCCACGCGGCGCCGACGGATCCGGTCCGGCGGTCGTCACAGTCGGGGCCGATGTCCAGGTAGCCGCGCAGAAATCCTTCCGGGATGTCGTCGATGATGGCGTCCTCGATGTAGTCGTTGCCGCCCCACCGGTCGTTGCAGGCGTTGTGTCCGTAGATCGGATCGCCGTACTCCTCGAGGTACCAGCCGGCAGCCAGCAGAGCTCCGAGCATGAAACTCAGGACGACCGCCCCTCCGGCGCAGGCCACCCCGAGCAGAGCGACTCGCTGGCCCCAGGTGCGCTTCGGCCTCCCCCACCAGCGGTGCCCTGGGGGCGCAGGCGGCCACGAGGGGTCCGGTCGCCAACCCCAGGGCGGCACCCACCCCGGTGGCGGTTCCGGCCAGCCCGGAGCAGGGATGAAGCGCTTCTCACCCCAAAGGCCCAGGACCGAAGTATCGGCCGCGACCGACTGCTTCTGATCGTCGGTTTCTGCGTCGCCATCGCCGGCGGCGAGCATCGCAGAAAGGCGCCTAACGTCCGGGAAAATGGTTGCTCCGGCGACCACTTTCCCGGACGCAACGCCCGGCGGTGGAGATGCCATCTCCGCTGCCCCGGGAGTTGAACCGTTCGTCGGCCAAACTCGGCCGCTCGGCGCAGGTGGGCGACCGGTTGGCGACCGCACCGGCTGTCCACAACACGGGGGCTTCCGGCCGAGGTACTTCCACCCCGCTGCGAAATAGGGTCAGAACGCCCAAACCCGTACTTTTCTCACGCCCGCCCGAATCGGAGGCATCATGGCTGCTGCGGAAACGCCCCATCACCCCGACGAACCGGAAGGCGCACCCGGCCGGCGCGCCGTCCTGCGGGGAATCTCGGCGATGGGTCTCGCCGCGTTCACCGTCCCGATGGCCCTGAGCTCGAACGCCGTCGCGACGACCGAGGCCGAGACCGCTCCCCTCCCGAAGCCCGACCCCAAGAAGAAGGGGAAGAAGAAGGGCGCGGCGAAGGGCAAGAAGAAGGGCGCCGCCAAGGGCGGCAAGCTCGTCAAGGACGGCGACACCCCCATCGCCTCCACCGAGGACATCCCCGTGAACAGCGGGGCTCTCTTCGAGGCGGACGAGTACATCATCACCCAGCCGAAGGCCGGCCAGTTCCTGGGCTACGACTCCCTCTGCACCCACGAGGGCTGCCCCGTCGACGCCTTCGACACCCCCGGCGAGATGAACTGCTCGTGCCACGGCGCGAAGTTCGACATCAAGAGCGGCAAGGTCCTCGACGGTCCGGCCAAGAAGCCGCTGCCGAAGAAGCCGATCATCGTCGAGGGCGGCCAGATCTACAAGGCGAAGAAGGCCTGACGCACCCTCACGCCCCCTGTCGTACCAAGGACCTCCCGGCCGGTCGCCGGGAGGTCCTTGCGTTGCACGGCTCGGACGCTGGCGCCGGGCGGGCCGATCGGAAAGACTCGGGCCGTGCTCGAAGAAAGCTCCGTGTCGGAGATCCTGGTCACCGTCCGGTCGTTCATCCGGAACGACGTGGTTCCGCTCGAGGCGGAGATCGACGCCAACGACGACGTCCCCGCCCACCTGCGGAAGGCGGTGAAGGAGCTCGGGCTCTACGGGTTCGCGCTGCCGGAGGAGCACGGAGGGCTCGGGCTGTCGATGTACGACGAGGTCCGGCTCGTCATGGAGCTCGGGTACACGACGCCGGCGCTGCGGTCGCTGTTCGGGACCAACAACGGGATCGCCGGGCACACCCTGATGGCCGGGGGTTCACCCGAGCAACAGGCGGAGTGGCTGCCGAAGATCGCGAGCGGGGACGTCGTCGCCTCCTTCGCACTCACCGAGGCCGAGGCCGGGTCCGACCCGTCGCGGCTGGGCACCTCGGCCCGCCGCGAGGGCAACGACTGGGTGCTCAACGGAACCAAGCGGTTCATCACCAACGCGCCGGGTGCCGACGTCTTCATGGTTTACGCGCGCACCGACCCGGACGCCGCTCCGGCCCGCGGCATCTCGACCTTCCTCGTCCCGAAGGACAGTCCGGGCCTGACCGTCGGGCCCAAGGACGCGAAGATGGGTCAGTTCGGCGCCTGGACCGCCGACGTCTACCTCGACGACGTCCGCGTCCCGCACGCCAACCTCATCGGCGGCGACGCGGGTCTGCACCGCGGCTACCTCACCGCCATGCAGTGCCTCGCCCACGGCCGGGTGCACATCGCCGCGGTCTGCGTCGGCCTCGCCGAGCGGCTCGTCGACGAGACCGTCGGCTACGCCGCGACCCGCGAGCAGGGCGGGCAGCTCATCGGCGAGTATCAGCTCATCCAGGGCCTGATCGCCGACTCGGTCACCGAGTACCGCGCCGCGCGCAGCCTCGTTCTCGACGTCGCGCGCGACTTCGACTCCGGCGCCGACCGCCGCCTCGGCCCGTCCGCCGCGAAGTACTTCGCCTCCGAGGCCGTCGGCCGCATCGCCGACCGCGCCGTCCAGGTCCACGGCGGGTCCGGGTACATGCGCGGCATCGCCGTCGAGCGTTTCTACCGCGACGTCCGCCTGTTCCGGATCTACGAGGGCACCAGCCAGATCCAGCAGGTCATCATCGCGAAGCAGGCGTTGCGCGACCGGATGACGTAGCGTCAGTTCGCTGCGGAGACGACCAGCGCGCTCATCCTCCCGGCGACCGGACCGGGCCCGTAGCGTTCTGCCAGGAAGGCCTCCACCGCTCGGGTGGTCGACTCCAGGTCGCCGCGCGCCTCGATCTCGAACCGAAGCGGTGTGCCGCGGCAGTAGCCGGTCGCGAGGTCGAGCGCACTGTCGGCACGACACACCGCGTCGACGGTCTCGACCTCGGCGGAGCGGAGGCCCGCCGCCGCGAGGTCGGCCCGGATGCGGTCGGCGTCCGAGTAACCGTGGGGCACGCGGGCGAGGAAGGTGGGCGGGTCGTCCGGGAAGCACCCGGCAAGCGCGTCGATCACCGCGGCCTCCACCTCGTGGGCGGCGAGCGGACCCCAGGAGTTGAACAGGAACCGACCACCCGGGCGCAGGACGCGCGCGATCTGGCCGTACGCCCCGGGCCGGTCCGGGAAGAACATGACGCCGAACTGACAGGCGACGAGATCGAACTCGTCGTCCTCGAAGGGCAGATCCATCGCGTCCGCCGCGCGCCAGGTGGCGGCCGGGACACGCGCGGACCCGACCTCGACCATCGCGGTGTTCAGGTCGGTGGCCACCACCTCCGTGCCCGGCAAGGCGGTCAGGGCCTGCGTGAGCGCTCCGGTGCCCGCGGCCAGTTCGAGGACCCGCCGCGGCCGGTGCCGCGCCACCCGCGCTGCAAGGTCGTCGGCGAACGGCCGGAACACCGCGGGCACCAGGTACCGGTCGTACGCCGCGGACATGTCCGCGGCCCAGACCCGGCTCCGGTCCTCGCTCATCTCAACTCTGGTTCCGGTAGCTCACCCACAGGGCGGCGGCGCCGAGGCCGAGGATCAGACGGCGCATCTTCTTCGCCCGGGCGTCCTCGCGGTCCTGGGCGATCAGGAGCGCGTCGTCGCGGGTGCGGAGGACGAACTGCCCGTCGAAGACGGACTGGGCGAGGTACCGGGCCTGCTCGGGCAGCGAGTACGCGGCGATGAAGGTCTCGTTGGCCAGGCGCATGAGCTCGCCGCCGGCGGCCATGCTCTTGGCCTGGTCGCGAAGGACGTCGGCCATCACCTCGCGGAACACCTCGACGGGCGTGAGCTCCGGGGCGATCGCGCGCAGCGTGCCCTCGAGGTTCGCCGACGCCTTGCCGAACAACGCGACGGCCGGGTTCACCGCGATGCCACGCTTGGAGCAGAAGACCAGGAACTGGTTGAACGTCGCGCCGAACTCGGCGTTGTCGAGGGAGAGGTTGACCACCGACGGGACCCAACGCCCCATGTCGTTGAGGAAGCCGGGGACGTCGGACCTCGTCGTCAGCGTCGACATCTCGACGACGGCGCGACCGGCGGCCTGCCCGTCGTTCAACGCCATCGCGAGCATGAACCGCGTGTAGCCCAGCGCGGTCCGGCGGTCGATCCGGCCGATCATCCCGAAGTCGATGAGGGTCGCCGGCTCCCCGACCGCGACGAAGATGTTGCCCGGATGCGGGTCGGCGTGGAACACCCCGTCGACGAGAAAGCCCCGGAACAGCAACTCGGACGCGTCCCGCGCGATCGCGCGGCGCTCCTCGCCCGAGAACTGCGTCAGGTCCGCCGAACGGATCGAACGACCCGGCGCACGGGTCATGATCAGGACTTCCTTCGTCACCTCCACCACGTCCGGCACCGTCAGGTGCTTGTAGTCGCGGGTGTACTTCTGGAAGGCCTCGATGTTGGCCGCCTCGACGGTGAAGTCGATCTCCGGGCGCATCGCGACGAAGATGCTCTCGAGCATCGCCTCCGGTTGGAACAGCTCGGCCTGGACCGGGAAACGCCGCATCACGAGCCGGACGGCCTGCGCGAGGATCTCCATGTCGAGGCGCGCCTGCGCCGCGACGTGCGGGCGCAGCACCTTGACGACGACCTCGCGGCCGTCGTGCAGCGTCCCCGCGTAGACCTGCGCCATCGACGCGGCACCCAGCGGACGCTCGGTCTCGATCGTCGCGAACCGGGCGCGCCAGTCCGGCCCGAGGTTCTTCACCAGGACGTGCTCGAACTCGTCGAACGGACGGACCATCACTTCTTCGTGGAGGTCCTGCAGCGCCTCGATGATCGTCGCCGACACCATGTCCGGCCGGGTGGAGAGGACCTGGCCCATCTTGATGTACAGCGGGCCCAGACCCTCCAACGCTTCGCGCAGCGCCCGGGCCCGCTCGCGCTCGGCCGCCAGCGGGTCGACGTCCGTCCGGCGAATCCGCCGCGCCTGCCGCGTCGCCTCGCTCGTCAGCAGCTCACCGAGGATCCGCGCGACCTCGGTGACGCGCTGGCGCTTCACGCCGACTCCCGGGCCAGGACGAAGAAGTACGGCTCCGGCATCCCGCGCCGGTCCATGACGCCGAGCAAGGTCGTCTCGTCGACCCGGCGGAAGACGTCGATGATCGGCAGGTGGTCGTAAACCATCGCGGCGGTGACGACCCCGCGATGCTCGAGGTTCCGCAGCCGTGCGCGGTGGCGCCGCGTCCGCAGGCCCGGCCGCAGGACGCCGAGCACCCCGCGCCCCTTCGCCACCAGCGACGGCGGCACCTTGTCCGCGAGCCCGACCGGGACGCGCCGTGGGTCGACGGCGAACACCGAGTCCGGGTCGCCCCCGATCGCGAACAGCAGCGGGTGCACCGACTCGGCGTCGTCGAACTGCTTGCCGTACCAGCCGGACGCCTCGAGGATCCCGTCCATCGGGTGGCCGGTCGGCAGTTCGCGGCCGCGCCACCGGCCCCGCAGGTCCTCGGCCCGGACCGCGGGCAGCGAGTCGAACAGTTCCCACGCCTGCGCCGCGGTGGCGCCGGACTCCAGCTTCTGCAGATCGGCGATCGACACGGCGGAGCTCCCCGGGGTTGGCGGACCTTCTCCGAGGATCCTCGCGCACCCGCCTGTGATACGGGTATCGGGACCGGCCGCTTCGAACGAAGGACGCCCATGACCGACCCCGCCGTCGCCGCCGCCGCACGGGCTGCGGCACACCCGATCCAGCGGATCGGTTCGGTGTGGATGCTGCACCCCGAGCAGTTCGAGGCCAGCACGAAGGCCGGCTACGAGCACCCCTACGCCGGCTACCTCGCGGGGCGCGCCGGACTGCTCGGCGACACGAGCGCGACGGTCGTCGACGCGGTCCTCGGCATCCTCGGCCCGGGGCTCGCCGCGAAGTTCTGGCCGCTGGCGGTACGCCCACACGGGGCCCGCGGCGGCGCCGAGCTGTACTTCGCCCAGGCAGCGGACTGGGGCCGGTCACGCTTCGCCGACGCCCCTGGTACGGCCCGGTTCGTCGAACTGGGCGAGAAGGTCCTCGCCGGGGCTCCGACGACGGGACTTCCGCTCTTCGCCGTCCAGGTGACGCTGCCCCGTGCGTCCGATGCCCCGGGCCGGGCCCTGCAGGTGGCCGTCCTGCTGCGCGAGTTGCGTTTCGGGCTGCACCTGGCCGCGATGACCGCCGTCGGCCTGCCGATGCTCGAGGCGCACCTGCTGAACCAGGGCGCGGAGTACGCCAGGATGCTCGGCTGGTCCGAGCCGTTCCCGCCCGCCGACGGCTACCAGGAACGCAAGCGCGCGGCCGAGGACCTGACCGACGCCCGCGAGGCCGAGATCTGGGCGAAGGCGCTTCCGGTCGCCGAGGCCGAGGAACTCGCCGCCCTTGCCACCGCCCTCTACGAGCCCCTGCGGGCCGAGGACCCCCTGCTCAGCCCGTGACGGCACCCCGCCGGCTCACGCCGTCGCGGGCCGCCCCAGCGCCAGACGGACGAGGCCGAGGACGGCGACCACCGCCCAGACGACGTTGAGCAGGAGGAAGCCGTAGTTGCCGCTCGTCGCGGCCACGGTCGCGAGGATCGAGCTCCCCAGCGCGTTCGCGAGCAGATACCACGGGCTCCCGGTCGAGAGCCCGAACCGCTGGTTGCCGATGAACCCGGCCAGCACCAGGAACGCCCCCACGAGTTGCACGATCTGCGCCATGGGCGCACATCTTCCCCGGAAGCGGCCGACTACTGCACGGGCCCCAGCACCTCGGTGAGGACGTCGCGGAGCTCGTCGAGCCGGACGGGTTTGGCGAGGTAGGCGTCCATGCCGGCCGCGGTGCAGGCGTCGCGCTCGGCGGCGAGGGCGCCGGCGGTCATGGCGACGATGCGGGGCGGTCCGTCCGGGAACGTCATGCGCCGGATGGTGCGCGTGGCCTCCAGCCCGTCCATCTCCGGCATCTGGACGTCCATCAGGACCAGGTCGTAGGCCTGGGCCTCCAGCGCCGCGACCGCTTCGAGGCCGTTGCCGGCCACGTCGACCGCGTCGTGCCCCAGGTTCTTCAGCTGCAACCGGGCGACCTTCTGGTTGATCGCGTTGTCCTCGACGAGCAGGATGCGCAGCGCGCCCGCCGAGACCGGTTCGGCGCCGACCGGCGGAGACTGCGCCGGGATGCCCCGCGTCGGCTCGAGCACCCGCAGCAGCGTGTCCGCGAGCGCCCGCAGCCGCACGGGCTTGGTGACGGTGGCGGCGAAGAGCCGCCGGTCCCCACCGGCGAGCCCGTCCCCGATGGAGGTGATCGCCACCAGCGGCGCCCCGCCCCGACGGAGCGCTTGCGCCTCCGGGGGCGCGATGCCCTGGTCGACGATCGCGACGTCCCACCTGCCCTCGGCCGTCGTGCGGCACTTCAGGCCCCACGCCGTCAGCTGGTCGACCAGCGCGGAGCGGAGGAGGCCCTCGGGCAGGGCGACGAGTACCGACCGGGACCGCAGGGCCGCCGCGTGGTCGAGCGAAGACGTCGACGCCCGCCCCACCCGCACCCGGACCGTGAACGCCGAACCCACCCCGGGCTCGCTGCGCACGGAGATCTCGCCGCCCATGGCGGTCGCGAGCCGGCGACTGATCGCCAGGCCCAACCCGGTCCCGCCGTACAGCCGCGTCGTCGAGGCGTCGACCTGGCTGAAGGGGGCGAACAGGCGCTCGATCGCGTCGGCCGGAATGCCGATCCCGGTGTCCGAGACCGCGATCTCCAGGGTCAGGTCGTCCGGGTCGGAGTCCGGCACCGCGCGCACGTGGACGGCGACGGAGCCCGAGACGGTGAACTTCACCGCGTTCGAGAGCAGGTTGGCCACGACCTGGCGCAGCCGCGTGACGTCGCCGAGGACGACGGCCGGGCACGACCCGTCGGCCGTGCTGACGAGCTCCAGGCCCTTGAGCGAGGCCGTGTTCGCGACCAGCTCCACCGCGCTGTCGAGCAGGTCGACGACGTCGAACGGCGCCCGCTCGATGTGCAGCTCGCCGGCCTGGATCTTCGAGTAGTCGAGGATGTCGTTGATGATGTCGAGCAGCGCCTCACCGCTCGTCCGCACCGACGAGGCGAGGTCGCGCTGCTCGTCGGAGAGCGGCGATCCGAGCAACAGCCCGGTGAACCCGATGACCGCGTTCAGCGGCGTCCGGATCTCGTGGCTCATCGTCGCGAGGAAGGTCGACGACGCCGCCGCGGCGGCGAGAGCGGCGTCACGGGCGGCGGCGACCTCGGCCACAGCCTCCGCGAGTTCGGCGGCCCGCTCCTCGACCCGCTGCTCCAGAGTGCGTGTCAGATCCTGAATCTCCGCGAAGCCTTCGGCGTTCTCCAGCGCCGCGCCGGCGAGGGTCGCGATGAACTCGGCGAGTTGCGCCTCGTTCTCCCCGAACAGACCACCGACGCGACGGTGCTCGGTGTAGACGCAGGCGACCGGGCGGCCGTGCACGTGGATCGGGGCGCACAGCACGGAGCGGATGCCGGAGAGTACGAGACTCTCGCTGGCGTCGGCGGCGGTCTCGTCGTCCGGAACGATGGGCCGGCCCTCGGCGAGCGCACGCCGGGCGACGGCTCGGCTGAACTCCCCCGGCGCGTGACCCGCGACGGCGACGAGATCCCCGTCGGGCCCGTCGAGCGCCTCCAGCACCAGGCAGTGCTCGCCGCGAAGCAGGGTGGCCGCGGCGTCGCGCACCGCGGAATACACGGCACCACGCGACAGGGCGGAGGCGATCGACCGCCCGGACTCCAGGATCGCGTCGAAGCGGTCGACGAGCGACGGCGTGACCGCGTCGGTCTCGGGCTCGCGCCACTCCTGCTCGCCGAGGACCGCGCGGGCGGTCTGCAGGTCGAGTCCGACGTCGCGCCGGTCGAGGTTCGGCTCGAGTGCGGCGAGCGCGACGACGGACTGCGCGTGCTCGTGACGCATCCTCAGTTGATCGGCAACGGCGAGGCTGCGCTGCAGGAACCGACGCGCCTTCCGCGAGCGTCCCCGCATCGCGGCGATCAGGCCGGCCTCGCGCAGAGCGTGCGGGAGGTTGTTGCGGTAGGACCGGCCGAGCCGGCGGGACCGGCGGGCCTCGCGAGCCGCCGCGCGCAGCACGGCGCGCCGGCGAGCGGGCAGGGTCGCCGGCAGGGTCTCGGCCTGCAGGCGCAGCGCGGTGGTGAGCCACGGCCAGACCGGGGCCACGTACTCCTGTCGCAGTCCGGCGGACCGAACCATGCCGGCTGCCTCGGTGAGCACGGCGGCGGCCGCAGCGGGCGAACCCTCGGCCAACAGGCGCACGCCCTGGGCCTGGAGCACCTCGGCGCTGGTGTGCACGTCGTGGGTCGGACGGCTCAGTTCGGCCTCGATCAACTCGACCGGGGCGTGACCGCCGCTGGCCTTCGACCAGGCACCGAGCGCGATGCCGCGCGCCTGCGCGTCACCGATCTCCGCGCCCGAGGCGTAGACCGCGCGCGCGGCCTCCGCCGCGCCGCGCAGGTCGCCGAGCCGGTAGAGGGAGAACGCGATGTGCCAGCGCGCGGTGTTGGCCTCCCACCGGTCGCCGGTCCGGTCGAGCAGGCGAACCCCTTCGCGGCAGCGCGCGATGCACTCCTCGAACCGGGAAGCGCTGTAGAGCAGGGCACCCAGGAAGTGAAGTGACTGACCCTCACCCCAGATGTCACCGAGGTCGCGGCGGATCTGCAGGGACCGCTCGCTGTAGCGGATGCCGCGCTCGAACCACGGGATCAGCGTCATCACCGGGGCGTGCTCGGAGTACGCCTGCGCGAGCTCGGCGGACGGCGGGTACCGCTCGGCGAGGTTCATGCCGCGCAGGTGGGTCCACAACGTCGGCAGCGAACCGCGCGAGAACCAGTACGTGTGCGCGAGCCGACTGTGGATCCGGATCGCGACGAACTCCTCCTCGGGTCCCACCGCCCGGCGGCCAACGAAGAAGCGCGGCAGCAGCGTGTGGAGCAGCTGCACGAGCAGCTCCTGCATCGCGGCGAGCAAGAAGCCGAACCGGCCGTTCGGGACGCGGTGGCCGAGCGAACGCAGGGCGCTCTCCAGCGCCGTGTTCGCGACCTCCAGTTCGCCACGTTTGAACGCCAGCTCGCCGAGCTTGCCCTGCAGGCGCGCGGTCGAGATGGCGTCGCCGGCGAGGTCCCGGGCCGTCTCGTAGTGGTGCCGGGCGAGGTCGTAGAGCCCGCGCAGCATCAGCACGTCTCCGAGGCCCTCGGCGATCGCGAGCCGGGTCGCCACGTCCGCGCCCGGCGCACCGCGCTCGGCGATCTCGTACTGCTGCTGGGCCGCCGACAGGGCGTGGCGCCGGCGGGCGCCCTCAGCCGCCAGCAACGCGTGCGGCAGCGCCCGCTCCGGCTCGCCGGCCGCGTCGAAGTGGAAGGCGAGGTCGAAGGTGTTGTCCGGGTCGCGCGCCTCCAGCCGTTCCGCGGCGAGGCGGTGCAGGCGGCGGCGCTCCGCCGGAGGAAGCAGCTCGAGGAACGTCTCCCGCAGCTTGTCGTGGACGAACGCGCACCGGTCGGCCCGGATCCAGATCATGTGCCGGCGGCGCGTCTCCTCCAGCCCCGTGAAGGCGGCGGCCGGCTGCTGACCGGCGAGCTCGGCGGCGAACTCGGGGTCAAACTCCTTGCCGAGCACGGCCCCGACCGACAGCAGCTCGCGCGCCGCCGGCGGGAGCAGGCCGATCCGGCGCGAGAGGAAGGCCGCCGCGCGCTGGGACGCCCGGACGTCGGCGAGCGCGACCGCGTCGGTCCCCCAGCCACCGTCCTCGCGGAACAGCGCGCCGGACTCGACGAGACCGCGCAGGACCGCGGCCGCCATGAACGGGATGCCGTCCGAGAGCCGGACGAGGATGTCCGTGGCCTCCCGCGGCAGCGGGCCCGCCATGGACTCCGCGAGTTCGACGACCTGCTCCGCGCCGAGGGGCGCGAGCTCGAGTCGCTCGGCGGTCGTGAGCCGGCGCAGCGGGTGCGCGGCCTCGACCTCCTCGGTCCGGAACGCGACGACGACCAGCGTGTGCCGCGGCGCCGCCCCGGCCTGCTGGTGCCAGTGCAGCAGCAGCTTGAGACTGAGGTCGTCGGCCCACTGCCCGTCGTCGAGCAGCAGGACCGCCGGGCGGTCCGGCATCCCGATCGCCTCGAGCAGGGCCGCAATCGCCTCGATCGTGCGGATCTCGGCGAACGCCTCCGGCCCGAGCGGCTCGGCGCTGCGACCGAAGATCTCCTCCAGATCGGGCAGCGCGGCACTGAGCGCCTCCCGGCGGTCGCCCAGGCGCTCACGCAATGCCTCGGCCACGGTCGCATCCGCGCGGGTCTGGGCCAGCACCTCGGCGGCCATCGCGCGGAGCACCTCGAAGGGACGCTGGGCGGCCTGGTCGACGCCCTGCCCCCGGTAGATCCGGGCACCGCCGGCCGTGGCGCGCGAGGCGAACTCCTCCAGCAGGCGGCTCTTGCCGCCGCCGGACTCCGCCTCGACGAGAACGACCCCGCCGTGACCGATCTGAGCCTGCGTCACCTGGGAAAGCAAGGCAGTCATCTCGGCGTCGCGGTGCACGAAGGCCGGCTCGGCGAGCGTGCGTCTGCGGTCCCGGGCGCCGACGACGATGCGGGGCTCGGGCTCACCGCGGCCGAGCGCGGCGACGATGCTCGACACGTCGGCCAGCGCGGCGTCGGCGGACTGGTACCGGTCGTCGGGATCCGGTGTCAGCAGCCGGCCGAGCACCTGGTTGACGGCGCGGGGCACCTCGCCGACGAGGGCACCGAAGTCCGCCACTGACGTCGACAAGTGCCGGCGCAGAACCTCGCCGAGCGTGGTGCCGGAGAACAGCGGACGTCCCGCGAGGCATTCGTAGAGCACGACGCCGGCGGAGTACAGGTCGGAGCGCTCGTCGGGGCTGCGCTCGATCAGGCCGGCCTGCTCGGGCGACATGTAGCGGACCGTCCCGACCGGGACGTCGCGGATCTCCGGGTGCAGCCACTCGGTGCGGGCGAGACCCAGGTCGATGAGGGTCGCGCGGACGAGCGGGGACTCCTCGCCGACGATGATGTTCGAGGGCTTCACGTCGCGGTGCAGGACGCCCTGGTCGTGCGCGTCCCGCAGGGCGGAGAGCACGGCGCGGGCGACGGTCAGCGCGTCGTCGAGCGACAGCGGCCCGGTGGCCAGTCGCTCCTCCAGGCTGACGCCCGGGATCAGCGGGGTGACCAGGCAGGCGAGCTCGTCGTCGCGGTCGAAGTCGAGCAGCGGGGCGACCCACTCGCTGCGCAGGTGCCGCAGGACCGCGGCTTCGTGCTCCAGGCGCAGCCGGGCCGCCGGCAGCAGGCGCGGGACTGCGGCCGTCTTGACCACGACCCGCATCCCGGTCCGCACGTCCTCGGCGAGGACCGTGCGTACCGGATGTCCGTCCTTCAGCGCACCGAGGACCCGATAGCGGCCGAGCAACAGGTCCGGGAGTGCGGGGTCGGCGTCTGCCGTCATCGAGCACCCCCAAAGCTCTCCCCTGACGGAGGGAACTTCGGTGTGGCACGTCTCGCACTTGAGGGCCTTAAGTCCCGCCTGTCCGGAACCGAGTGGGGCGCCGACCGACGACCTTTCCGGACACAACGGGACGACCCGCCACCGGGCGGCGCCCGATCAGGTCAAAGGCCCACCGCGGCGGGATCTTCGCCGTTAAATTCGACGCACGGAGGCATGCACCCGCGCCCGCCTCCGCTGGGGGGCCGCACTCTGCGGCGAGGCAAGGAGCAGGGGCGGATGCGTTCTCGACGTGGGCGGCTGGGTGTCGCCGGGCTCGGACTGGTTCTCGCCGCGCTGCTGCCGGCGACGGTGCCGTCGACGGCGGCCGCCGACACGGGCTCGGTGATCGGCGGTCCGCGGATGGCCGAGCAGGGCTTCGTCGTCCCCTCCGGTGCGACGGCGCTGCCGAACATCTCCTCGGCGGCCTGGGTCGTCGCCGACGCGGACACCGGCCAGGTGCTCGCGGCGCGCGACCCGCACCGCAAGCTGCGTCCCGCCAGCACGCTCAAGACGCTGCTCGCCCTGACGATGGCGCCCCGGCTGAACAACACCGACCTCTACGTCGCCGACTGGGAGGACGCGAACCAGGAGGGCACGCGCATCGGCCTGTGGCCCGGCCACACGTACAAGGTCGGGGACCTCTGGTACGCCCTGATGCTCAAGTCGGGCAACGACGCGGCGACCGCGCTCGCGAAGGCCGGCGCCGGCAGTCTCCAGCAGGGCATCGCGATGATGCAGGCCGAGGCCCGGCGCCTGCAGGCCAACGACACCACCGTCGTCAACCCGAGCGGCCTCGACGCGGACGGCCAGTTCTCCTCCGCCTACGACCTCGCCCTCTGGGGCCGCGCCGCCCTGCAGCGCGGTGACCTCCGCAGGTACATGACCACCGTCCGGCACTCGTTCAACGCCGTCTCCGTCCCGGCCGACTCGAAGTACAAGGACGAGGCGATGTACGCCCGCACCGAGAACCGGCTCGTGCAGAACGAGTACCCGGGCGCGATCGGCGTGAAGATGGGCTACACGACCAAGGCGCAGAACACGATGATCGCCGCGGCCGAGCGCGACGGACGCCGGATCGTCGCCAGCCTGATGTTCACGCCCCAGGGCCGCATCACCCCCGACGCCGCCGCGCTGCTGGAGTGGGGCTTCGCCAACTCCGGCCGTGTCGAGCCGGTCGGCCAGCTCGTCGAGCCGCTGTCCAAGGCGGTCGTCAGCGAGGCCGACCTCGCGCCCGTCGTCGGCGTCAGTACCAACGACATCCGGCCGACCTCGGTCGCCAACGCGTCGGACTCCGACGACCTGCTGGTCGGCGGCTTCTCAGCCAAGACCTCGGCGATGACCGGCGGCCTGCTCGCCGTGGCGGCCGCGTTGGGCGTGCTGGCGCTCAAGGTGGCCAAGCGTCGCCGCCGCTTCGCCGCGGCCGGCGTCTACCGGTACTGACCGAAGTGGGGCGGGACGGCTCCGTTCGGGATGTCCTCCGTCGCTGACCTCCCGGCCGCGCGGACCGCGTGGGTGCATGGTGACGGTCGGCGGCCGCGCGTCCTGCTCGCGTGTCCTTCGGCCACGCGGGTCGGCTTGACGCTCCTTGAGGACACCCCGAACTCCGCCGCCCCGCCGGGCCCCGGCGGACCTGCGGGTCCAGCTCAACGGCGCGCGGCACCCCCTGACGATCCGTCAGGTCAGAACGGGACCGGCGCGGTCAGGTCCTTGATGAAGTCCGGTAGTTCAGCGTCGGGGTCATCCGCACCGGGATAGGTGATGAACCTCAGCCCTGTCGGGGTGGTCCAGATGAACCGGCCCCGGTCCTGTTCCAGATGCCAGCCGGGCATCTGTTTGACCTGATGGTGGAACCGGCACAGGCAGCCGAGGTTCCAGTAACGCGTCCAGCCCTGGACGACCTTGCCCTTGACCTTCGTGAACGGGATCGAATGGTCGATGTCGCACTGGCGGGCCGGGCGCCGGCAGCCGGGGAATCTACAATGCTTGTCCCGGTTCCGCACCGCGGTCTTCATCTTCGCCGTGGGCGCGTAGTTGTCGGCGTGCAGGTCGAGCAGCTCGATTGCCTCGGCCGACAGGGCGGAGGAGGCCCGGATCTCCGGCTCGGTCGGGTCGAGCCCGAGCGCCTCACCGAGGATGGCCTGGATCGTGTCGAGCTCCTGGGCGGCGATGGTGCGCTCGTCCCGGCGGGCGATCACCAGCGGCGCTTCGGCGGCCTGCTCTTTCTGGACCGCCCGGTCGTGGTGGACGCGCTCCTTGAGCGCTTTGAAGATGCGCTTCGCTTCGTCCTCGGGCATGAACAGGCACAGAGTGGCCATGCCGTCGTACTCCGGGCGGACGTAGACGCAGCGTTCCTCGCGGGCCCGCTGCTCCCGCTTGCGGACCGCGTCCTCATCGATGGCCTTGACCTCGCGGCGGACCCGGTCCCGGAACGAGCGCCCGCCCCGTTCCTTCGCCTCGGGCAGCACCGCGTCCTCAAGCCGGGACGCCTGGGCGACATCCAAATCGGCGCCCTCGTCCACGATGGCCTGCACCTGGACCCGGTTGACCTCGCCGCGTTCGAGGGCGGCAAAGGTCTTTCGGTAGCGGCGGGTCAACTCCATCGCCACGTGGCACAGGTTCTGCACCGCCGCCGGGGAGAGCTTGAGCAGGCACCCGAGTTCGGCCTCGACCGAACGGCGCAGATACTCGGGGTCGTAGTCGGCATCCGGGTCGCGCAGCTTGCGCAGCGCCAGGTTCGACACCGCCCGGCACTTCGCCCCGTACGCGGCGTTCTCCAGCCGGTCGGCGTCCGCGACCTCCCAGACCAGCTCGGCGTCGGAACGGGCCGCGGTCATGTCGATCGGCGCATCCACCGGCAGGACCGGGCCGTTCGCGTGGGCGGACCAGAACGCATCCCGCCGCGCCTCGTACGCGCAGTAGTCCAGGTAGGAGGCGTAGTCCGGATGCCCGGGCGCGGGCGGGCGGTCACCCGGCTCCCACGGGAGCTCACACCCCGCGGTCTCGCGCTCAACCAACCCGACCGGCACGAAACCTCCAACCCAGTTCGAACGTATGTTCGAGTATAGGACCAGGCGCCGACAAGCACAAGACCGTCGAAGGCAGCCTTAACGTCAGCGGGATCGCGCGCTATAACGCGCGATCCCGCTGACGCTAGAAGTGCCGCGACGGTGTCATCGTGGAGCTCCGCACGTTCGTCAACGGCTGAGCAACCGATCGAGACGAGGAACCCTGTGACCACCCAGGTACGCGACAATCCTGCCGAGAACCGGTACGAGATCCGGCGGGACGGGCAGCTGCTCGGCCACGCGGCGTACCAGAAGACGGCGGAGCTGATCGTCTTCACCCACACCGAGATCGACCCCGCGCTCGAAGGTCAGGGCATCGGCGGCCAGCTGGTGCGCGCGGCACTCGACCACGTCCGGACGCTCGGGCTCCAGGTGCTCCCGATCTGCCCGTTCGTCCAGGGCTGGATGGGGCGGCACCCGGAGTACCGGGACCTCGACTACCGCCGGCCGGCGAGCAAGGTCAGCGACTGACGACCCGCCACGGCCCCCTCCGGGTACCGGAGGGGGCCGTGGGTGCGCGATACGGGGCGGCGTCGCTACATCCTGGCGGCCGCGTACTTCACGGCGTCACGGATACGCGGGTACGTACCGCAGCGGCAGACGTTGCGCAGGGTGTCGAGGTCGGCCTCGGAGATCTTGCGGCCGGACTTCTTAACCCGCTGAATCAGCGCCGTCGCGGCCATGATCTGGCCGGGCTGGCAGTAACCGCACTGAGCGACGTCGTACTTGATCCAGGCCTCCTGCACCGGGTGCAGGCTGCCCTTCACCGTCTTGGCCAGACCCTCGATCGTGGTGATGCGGTCCGAGGACTTGATGTCCGAGACCGGCACCGAACACGGGTTGAAGTGCTTGCCGTTCAGGTGCGAGGTACACGCCTGGCAGACCCGGATGCCGCACCCGTACTTGGGTCCGGTGACACCGAGCAGGTCGCGGAGCACCCACAGCATGCGGACGTTGCTCTCGGCGTCCACGCTGACCTTCTTGCCGTTCAGGATGAACGTGTGCTTACTCATGAAGTCTCCTCCTTCCGGGTAATCAGGTCAGCGCGCGAAGCGGCGGCCGTTGACGGGTGACTGCGGGATCGGTGGCACCTTGGGCTTCGCCACGAATCCCAGCGGCTCGTTGAAGTTGACCGGGTTGATCGTCGGGAGCTTGCCCACCGCCCGGCCGTAGGCGATCGCCGCGGCGGCCTGGCCGGCGGCCACACCGGTCTCGCCGGCGCCACCACCGATCTCACGGCTGTCCGGCATGACGTGGCACTCGAACACGTACGGGACGTTCCACTGCCGGGTGTACCGGTAGTTGTCCCACGAGCCCTCGAGCGGCAGGCCGTCCTCGATGTGCAGACTCGCCGTCAGGGCCTGGGCGATGCCGTCCATGCAACCGCCCATCATCATCGCCTGGAAGTTGCGCGGGTTGATGACCCGTCCCGCGTCGACGGCCATGATCGCCTTCGTGACACGCGGACCGGTGTAGGCCTCGCGGATCTTCCGGTTCACCATGGCGGGCCGGGCGTCGAGCTCCATGAAGCACGCGACCTTGCACTGGTACTCACTGTGGAGCGCGATCGCCTGCGCGGTGCCCTTCGGCATCGTGCGGCCCCAGTTGCCGGCCTCGGCGGCCTTGTCGAGAACCGCACGCCAGCCGTCGTTCGCCGCGAAGGAGCGACGGAACTCGTAGTCGTCCATGCCGAACGCGTCGGCCATCTTCGACACGTGGAGCTCACGCGCCGTCCCGGTGTCGGGCGAGTACACGTTTCGCACCGCGGACGTCGGGAGCGTGTCGTAGGCGAAGATCTCGTTGAGGAACACCGCGGTCGGGCCGAAGTGGTACGGCACGTCGGTGACGAGCTGGTAGAAGCCCATCGACACCGAGAGGTTGCCGGCCTCCTTGTTGCCGGAGAAGCCCAGACGCGGGTCCTGCGCGGTCGCCGAACCGGAGATGATCTCGCCGAGTCCGTGCGTCCAGTCGCACGCCGAGGACGCGCTCGACATCGTGAAGCTCGTGACGCTGTTGCCGTTCTTCGTGGCGCGCACGCGGTTCACCATCATCGGGTGCATACGCCCGTGGCGGTTGTCGTCCGTGCGGTGCCACATCAGCTTGACGGGCTTGCCGAAGGTCTTCGACGCCTCGACGGCCTCGTAGGACGCGTCCGAGAACAGGTGGCGACCGAACGAGCCACCGCCCGGCGGGCAGTGCACGGTCACGGCGTCCTCGGGCAGGTCCAGCATCAGCGCGATCCGCTGCAGCGTGACGATCGGCATCTTGTTCGTGCCCCACACCTCGGCGGAGTCCTTGCGGACGTCGGCGATGGCGCAGTTCGTCTCGAGCGGCGAACCACTGCGGTAGTGGAACGTGTAGTCCTCGTCGATGACCTCGTCGGTCGGCGCCGCGGGCGGCACGGGCAGGAGGACGGACGCGACCTTCGCGGCCAGCGACTCGTTGTTCTCCTTGTCGACGGTCCCGGCGCCCCAGGTGACCTTGAGCGCGCGGATCGCGTCAATGCACTGACCGAAGGTGCGCGCACGCACGGCGACGCCACGGGAGATCGCCGCGACGTCGGTGACGCCCGGCATCCCCTTCACGCGCTCGAGGTTGTCGATCGACTGCACGGTGCCGTTGATCGTCGGCGGCCGGCACAGCATCGTCGGAAGTGCGTTCGGGACCGCGAGGTCCATCGCGAACTTCTTCTTGCCGGTGACCATGTCGACGGCGTCGACGCGGCCCACGCTCTTCCCGACGTACTTGCCGGGCTTGCCCTTGAGCTTGACGTCCAGCGGCTTCGTGACCTTCGAGGCCGCGAGCTCCGCCAGCGAGCCGTAGGTGGCCCGCTGACCGTCGGGGCCGTGGACGGCGCCGTCGCGGGTCTCGACCGCGGAGACGGGGACTCCCCACTTCTCCGCCGCCGCCGAGGACAGCGCCGTGCGAGCCGTCGCCGCCATCGTGCGCATCGGCATCCACAGCGAGAAGTGCGAGGTGGAACCACCGGTCAGCTGGTTGAAGACGAGCTCGGGACGGGCGTCGGAGAGGTAGACCTCCACGTCGTCCATCGACATGTCGAGCTCGTCGGCGATGACCTGCGCGAACGAGGTCGTGATGCCCTGACCGACCTCCTGGCGAGGCAGCGCGAAGCGCGCCTTGCCCTTGGGCGTCAGCTCGATCTTCAGGTGGTGGTTGGTCGGGAGGCACGAGTCCCGGTACGCGTCCAGGAAGTCGTAGTTGGCCGAGAACGTGGGGTTACTCGGGATCGGGGAGGCACCGGCCGCGTGGGCCGTCGACGCTGTGCCTTCCCATGCCATGTCGGCAGTGACAGCCAGCGTGGTGCCGGCCAGCACGTACCCGACGAATTGGCGCCGCGAGGTGCCCGAAGGCTGTGCGGCAGGCGGTGCAAGCGTGGTCGGGTCGGGGCTGGGTGTTGGTGACATGAACTGTTTTCCCTTCACGCCGGCTCGGGGGAACCGGCTTTCGGGCCGTCGCGGACACGGCGGAAGTTCTGCTCCCGCCGGGCGACGGGATGGACAACGTGCGGCAGCCTCTTCGCGCAAAGCCTGGGGCGGGCGTCCCGGTCCTGGACGGGTGATCTGGCTGCGCACGGACACGGGACCTGGTTCGGCCTTCGCTTCCCGTCGAGTGTTCACCGGATCACACGCGAAGATCGCCCGATTTGCCCGTCCGTCGACGAGCGGTCATAGCTTTACGTCTAATGGTTTTGTGCGTCACGTCATAATCTGACGGAATATCAGATAGGTTTGGGTCGCGAGTTCCGCGGTATCGCGCGAGTCGAATGGCCGCGGGCCCCAGGCTGCATCGCCATCACCGACGTGGTCCCACCGCGAAATGCCGCAGGAGGGGTCTTGCGGCGGATTTATATCGTGTTACGATGTATACACAACAGCACATCTCCTCGGGTGCCGGGGGCGGTCATGGACCGCCGACACCCCAGGCCTCCCCCGGCCGAACGCGGGCAGCACGAAGTGCCGCTGCCAGGCGGTCGAGAAGCGGGGAAGAGGGTCAGCTCGTGAGGTCCAGAGCCCCGAGCTCAAGCAGTGTGGCCGCCTCCTCGGCGCAGGCGCCACACGTATCCAAGTGTCTTCGCATCACGACGTCCTCGTACGCGGGATCCGCGGCGACCTGCTCGACGTACGCGCAGATCTGATCGAAGCACTCGTCGCACGACAAGTAGGGGTCCGCGTCGGCCGTGAGTCCGGCAACGACCTCGGCGAGCGACCGTGGTGGGGGCGGAGCGTTCATGCGGTACTCCGGTCGGTGATGGCATCCAGGTGCCCGCAGTCGGCAAGAGCGGCTCGCAACCGCCGACGGGCGTCGTGCAGGGTCTTGTAGAGCGCGTTGCGGGTGGTGCCCAACCGATCGGCCAGGACGTCGATCGGAACCTCGTCGATGACGAGTGCGATCGCGATGCGCCGCTGATGCGGCGTCAGCGCGGTGCGGATCGCCTTCTCCACGGCCCGGGCCAGCTCTGTCGCCTCGGCCAGCTCGGACGGGGAAGCACTGTGGTCGACCATCCCCACCAGGTCGACGGAGTCGGAGAGCGAGATCTCCTTGTGTCGCCAGGCCTGCTTCCGCACCTCGACCCCGGCCTGGTAGACCGCGAACTTGTAGGCCCAGGTCGAGAAACGGCTCCGGCCCTCGAAGGTGTCCAGCCGCCGCAGCACGGAGACCGTCGCCTCGTCGGCGGCCTGCATCGCCAGATCGGTGAGCTCCTCGGGGCCGGCGTGCGGAAGCATGCCGCGGAGCCGATACACCTGGTGCCGGCTCGCCCGCAGGAGGAGCTCATGGAGTCGACGCAGGGCGGCATCGCCGTCCGGACCGTCCGCGGTCAGATCGGCTATCCACTTCTCGTCCGACGGGGCGGCGTCGGAGTTTTCCACTACGACCGTTTCTTCGAGCTGCTCGGGGAGAGATACAGCAGGTATCCACGTTGGTGTCGCCTGGTCCCGAAGTCTTACCCCGAAATTTCGGGCCGTGACCAGGCTCGCGCTCACCGGCTCGCCGAACCCTCGGTGGTGAGGGGCTTGCTCACCGTGGTCAGCCGCCCGTTCGGCACCCAGCCGCCGGTGCCGATGCCGCCGCCCCGGTGGGACAGGTCGACACCCATCAGGCTGAACCCGGCCAGCGCGGCGTACAGGCGCGGCGGGCCGGCGGGGGCGGGCCGGCCGGTCGCGGCGAGCCACGTCGTGAACCCGGCCGGTGACGCCAGCTTGCGCAGCGCGTACTTGTCGAGCTCGGCGATGTACTCCGCCGCCGGGCCCGCGGTGGTGTCGTAGTTCAGCACGACGACCGCGCCCGAGCTGTAGCCGAGCAACGTGCCGTTGCCGAGCCAGGGCGCGAGGTAGACCCCGGAGCGGGCGGGTTTCCGCGCCTGCGTCGCCAGCGCCCGCTCCGCGGCCGACCAGTCCCCGACGACGACGCGGGCGTCGAGCGGATGGCGGACGCCGTCCACGGGGAGGTTCAGCCGCGCCGCCTCGCGGCGCACGAGACGCTCGGCCGCGTCCGCCCGGGGCGAGTCGCCGCCCACGAGCCGGACGCCGGGGACGCCGCGGTCCGCGATCGAGCGCAGCATCCCGCGCAGCGCGGTCCGGTCGGCCGCCGTCAGCGCCTGGTTCGGGCAGCGGCTGGGGGGTACCGCGCCGGCCAGGGCCGCGCCGACGACGGCCGACAGGCATTCGGGGCCGGCGGCGGTGGTGATCGCCGGCAGGGTGGGGACCGTCGCGTCGGGATGCACGTCGAGCGCCGCGCGCCGTCCGGAGTGCTCGACCCACAGCGTCGTCGGGCCGGCCGGCAGGTCGACGAGCGCCCAGGCGCCCGGGGCACCGGCCCGACGTTGCGCCGCGACGAGCGCGTCGCCCACGCCGACCAGGTAACCCTCGCCGTCGACCCACACGAGGTTCGGCCCCGGCCGGTGCGGGACGACGACGACCTGCGCCGTGCGCCCGTCGACCGACACCTGCTCGACGACGGGCTGCCCGCCGGCGGCCTGGGGCGGCATCGGCGGTCCCGCGCCGACGCCGCCCGCGAACACCCCGGTGACGACGACGCCGGTCGCCACCGCGGCCACCACGGCGACGAGTCCGATCGTCACTCGCCCGGCGCGCGACAGCACGCGCCGAACTCCGGGGTGGGCCGCCATGTCAGTCGCGGAACGCCGCGTCGGGCACCACGAAGATCATCGAGTGCGGCTTCGCGTCACCCCAGGGGCCGTGGGGCCACCAGACGCGGTTGAAGTCGACGCACGGTGCGCCGGTGTGTTCGTCCTTGAAGTCGCGGTCCAGTGAGAGCCGGTGCTGGTCGTCGATCGTCACCAGGCAGACCTTGTGGTCACCGTCCCAGCCGGTGCGGGCGACGAAGTAGTTCGAGTACGCCAGCCGGCGCGGGTCACGCGTCTCGGAGAACTTCCCGTCCGGGCCCTGGACGAAGTGGTCCAGCGCGCCCCAGTGCGGACCGCCGCTCGTCGGGTCGTCGACGGGCAGCACCGAGTGCACGGTGGGGCAGTCCTTCTCGGCGCCGCCGTTGAACGCCTCGGCCTCGGTGTCGATCTCGCACTTGTAGTCACTGCCCGCAGCGAGCAGCTTGCGGATGTCGAGCGAGAGAACGATGCCCGGCGTGCCCGGGTCGGAGGTGTTCGCGGTGTGGGCGCGGCGGCCCATCGTCACCGTGTAGAGGAACCGGTCGTCGGGCGAGGTCTGCAGCCAGCCGCTGCCCTCGCACCCGCTGTCGGCGAAGCCGTGGTGCCCGGCACCGCTGCCGGCCATGCCGGCCTTCGCGCGCTCGTTCATGGCGCGGTAGACGGCGGCCTGGTCGTAGACCTCGCGCCACTTCGGATCCTTCACGGTGATGTCGGGCGTGTAGTAGATCGCCCCGGCGCACATCGAGGAGGCGAAGGCGCCCTTGTGGCCCGGCCGGTTCGTGACCGTGACCTCCATGAAGCCCATGTTCTCGGCGTCCGAGGGCTTGGTCTTCCGCGGTCCGTCCGGCAGCCGCGAGACCGACACGACCTTCGGGTTCTTCCGGTCGCTGATGTCCCAGATCCGCACCGTGCGGCGGACCATGTTCACGTCGACCGGCGGCAGCGCCGGCAGCGGGTCCTCGATGATCACCGACGGCTGTGCGAAGTCACCGGTGATCATCCGGTTCAGGTCCTCGCGGAGCTGGATGCCGTGCGGGTTCGCGCACGAGCGCGGCTCGACCGGCGGCGTCATGGCGCACTCGTGCGGCACCGGCTCCATCCCGGGGGTCGCGGCGGGTGACTCGGAGATCGTCCGTCCGTTCCGGTCCAGCAGCACGACCGAACCCGGGGCACCGCCGAAGCCGTTGCCCATCCGCGTCTCACCGTTGGTGTAGGTACAGGGACCGGGCAGGTTCGGGCCGCCCATCCACGTGCCGTAGGCCGTGCCGTCGCTCATCGTCCAGAACGCGTCGGGCACGGAGCCGCAGGGCGTGTCCGTCGGCAGGTTGACGCCGCGCAGCGTCAGCACCGGCAGGTTCGTGGCGTCGAGCGCGAACGCGACGTCGCTGTACAGGCCGCCGGCGAAGATGGTGTCGCCGCGGTGCCACTCGTACTGCATGTGGTGCGGCTCGTTCTCCGCGAGCGGGACCGTGACGGTGTTGACGACCTTGCCGTAGGTCGGCGCGCCCTTCTGCACGTCGATCACCGCGAGGAAGTCCGGCCCGACCGCGGGGGTGTGCGGACGGCCGAGCGAATCCATCGCCTCGCCGGCCGCGCCCGGCAGGTTGTGGAGCTTGCCGCCGGCCCCGGACTCGAGGTCGGCGGCGTTGACGTCGCCGGCCCAGACGACGAGGTACTCGTGCGCTGCCGCCGCGTCCCGGTCCACCCCGGGGAAGTTTCTGAGGTGGTTGGTGATCGTGAAGTCCTGGCCGTCGTCCGAGGTCCACGTCGAGGTGATCGTGGTGACCGGCGCCGCGGCCACCGGCGTGGGGGCGGCGACCGCGACGACGGAGCAGGCGAGAGCCAGCACCGAGAAGAGGCAGGTGGAGGGCCGGGGACGTGGCGAGGGCAGCAACCGCATGGGGATGTTGTCCGTTTCTCTTCCGCGCGACGACTCTTCGCTCCTCTGGCGGAAGGAGGCGACTCACCCTCGTCAGTGCCGTCACGACCTTTGGTTCTTACCGGACGAACCCTGACGTGCCGTCACAGAACTTGGTGCGATCGGACAAGTTGAACTGACCGGACATTTTCTCAGTAAGACCCTCGTGGTCCGCGTCACTTACTCCGATGTGCACACATTCCGCCCGCTGTGTACAACACCGCCCCACGCCAGGGCCTCCGCAGTTCTGGCACCCATCCGCCATGGGCGCAGGTGGTGAGTACTCCCACCCGCCATGCTCTTCAGCCGAAGGGCATTGACCTGAAGTTGATCGTGAACGCCCCCGCCCGCTGACGATCGACGCCTCTTGAGCCGGTCTCCCCCGAGCCGGCGCGAAAGGAAGCACGCTCATGACGCAAACTGCAGACGCTTTCGGCACTACCGGGCCTGAGGAGACCGCGAACGGCCTGAGCCGTCGACGCTTCGTCGGCTATGTCATGGCCGGGACAACGCTGACCGTGGCTGGTCAGTACGTGGTCGACTCGCGCCCGGCCACCGCGGCCGGCGGGGCCACCCCCATCCTGAGCAACGACCTGCCGTCGGACCACTACGACTTCATGGACCTCATGCGCGACCAGACCCGCGCCGTGACGCCACTGCTCACGCTCGAGGTCTCTGAGGACGGCCGGGTCCGCTTCGACATGCCGCGCTGCGAGGTCGGACAGGGTGTCGAGACCGGGGTCGCGCAGATCATCGCCGACCAGATGGAGATCCCGTACGAGCAGGTCGACATCACCCAGTCCAAGGCCCGGGCGGACCTGTTCGCCGCCCAGCTCACCGGCGGGTCCTCGTCGCTGTACTCGCTGTGGGAGCCGCTGCGTGAGCTCAGCGAGCTCGCGCGGCAGCGCCTCGTCGGCGCTGCGGCCCAGAAGTGGAACGTCTCGCCCGACGTCCTGCGCACCAAGGACGGCTTCGTCTTCGGCCCCGACGGCCAGCGGGCGCCCTACGGCTCCCTCGCCATCGGCTCGCCCCAGAACGAGCTCGTCGGTGCGCTGCTCGACGCCGCGATCGGCCCGCCCAAGGGCGGCGTGATCGGCAAGTCGGTGCCGCGCAAGGACATCAAGGCCATCGTCACCGGCGCCAAGAAGTTCGCGATGGACCTGGACATCCCGAACGCGCTCCCGACGATGCTCGCGCGGCCCCCGACATTCAACGGCCGGGTCGGCAAGATCAACAATCTGGAGCAGATCAAGGGGATGCCGGGCGTCACCGACGTCGCGGTCATCGAGTCCACGCACCGTTCCTCGGCCGTGGCCATCCGCGCGAAGACGTTCGGTCAGTGCGTCGACGCGATTCGCGCGCTCAAGGTCGACTGGGAGGTCGGCGACACCGGCAAGGTGAACTCCGAGGGCCTGATGGCCGAGGTCCAGAAGGTGCGGCTCCCGATGGAGCCGGCACTGCCCGGGTCCGAGGTGATCGAGGGCGAGTACACCTTCCAGTTCCGCAGCAACTCTCCGCTCGAGACGAACAGCGCGGTCGCCGACGTGACCGACGACAAGTGCGAGGTGTGGGCGGCCTCGAAGATCCCCGGCACCCCGCTGGGCATGCTTTCCGAGGAGCTGGGCCTGCCCCTCGACAAGGTCGTCATCAACGTCGTGTACGCGGGCGGTTCGTTCGGCCGCAAGCTGCACGGCGACCACATCCTGGAAGCGGCGCGGGCGTCGAAGGCGTTCGGCAAGCCGGTCCGCCTGATGTGGCACCGCACCGATGACATCCGCCACGGTCGTCAGCACCCCGGAGCGATCTCGCACGTGCGGGCCACCAAGGTCGGCAACAGCGTCACCAGCTTCACCCAGTGGCACGCGTCGGGGGCCTGCGACTTCACCCACAGTCTCGGCGACGTCATCTCCGGGCGCGCGGTGAAGAAGGAGCCCGGTCGCTATGCGGGCAATACCGGCGTCACCGACTACTTCTACCAGGTCGTCACCTCGGTCCCGTACAACTTCGGGCCGACCAAGACCGCCCTCACCGAGGCGTTCCAGTACGACTACCTGCCCACATCCGCGGTGCGCAACGTGTACTCCCCGGACGTCGCGGTGGCCCGTGAGCTCCTCGTCGAGGACCTCGCCGAGTCGTTCGGCATGGACGGGTACGAGTTCCGCCGTGCGTTCGCGAAGAGCGAGCACATGAAGGCCGCGCTCGACGCGGTCGCCGAGCGCGGCAACTGGGGCCGGAAGATGCCGGCCGGCATGGCCCAGGCCATCGCCATCCACAGCGAGTACAAGTGCAACCTCGCGTGCCTGATGGAGATCGACAACCGGCCGGAGACGACACGTCGGCGGACCCGCCGCGGCTGGCCGGGCCCGCGCATCACCAAGGCGATCTTCGCCGGCGCGATGGGCGTCCCGGTCAACCCGGACCAGTGCAAGGCCCAGTTCATGGGCGGCATGATCGACGGCATCGCGGCCGCCTTCACCGAGGCCCTGCACTGGGAGGAAGGCCTCCCGATCGAGGGCGGCTGGGACGACTACATGTTCACCCGGCAGTGGATGTCGCCTCTCGAGTTCGAGGCCATCGTCATCGACGACGGCAGCCTGGTGCCCTCGGGCACCGGCGAGACCGGCAACGGCGCCGGCTACGCCGCTGCGGCCATCGCGCTGCAGAAGGTCCTCGGCCGCAAGATCACCGAGCTCCCGGTCTACTTCCGGGACACCCCGAGCCAGTTCACGCACATTCCCAAGTCACCGTCGGTGCCGCAGAGCCCGACGCGCGTCCTGCCCAGCTGACCTTCGAGCGAAAGAAAGGAGTTTCCCGTGTCCAAGCACTCGTTCATCCTGAACGGCAAGAAGGTCAGCGTTGACATCGAGGACGACGTCCGCCTGCTGTGGGTTCTGCGTGACGTCCTCAAGGTCCGCGGCCCCAAGTACGGCTGCGGCATCAATCAGTGCAAGGCCTGCACGTCGCACATCAACGGCAAGGCCTTCACGCCCTGCTCGGTGTCGGTGAAGTACATCAAGCCGACCGACCGGATCACGACCATCGAGGGTCTGGCCGACACGGCCGGCAAGAAGAAGGGCCCGAACGGACTGCACCCCGTGCAGGAGGCGTGGATCAAGAACTCGGTCCCGCAGTGCGGGTACTGCCAGCCCGGTCAGATCATGGCGGCCGTCGACCTCATCGAGAAGGCCAAGAAGAAGGGTCGGAAGGTCACCGACGCCGACCTGGACAACCTGCGCAACGTCTGTCGATGCAACACGTACCCGCGTATCCGGGAGGCCATCAAGGAGGCCTCACGAAACATGTAAGAGCCCCCGCTGGGTGTTGGTGACATCAATCAGTGGGTAGTCGCGCTCCGGGCGGTTGCGCGACATCGGGGAAACACGAGGGCCCGTCCGGCCGAAAGAGCCGGACGGGCCCTCGCTCCGCACACAGACATCGGGTTAGCCTCCTTCCGAAGCTCTCTCGAGGCAGCGCCAGACGAAGGGCCAAACAACATGAGAGCAGCAGCGATCGGCGGAACGCTCGCGGTCGTGCTCGGCGGAACGGGCGTCCCGGCCGCCGGAGCAAGCGTCGCCGGCGAGTGCAGTTCACCCACCGCTCTCGGGGTCGTCACCTGCACAT
The DNA here is from genome assembly GCF_000384115.1 of Sporichthya polymorpha DSM 43042. Taxonomy (NCBI): domain Bacteria; kingdom Bacillati; phylum Actinomycetota; class Actinomycetes; order Sporichthyales; family Sporichthyaceae; genus Sporichthya; species Sporichthya polymorpha. Next base: position 812,990 of record NZ_KB913029.1, read on the forward strand.
ATGACGACCCGTCAGCCACTGACTACCTCCTGCGCGTCCCGGCCGGCGTGCGCGACGTGCGCATCACCGCGCACGGTGCGGCCGGCGGTGCCGGCGGCGTCCTGCGTTCGGACGTCGCCCCCGCACCGGGCGGGCCGGGCGGCATGGTCGCCGCGACCTTCCCGGTCCGCGCCGGCGACCAGCTCCACGTCCGGGTCGGTGGCCACGGCACGAACGCCAACGGCATGAAGCCCGGTGCGGCCGGCCGCTACGGCGGCGCCCACGGCGGCGCGGGCGCCCCGGCCGGCGGCGGAGGCGGCGGCGCCTCGAGCGTCCTGCTCAACGGCACCGGCCACGACGCGCGCCTCCTGGTCGCCGGCGGCGGTGGTGGCGGCGGCGGCACGCTGACGACGTTCGCCGCGGACGCCCGCGGCGGTGGTGGCGGCGGCGAGCGCGGCGAGGACGGCGGCGGCGACTTCTTCGGTCCCGGCGGCATCGGCGCCGTCGGCCCGAGCGGCGGCGCGGCCGTCGACACGGTCGCGGGCCAGGACGGCCACGACGGGTTCGACGAGCAGTACGGCGGAGGCGGCGGCGCCGGCGGTTACGGCACGTCGAACTCCATCAAGCACTCCGGCAACTGGGCCGGCGGCACCGTCGGCGCCGGTGGTGGTGGCGGCGGCTACGCCGGCGGGGGTGGCGGCTCGGCCGGCGCGACCGCCGGCGGCGGCGGGGGCGGAGGCAGCGGCTACATCTCCGCGTGGCGCCTCCCCGACCTGGCCTCCGTGCAGTTGCTCATGGGGCAGGGCTCGACCAACGACGGCCTGGTGGTCATCACCTACCAGCTGCCGGCCAAGCAGCCCGGCAAGTCCGGCGCCGGCGCCCCGGTCGCACACACGACCGCGGCCACGGTCACCTCGCGCCAGGGTTAACGACCGAAGACCTCCCGCTTCCGGCGGGAGGTCTTCAGTTCGTTCGACAGGTCGAGCTCGTGCGGTCGAGCTGCGACCGTGGGGGCTACTTGCCGCCCGGGGTGTCTCCACCGGCAAAGTCACCGGCGTTGCCACCGGTCACGCCGTTGCCGTAGTAGCCGGAGGCGCCACAGGTGGTGAAGCCGTCCAGCGGGCTCCCCGTGCAGGGGAACGGCGGGGCGGCACCCGGGGTGCTGGCGCTCGCGGCGGCAGGAGTCGCCAGGACCGCGACCGCCGCGGCGCCGGCCGACACAGCAGTACGCAGCGCGATGGCGCGGGTGCGGTTGGGCTTGCGGTGACGACCACCGCTCGAGGTGTTGTGCATGGGGACGCTCCCAATCGTTAAACCGGTCCGGCGGGGCAAATCCGGACAAGGTGGGCAGCTCGCAGGTTAACGGCTGAGCGGGCCCCCCGAAAGGCGTCCAACCAAAGTTGTGTGACAGCACCAACAAAAGTCTTACCCCTGAGTGGCGGTCAGTTCTGACCGCCAATCAGGGGTTTTTGTTCTGTCCCACAAAGGTGCGAGCGTGGACTCAGGCGGACGGCCCACCTTCGCCGCCGCCGCCGCTCTCGCCGCCACTGTTGCCGCCGAGCGACGGGGTGTCGCCGCCGACGCCGTCACCGCGGTCGCCACCCTTGTTGTAGTGGCCGCCGCCGGCGCAGGTCGTCTGCGCGTCGAGCGGCGCGCCGGTGCACGGGATCGGGAGCGGGAACAGCGGGACCGGGTCGACGAAGGCGACCTGGGTGCTGCTCGACTCGGCGCCGCTGTCGGCCGCCGTGACCAGGCCGGTCGCCGCGAGGATCGCGGCCGCGCCGGTGGCCGCGAGCCGGGTCGCGAGGGATCGAGTTCGGATGTGCGTGGGGGCGGTTCGCATTCACAACTCCTCTGGGTCTCGCCCGCCCGGGGAAAAGCGGACGAAGCTGGACGAATGCTGCATGCTTCGTGCGGTCTGGCTGCCCGCCCCGATTCCGCACAAACAGAGGTCCGCGTCACGCCCGCCCCGCCGCCGCTGAGGGTGGATCAGAAGCAGACGTACTTGTTGCCCCGCGGGGCCTCCCAGCCGCGCTCGGTGAGCAGGGCGTAGTAGACGCAGTTGTGCTCGCGGGCCGCCTTCTGGCCGGGCGAGAAGGTGATCGGCGGGGCGAGGCCGTCGAGGGTCTCGTTCTTCACCCTGCCCAGCCCGGTCAGGACGTCCGCGGAGGTGATCGGCCCGGCTCGGGCGGCGTCCCCGAGGTTCCCGATCGCCGCGGCGAACAGCTTCGCGGCGGCCCACGAGGCGAGGGAGACGGCGTCGCGCGGCGTCCCCGGCGCGTACCGCTCGAGGATCGCGGCGTACTCCTTCTGGCCCGCGTTCTCGGTCAGCATCCAGGGCGCGTTGGGCGTCGAGACCGAGAGGGTGTTCTGCCGCATCCCGGGGTCGGTCGCCTGCGCCGCGCTGACGAGCATCGCGCCGGAGATGAGCTGCGGACGGAAGCCGAGGGCGGCGCACGAGCGCACGACCCGCGTGATCGTGGACCCGTCGACGCACATCCCGAACGACTGCACGCCGGCGTTCTTGGCGTTCTGGCACTGGGCCGTGAAGTCGGTCTGCGTGAGCGAGACCGGCGAGCTGTAGACGAGTTCGGCGCCCATCTGCTCGGCGTACTTCGACACGACATCCTGCACTCCGGCGCAGAGCGGCGTCTCGACGCAGTAGAGCATCCCGATCTTGGTGAACCCCGCGTCGACGGCCTGGCGCAGCGCGCCGGCGACGGCCCCGTTGAGGCCGGCGCCCTGGGGGAACAGCAGCGGGTGGGAGTACCAGTCCGGCATGACGGAGTCGCCGCCGACGACGGGGAGCTGGTACCGCTCGATGGCCGACCGCATCGCCGGGATCGACAACGGCGCCCACAGCGACACCAGCGCCTGCACCTTGCGCTGCGTGGCGAGGGTGCCGACCGCGGCCGCGCCGCGGCTGGGATCCATGCCGTCGTCCATCACGTAGGCCGTGACGGGGTGACAGGCGAGCCCGCCGGTGGCGTTGACGTGCTTGACCCAGAGGGCGAGCGCGGTGCGCCCGCTGGCCGTGATCGGCCCCATGACCCCGCTGAAGCTGCCGATCTGGCCGATCGCCAGCGGAGCTTCCCGACCCGTGCAGGCCGCCGGCCGGGCCGCGGTCGGCGCGGAGCCCCGCGCCTCCGCCGGCACCGCGCCCTCGACGCGAGCCGGAGCGGCCGCCGGCGCCGCGGCCGCACCGTCACCCGGAACCGACCCGCCCGGCACCGACCCGCCCGGTGCCGGCGCGGCCGCCGGCCCGGCCGGGTCACCGGCCGACGGCACGACCGGGGCGGAGCGGGCCGCGCGCAGCTGCTCCAGCGTCCCGGGCGCGAGTTCGACCGCGCCGGTCTCGACCCCGGCGCGCACCTCGTCCGAGCTCATCCGCGTCCCGCACCCGGACACGAGCAGCCCAACAGCAGCCGCGATCGCGGGCACGGCGAGGCGGAGCCGGGCGGACATGGCGCCGAGTATCACCCGGGCCGGTCCGCGCACCAACCCCCGACCTGACGGACGATGGGGCGTTTGGCCGGGACCACAAAGAAATCAGGGGACGAGGACGTATCGCCCCGTCGCGGACCGGTCGGCGAAGCCCCGGAGAACTGACGCCGTGTCAGCCAGCGGGACGGCCGTCGGACGCCCCGGGTGGAGCTCGCCGCGGCCGATGCGGTCGAGGACGTCGGCGAGCAGCGCCGCGTTCTCCTCGACCGTCGCGACCTCGCGGGCCCAGTCGCCCCAGTCGACGCCGACGACCGTGCGGTTGCGCAGCAGCACCAAGTTGGCCGGCAGGCGCGGGATCTCGCCCGAGGCGAAGCCCAGGACGCAGAAGCGGCCGGAGGCGCGCAATGCCCGGAGCGCCGATTCGGCCGCGGCCCCGCCGACCGGGTCGAGAACGACGTCGGCACCGCCGCCCGTCGCGGCGCGGATGCCGTCCTTGAGGTCGGTGTAGTCGATCGCGGTCTCGGCGCCGGCGGCGGTGGCCGCCGCGCGCTTGTCCTCCGACGACGCGACGGCGACGACCCGCGCGCCGAGGCTGCGGGCGACGTCGACGGCGGCGAGGCCGATCGCCCCGCCCGCACCGAGCACCACGACCCACTCCCCCGGCGCGATCGTCACGCGCCGCGTCACCGCGTAGACGAGCGTCCCGTAGCTCTCCAGGACGCTCGCGGCGACCTCGGCGTCGACCCCGTCCGGCCGCGGCACCACCGCCGCCGCGGGGACCACGACGTGCGAGGAGTACGCCCCGGCGGTGAAGCCCGACCCGGCGATCGGCGTCCCGACCGCGACGGAGTCGACCCCGGACCCGACCGCCGCGATCGTGCCGGCGAACGACGTGCCCGGTGTGAACGGCAGTGGCGGCTTCACCTGGTAGAGCCCGCGCACGATCAGTCCGTCGGCGAAGCTCACCCCCGCCGCGGCGACCTCGACGAGCACCTCGCCCGGCCCGGGTTCCGGCGTCGGTTCCTCGACGAGCGCGAGGGCGTCCAGGTCGAACGAGGTGCAGACGATGCGCTTCATGGGCACCCATTCTGGCGGCCCGCTCCGGTGCGCAACCGCCGGTCGATCGCGCGGACCATCCGCGATTTCTGCCGGCGTCCCTGTATTGGATGTCACATAACTGCTATTTTCGGACTCAGCCCGCCACCAAGTCCCGGAGCGTTGAGATGGGCCGAGCGTCGCGTGCGGTCGCCGACCAGCACCACCGACAACTCATCGAAGCCGCGGCCCGCCTGTTCCGGGAGCGCGACCTCGGAGCCGTCAGCGTGCCCGACGTCATGGGTGAGATCGGCCTGACGCGCGGCGGCTTCTACAAGCACTTCGAGTCCAAGGACGCCCTCGTCGCGGCCGCGGTCAAACAGGCCTTCGCCGAGCACCTGGAGCGCCTCGATGCGTTCTCCGAGGCCCACGACCACGACCCGATCGCGACCCGGCAGGCCTTCGTCGACTTCTGCCTGTCGTTCGCCCACCGCGACAACCCCGGCGACGGGTGCCCCAGCGCGTTCGCGAGCGGCATCTCCCGGACCGAGCCCGGCAGCGCGCCCCGCAGTGCCTACACCGAGGGCATGCGGACGCTGCTGGACGTCCTGGCGGAGCGCACCGCGACCGACGAGGCCGACGCTGCCGTCCAGCGCGAGCGGATCATCTGCGACTTCTCGATCCTCGTGGGCGCCCTCCTGCTCGCCCGCGCCACCGCCGGCGACGCCCTGTCCGAGGAGTTCCTCGCGGCCGCCCGCGACCGCCTCAACCAGTAACCCGCAAACGAAGCGGCCCCCCACCCGAGCAACTCGGGTGGGGGGCCGTCCACGGTGCACGCTCCCGCGGAGCTCCTACATCTTGCTGGCGGCGTACTTGATCGCCTCGCGGATGCGGGGGTAGGTGCCGCAGCGGCAGACGTTGCGCAGGGTGTCGAGGTCGGCCTCGGAGATCTTGCGGCCGGACTTCTTCACGCGGTTGATCAGCGCCGTCGCGGCCATGATCTGGCCGGGCTGGCAGTAACCGCACTGGGCGACGTCGTACTTGATCCAGGCTTCCTGGACCGGGTGCAGCTTGCCCTTGGCGGTCTTGGCCAGACCCTCGATAGTCGTGATCCGGTCCGAGGAACGGATGTCCGACACCGGGACCGAGCAGGGGTTGAAGTGCTTGCCGTTCAGGTGAGACGTGCAGGCCTGGCAGACACGGATGCCACAGCCGTACTTCGGGCCGGTGACGCCGAGGACGTCACGCAGAACCCACAGCATGCGGACGTTGTTCTCGATGTCGACGCTGACCTTCTTGCCGTTCAGGACGAACGAGTGCTTGGGCACGGGATTTCCCTTTCTGAGTACCCGTTAGGACGGAGTTGGTCAGCGCGCGAAGCGACGGCCGTTGACGGGCGACTGCGGAATGGGCGGGACGGTCGGCTTGACGACGAAGCCCAGCGGCTCCCGGAAGTTGACCGGGATCTCGGTGATGTCCTTGCCGGTGGCCTTGGCGTAGGCACAGGCCGCCGCACCCTGCGCGGCCGCGACGCCGGCCTCGCCGACGCCACCGCCGATCTCACGGTTGGCCTCCATGACGTGCGCCTCGAAGACGTACGGGACGTTCCACTGCCGGGTGTACCGGTAGTTGTCCCACGAGGCCTCCTGGACGGTCCCGTCCTTAATGTGGCAGGCCGCGGTGAGGGCCTGCGCGATGCCGTCCATGGCACCACCCATGAGCTGCGCCTTGATGTTGCGCGGGTTGATCGGGTTGCCGACGTCGATCGCCATGAACGCCTTGGTGATGCGCGGACCGGTGTAGGCCTCACGGATCTTGCGGTTGACCATCGCCGGGCGGCAGTCGATCTCCATCAGCGTCGCCACGTAGGCCTGGTACTCCTCGTGGAACGCGATGGCCTGCGCCGTGCCCTCGGGCATGGTGCGACCCCAGTTGCCCATCTCGGCAACCTTGTCGAGGACCGCACGCATGCGGTCGTTCTTGAGGAACGCGCGACGGAACTCGTAACCGTCCATGCCGAAGTTGTCAGCGAGCTTGTCGACGAACAGCTCACGGGAAACCGCGACGTCCGGCGAGTACACGTTGCGGACCGCGGAGGTCGGCAGCGTGTCGTACGAGAAGACCTCGTTGAGGTACAGCGCGGTCGGGCCGAAGTTGTACGGCACGGTCGTCACGAGCTGGTAGAAGGCCACGGCCACCGAGAGGTTGCCGAGCTCCTTGTTGCCCGTGAAGCCCAGACGCGGGTCCTGGGCCGCGGCGGACCCGGAGATGATCTCGCCGAGACCGTGGGTCCAGTCGCACGCGCTCGAGGCGCTGCTCATCGCGAAGCTGGTGATGCTGCCACCCTGCTTCGTCGCGCGAACGCGGTTGACCATCATCGGGTGCATGCGGCCGTGGCGGGCGTCGTCGGCGCGGTGCCACATCAGCTTGACCGGCTTGCCGAACAGCGCCGAGGCCTCGACGGCCTCGTAGATCGCGTCGGAGAACAGCTTGCGGCCGAACGACCCACCGGCCGGCGGGCAGTGCAGCGTGACGTTGTCCTCGGGGAGGTTCAGCATCATCGCGATGCGCTGGAGCGTCACGATCGGCATGTTCGCCGCGCCCCAGACCTCGGCCCGGTCCGTGCGCACGTCCGCCACCGCGGTGTTGGGCTCCATCGGAGAACCCGAGCGGTAGTGGCAGACGTAGTCCTCCTGGATCACCTCGTCGGTCGGGAGGGTCGGCGCCAGCGGAAGCAGGACCGAGGTGACCTTCTCGGTGAGGGTGTCGTTGTTCTCGTTGTCGACGGTGCCACCACCCCAGGTGACCTTCAGTGCGCGAATGGCGTCGATGCACTGACCGAACGTGCGGGCACGGACCGCAACACCGCGCGAGATCGCGCCGACGTCCGTGACGCCCGGCATCGCCTTGACCTTCTCGAGGTTCTCGATCGACTGCACGGTGCCGTTGATCGTCGGCGGCCGGCAGATCATCGTCGGCAGGGCGTTCGGCACCGGCAGGTCGCCGGCGAACTTCTTCGCACCGGTGACCATGTCGAGCGCGTCGACGCGGCCGACGTCCTTGCCCACGTACTTGCCCGACGTGCTCTTGAGCTTGACGTCGAGCGGCTTCGTGATCGTCGAGGCCGCGAGCGCCGAGAGCGCGCCGTAGGTGGCCTTCTGACCGTCCGGGCCGTAGACGGCACCGTCGCGGGTCGTGACCGCGGAGACCGGGACGCCCCACTTCTCGGCGGCGGCCACGGCGAGAGCGGTGCGCGCCGTGGCGGCCATCGTCTTGATGGGCATCCACAGCGAGAAGTGCGCCGTCGAACCACCCGTCAGCTGGTTGAAGATCAGCTCCGGGCGGGCGTCGGCGAGGGTGACCTTCACGTCCTCGATGCGCATGTCGAGCTCGTCGGCGATGACCTGCGCGAACGAGGTGGTGATGCCCTGACCGGCCTCCTGGCGCGGGAGGGCGAAGACCGCCTTGCCCTGCGACGTGATCTCGATCTTCAGGTTGTGGTTGGTCGGGAGGCAGGCGTCGCGGTACGCGTCGAGGAAGTCGTACGCGTCCGAGAGCGTCGGGTTGCTCGGGATGGGGGTGGCGCCCGCAGCGCGAGCAGCGCTCGGAGTGAGCGTCAGATCGGCAGTGACAGCCAGCGTCGTGCCGGCGAGCACGTACCCGACGAACTGACGGCGGGTGGTGCCGGTCGGGGCGATCGCGTCGATCGCAGAAGCCACATCCGGGCGGGGAGATGCAGACATGGAACCGTTCCCTTCACGCCGGCTCGGGGGAGACCGGCATCGGGTTTCGTCGCGGGGCAGGGGGCAGTGCCCCTCGTCGCCCTCGACGACGAGATGGAGGGGGCGTGCGCCCGAGAGCTCGGCGACCGGAGGACGTCACTCCGGCCGGCGCAGCGCGCACTCGGGCTGTTTTAAGATGCGCTCTGTAATCTAATGCACAGGTCCGCCCCGGACAAGACTTTAGATGACGAATGACCGCTATTTGGTGTTCCCGCCAAACACCCAGCGGCCCCCCACCCCGGCAGGGTGAGGGGCCGCGGAGAGAGCGGGTCCGACGAGCTCAGCCGCTGGCTCCCGGCAGCGTCCCGGTGCAGCGCAGGGCCTTCCCCGGGAAGCGGGAGTACTTCGCGTTCTTGATCACGACGACGCCGTAGCAGAGCTGCCGCTTCATCGGCTGACCCTTGACCATCGTGATCGGGAACGTCATCCCGTCGAGGTTGTCGTTCTTCACCGCGTACACGCCGGCCTCGACGTCGGCGGTCGTCACCTGGCCGGCCGGGAAGTTCTTCCCGATCGACTCGAAGAACCGGCCGAGGATCCAGCCGTTCGTGTTGCCGCCGGTCGGTGGCGCGCCCGGCGCGTACTGCGCGAACGCCTGGGTCACCTTCGCGATGCCGGGCACGGACGTGTCCGTCCAGGGCGCCATCTTCGAGGCGATGATCATGCCGTCCGCATTGGGGTCAGTCGGCAGACTGGAGAGCGCGAGCAGGTCGGCGGTGCCGAAGATCGGGCGGTAGTTCTGCCGCGCGCAGTCGCCGGCGAACCGACGGAGGCTGGCGGTGTCGAGCGCGAGCATGATGACCTCGGCGCCGCCCTGTTTCGCCGACAGGCACTGCGCGGTGTAGTCCGGTTGCGTCAGCGACGGGCGGCCGCGCGCGACGAGTTCGAACCCGACGGCCTTGAGCGCCTCGGGGTTCGACCAGCGCTGGTCGAAGTTGTCGCACAGACCGAAGTCGCTGCAGGCGAACTCGGCGAACTTCTTCTTGCCCAGCGGACGCGCGACGTCGCCGAGCGCGAGCAGGATCGAGTCCGCGTTGACCTTGCCGGTCGGGGTCGCCGTCAGCACGTAGGGGTTGTTGTAGGCGGTCTCCAACCCACCCTCGGTTCCGAGCGTGAAGATCTTCTTCGAGTCCAGGTACTTGTTGTTGCCGTTGGGCGAGAAGCCGAGCGTCGCGTAGAGGAACGCAACCGCGCCCTTCTGCTCGACGAACTGCTGCTCGATCGAGTTGAACCGCGCGGGGTCGCCGCCGTCGTCGCCGACAAGGACCTCGACCGGGTGGCCGGCGACGCCGCCGCGGGCGTTGATCCACTGCATCCACACGCGGATGCCGGTGATGGTGTCCTTCACCAGCGCACCCACCGGGCCGGTGAACGTGCCCACAGCGCCGACGCGGATGACCGGACCGGTGGCGGGACCGGACGACTTGCCGCTGCTGCCGCTCGCCTTGCTGCCGCCCGACGCTGCGGTCTGCGCGTTGGACTTGGTGCCGCCCGCGGTGTTCGCCACCGCGGTCGTGGCGTTCGTCGTCGTGGCGGGACCGGTGTCGACCGCCGCGGGGTTCGCGGCCGCGGCCGGGTCGACGGCACCGGGCACAGCAGCGACCGCGCCGGTGGCGTCGGGAACGACGGCGGCGGCCGCGTCGGGGTTGGCGACCTGGACGGCCTGGCCGACGCCGGCGGCACGTTCGATCGCCTCGTCGCTGACACGGGTTCCTCCACACCCCGTCAGCAGAACGGCGAACGCGGTGATCGACGCCGCGACGGCGCTGCTCCGATGGCGGTGGCTGGGCATGCCGAGTCCTCCTCGCGACCGAACCGGGGCCGGGGGGCGGTTCGGCTAATCGTGACAACGAGGGGCGTTTGTCAGGAAAACGCCCGGACATATCTCACCCGCGTCGAGCCGTCCCGTAAAGAGGTCGCGAGCACAAAAGTTGGTGATGCGACCGATTTTTCGGCTGCGCCGAACTCAACAGCGCCCGGATGTCAGCGCGCGTGGCGCCAGTAGCCGATCGCTCCGAAGCGGTCGTTGCCGAGACGCCACTCGTCGCGGAGGAACTTGCGGGCGGTGCGGGTGGCCTTGGACTCCCCCGCGACGTAGACGTATCCCGGACCCTCGGGGCGCGGCAGCTCACGGACGAGGTCGCCGAGCGTGCTGGACGCGGCGAGGTCGGCGTTGTGGACCCAGCGGACGTCGACCGCACCGGCACCACCGGCGATCGGGACCTCGTCGCCCGGGTCGGGGACCTCGAGGACGACCTGCGTCGGGAGCGCGCTCTCGGCACAGATCCGCGCGAACGCCGGCAGGGCGGTGATGTCACCGAGGAGGATCTGCCAGGCCGCGTCGTCCGGACGCTTGAACCAGCTGTTGTGCTCGGTGATGCGCAGCGTCTCCCCGACCGTGGCGCGCTCCGCCCAGCCGGATCCCCGACCGCCGGGGTGCAGGACGATGCCGAGAGCCATCCGCTGCGGCCCGACCTCGGCGAGCGAGTACCACCGCCCCGGCTCGGGCAGGTGCCGGCGCGGGGTGTCGGGCGTCGGGAACTCGAACACGCACGCCTCGTCGGGGACGCCGAGCGAGCGGAAGTCCGCGAGGCCCGCGCCGCCGAGCTCCACGCGGACCAGGCTCGGCGACTGCCGCGTCACCGCGGTCACCTCAGCGGTGTACGACTGCTTGCTCACGCGCCCTGTCCCCCGCGGTCCTTCCGACGACCGCGAAACTCTACGTGGGTGACGTCAGCAGGAGGCGGAGACCTCGGCGTTGGAGCGGACGATCGTCGCGGTCTCGTGGAGGGTCCGGTCGGCCGGGGCGATCGCGGGGCCGGCGGTGTCGGCGACGGTGTCGAGGGTGTCGGCGACCGCATTCACGCCCTGGTTCGCAAACTCGTTGCCGGCCGCGAACGGGGCGATGCCCGCGCGCAGCTGCTCGACGTAGCCCGGGGCGTCGGCGCGGAGCTGCTGGACGCCGTCGGCCGCGCCCGAGAGCGCCTGGGACTGGGCGGCGTCGAACGGCGGCGGCAGCGGCTGCGACAGCGGGACGAGCAGGACGCCGAAGGCGATCGACGGGCCGGCGGCCGCGGCGGTGCCGACCGTGTCGAGCGCGGACGAGAGCCCGGTGACGCGGGCCGCGGGGCACTCGGCGGTGTCCCCGGCGTCGGCCTTCGCGATCGTGGGCAGCGCGACCGCCGCACACACCACGGCACCGGCCACGACGGCGGCGGTACGACCAGCCCGCACGGCGATCTTCATCTGGCGCTCTCCTTGCTCCGAGGGTTCACCTACAACCCGTAGTTATCGCTCAGTGGACCGCACGCGGGCGTGATCGTTCTCCGGGTTGCCTTGCCTTTGGGTAACCCCTGGAAATCGCGGTCGGACAACCGCGGGCAAACCGGACAGAGCTCCGGCTCGGCGTGACGGCCGGCTCAGACCGCGGCGGGCAGGTGCTTGGCCCAGTGGGCGGCGCAGACCACGGCACAGCCGGCGGCGAGGACGGCGACGGCGGTGAGCATCGCCGGGTACCCGAACCAGTGCGCGAGCCCGGCAAGGACGGCCGGGAGCAGGAAGCCGACGTAGCAGAGCGCGTAGTAGACCCCGGTCAGACCGGCGAGCTCGTCGGGCCGCGCGATGCGCTGCACCTCCAGCAGACCGGACACGACCGCGATGCCGTACGCGGCGCCGAGCAGCAGCGCGACCGGCGCGGCGAGCCAGGGCGACCCGGTCGCTGCCGTGACGGCTGCGAGCGCGACGCCGACAGTCATCAGCGCCATCGACACGACGATCGCGCGGGCCGAGCCGGCGTCGTCGAGTCGACGGGCGACGGGCTGGACGAGCACGCCCGTCCCGAGCGTCCCGACGGCGAGGGCGGCCGCGAACAACAGCGCCCACTCCCCGACCGCACCCTCGACCTGCTGGGGCACGATCGCGTACGCGACGGCGGCGGAGCCGAACACCCACGGCGCCATCGGCAGCACGACGCGGACGAAGCGGCGGTGCCGCGCCGCCGGCACGCGCAGGTCGGCCAGGCGCAGGGGCTCGGCGCTGCGCGCCCGCGTCTCCGCCCAGGGCGCCGTGGTGAGCAGCACGATCGCGGGCACGCACAGCAGCGCGTGCGTCAGGAACGGCCACGTCAGCGCGGGCGTCGCGTACTGCGCGAGCAGACCGGCCGAGGCCGGCCCGAGCCCGAGTCCGGCGGTCAGCCAGAGCGCGGACCGGCGCGCACCGGCGCCGGAGCGGTTCCCCGACCGCGTCGCGAGTTCGCTGACCCACGTCGTGCCCACCGACATCGCGATGCCGACGGCGACGCCGCTGAGCATCCGGCCGCCGACCACGCCGGCGTAGCCGCCCTGGACACCGAGCGAGAGCAGGAGCGTGCCGACGAGCGCGGACCACAGACCGGCCAGCAGCACCGGACGGCGGCCGAGCCGGTTCGACAGCGCCGAGGCCACGAGCAGGCCCGGGATCAGACCGAAGACGTACGCACCGAGGAAGACGTCGACGTCGAGCTGGGTGAACCCGCCGAGCTCCTTGTAGACCGACAGCAGCGGCGTGAACTGGTTGCCGCCCCAGCCGATGACGAACATCGCCGCGGCGACGCGGCGCCACGCGTGGGGGTGCGGGTCCGCCACCGGGTCCGCCACCAGGGTCGCGACATCGGTCGCGGCATCGGCCGCCGGCGGACGGAGTGAGGCGTCGACGCTCACGCGTCCTCCCGCACGGCGAAGATCGGCTGCGTCCCGGCCTGGCCGAGCACACTCTGATGGGTCGTCAGGAAGTGCCGGGCGAGCAGCGTCTCGAAGGCTGCGACCTCGGCGTCGACGACCAGCCCGGCCAGTTGCCGGTGCTCGTCGGCGAGGACGGGCAGGCGATCGGTGCGCGCGCCGACGGCGCCGATCGTCATGCGCTGCTGACGGTCGGCGAGCGAGGCATAGACGCGGTCGGCGATCAGGTTGCCCGAGGCGGTCACGATGGCGCGGTGGAAGTCGGCGTCGGCGGCCGCGAAGGCGGCGAGGTCGCCGGCGGCGGCGATGCGGTCCTGCTCGGCGAGCAGTTCGGCGGCGGCCGCACGGAAGGCCTCGCGCACCGCGGGGTCCGCGTGCGCCAGGCGGCGGGCCGCCGAGACCTCGAGGGCGTGGCGGATCTCGAGGACGTCCGCCGCCTCCCCCGGACGGACCGGGACGACGATCGCGCCACGCCGGGGGGCGAGCTCGAGCAGGTCCTCGGCCTCGAGCTTGCGGAACGCCTCGTGCACCGGCGTCCGGCTGACCCCGAGCCGCGCGGCGACCTCCACCTCGCTGAGCAGGGTGCCACCGGCGAGGGTCCCGTCGAGGATCTGCTGCCGGATTCGGTCGTAGACGCGCTGGGCCGCGGGCGCTGCCGAAGTCATGCCGAGCAGCATAACCCGCTTGCATGCAAGCTTGCATGCAAGATGTCTCACACGGGATCAGCCCCCTAGGCTGGGCCCGTGAATCCCTTCCGGCGCCTGCTCGACGAACTGGACGAGATCCTCGACCGCCACGACGCGGACGAGGCCACCGACAACGGGGAGTCCCTCTCCGAGCTTCGCGCCGAGGTCGCGGACCACCTGGCCTCCGAGCGACCGGCGGACGAGGACCCCGAGAAGCACTCGCGGATCGTCGAGATTCTCGAGGACGCCGAGGACCGCTGGCAGGCCCAGCACCCGCGACTCGCCCAGGCGATCAGCCAGACGCTGCGGTCGCTGTCGGACGCGGGTCTCTGACCTCGCCGCTCGCCACGCCGTCGTCCGTCGTCACGGTCTCCCGGCCCGGGTAGCGCGCGAGGAAGTACACCGTCGCGAGGGCGGAGAACGCGGCGACGGTGCCCATCGCGGCGAGCCAGCCGGTGTCGACGCCGTCGAGGACGGCCGTCAGATAGGTCGGCGCTTCCGTCCCGGCCTGGCCGGCGGCGGCGAACCCGGCCGCCGGGGAGTCCTGCGCCAGCGCGGCGAGCGGGTCGGCCGCGGGGTCGAGCGCGGAGGAGATCTCGTGCCGGTAGCCGATGTTGAACGCGGTCCCGGTGAACGCGACGCCGAAGACCGCGCCGAGCTCGCGGGTCAGGTTGTTCACCGCCGAGGCGACGCCCTGCTTCGCCGCGGGCAGGCGGCAGGTGATCTCCTCGGTGACCGGGCCGCCGCCGAGCCCGATCGCCCCGAGCACGGCCAGACCGATCGCGAGACCCCAGTAGCCGTGCCACACGGCGAGCACGCCCGACAGGCTCGCGCCGATCGCGCCCGCCAGCAGCGAGGCCGCCACCACTGCACGCGTGCCGTACCGCGCCGCGAGCCGCGGGCCCAGGACCGCCAGCGGAATCATCGTCGCGCCGAACGGGAGCAGGCCCAGCGCCGCGCGCAGCGCGGAGAACTCCAGCGCGAACGCGAGGTACTGGAACGACAGGAACGCCATCGCGTAGATGCCGAAGAACACGGCCCAGATCGCGACCGCGGCGGGCGCGACGCCCTCCTCGCGGAACAGCCGCAGGTCGAGCAGCGGGCGGGAGCGACTCAGCTCCCACCGCACGAACGCCGCCAGCGCGACGGCCGCGAGGGCGAGCCGGCCGAGCGTCCCCGGATCGGTCCAGCCGTGGGACGGCCCCTCAGTGACGCCGAGCACCAGCGCCGCGATGCCCACCACCGACAGGACGACGCCCACCGGGTCCAGCGGTTGCCGGACGGGGTCGCGCGTCTCCGGCACCGCGACCACCGCGAGCAGCGCGAACACCACCGCGAGCACGCCGAGCACCACGTAGCCCGCGCGCCAGGTGTCGGTGACGGTGATCAGCACCCCGCCGATCAGCGTCCCGACCATGCCGCCCATCGGGACGGCCGCGGCCCAGATCCCGACCGCGGTGCTGCGCCGGGCCGGAGCCACGGCGACCGTGATCGTCGCGAGCGTCGCGGGGAACGCGACCCCCGCCCCGAGCGCGGAGAAGAACAGCGCGGAGATCATCGCGCCGGGCGAGTCCGCCCGGGCGACGAGGAACATCCCCGCCGCGAGCACCGCCGTGCCGGCCACCAGCGCCTTCTTGCGGCCGAGGCGGTCGCCGAGGACGCCCGCGGGGAGCAGGATCGCCGCGACCACGAGCGGGTACACGTCCCCGATCCACTGCAGGTCGGCCTGGTCGGCCCGCAGCGCCGCCGCGATCTGCGGGGCGCCGGAGAAGGTGACCCCAAGGGTGAGGAACACGCTGGTCGCGGCGCCGCAGGTGGCGATCAGCATTCCGATCAGGCGCACCCGGCCCTCGACGTACTGCTGCGACACGGGCCGGCCTCTCCGTCGCAGTAACCAAACGCGGTCAGGTTATCGCGGCCGCGATCCGCGGGATACCCGGACGTGAGAGACCGGACTAAGGTCGGAATCACCCTTCTGACGAGGGGATCGGAGGACCGGCGAGATGGCCAAGGACGACGCGACGCTGGTCGCGGAGACGGTCGCCGCCGTGCAGGACGCGGCGAGCCTGGACGACGCGCTCCACGGGGTGGTCCGGCTCCTCCGGCCCCGGTTCGACCTCTGGCACGCGAGTTTCTGCGCGCAGCCGTCCGAGGAGCCCTCGATCCGGATCCTGGCGTCCTGGTCGCTCGCGGAGAGCGTCTTCGACCCCGGGACCGAGATCAACGCGACGATCTCGGAGATCATCCTGCGCGTCCTCGATGAGCTGCGCGAGGGCAACCCGACCGCGTTCCTCGTCGGCGAGGACCGGGAGTCCATCGTCGACCACCTGCTGGAGAAGCAGGGCGTGTCCTCGGTCGTGACCGTCCCGATCCACTACGACGGGCAGTTGCTGCTGTTCCTCGCGCTCGGCGCCAGCACCGGCGAGGCGTTCCACACCGCCGGCCGCCGGTTCTTCACCGAGCTCTCGCTCGGTATCGGCGAGACCGTCGTGCGCCTCGTCAGCCCGTCTGCTCCCGGCCGTTGACGGTGAACGTGTAGGGCGCGTTCTCGTCGGACTCGGTCTCGGTGTCGACCGGGTCGTCGTGGCTGATCACCGCGACGAGCAGCGGGTAGGCCTTGAACGCGGCGAGGTCCTTGGCGCTGAACGAGGCGTCGAAACCGTCGACCGAGCGGACGAGGACGCGGTGCTTCTTGGCGTCGATGCCGACGAGGCTGACGTGCCAGTTCGCGACGGTGCCGGCGCCCTCCTCCGGCGGACCGAAGAGGATCTCGTCGAGCAGCGCGACCGGGTCGCCCTCGCTCGACGACGTCTCCTGCGCACCCGGGAGCATCTTCGCGCCGGTGAAGCCGAACGAGCTCGGCAGCGCGTCCTTGCCCTTGCGCAGCACGAGGTAGTCCGCGCCGTTCGGCGCCGCGCCCGGCTTCGCGTACGACGCCGGGTTGTCGAGGTTCACGGTGGCGTTCAGGCTCTTGCTGGTCACGCGCTCCTTGGCGATGCCGCGGACCTGCGCGTCCTTGCGGTCGACGAACCGGTCGACGAGGTTCATCAACTGGTAGTCGTGCACGACGTCCATGACCTTCGTCCCCGACGCGACCTGATCGAGCTGCCGCTGCACGCTGACGAGCCCCTGCGCCTCGGAGTCCCGGTGCAGCCCGGCCAGGATGTCCACGCCGTACCGGTCGTAGAGGAAGAGCATGAACGACCAGCCGTTGCCGTAGTCGGCGAGGATCTCCGAGCCCTCGCCCTCGTCACCCCACTTGGTCAGCGAGTTCTGCGGACCACCGCACGCCTGCGGATTCGGGTTGCCGCGGGCCTTCACGATCGACCAGCCCTGGAAGCAGTGCAGCGCGCCCTGCGACCCGGCCTGATCCACCGTCAGAGTCGCGTCGGCATAACCGACAAGCGTCTCGGTGAACTCGGACAGGCCCTCGTTGACCCAGGTGTGCTCGAGCGCGTCCTGGTAGTAGTGCAGCAGGTGCTGCCACTCGTGCGCGAACGTGCCCTCGTAGGACCGCGGCCGCGCGGGACGCGACTTGCACAGGTCGTCGTCCGGCTCGTCCTTCGGGTTCACGCCCGTGCGGTGCAGCCAGTCGAAGGCGTCGATCGTCATGATGTTGCGGTCGGTGAGCTCGTTCAGCAGCGGCATGAAGAACCCGGCGATGTAGGACCGGTTCTCCGGGAACTCGTAGAAGTTCGGGTCCCGCACGTTGTCGACGAGCGTCACGGTGTTGTCGCCGTCGCCGGCGAAGTTCACGCCGGCCGCGGACAGGCCCGGGACCGTGTTGATCCCCGCCCGGTCCCGCGGCGTGGAGAAGGCCGCCGTCTCCTTCGGGTAGATGTTGTTGTCGAACTCCGAGACCAGGCCCTTGAGCTGCGCGTCGGTGATCTCGACCGAGCCCGGGACGTCGTTCCGGCAGTCGCCCTCGGGGAAGCGGATGCCCTGGGAGACGTTGTCCTGCCCCGAGGCCACCCACACCTCGACGTGGTTGCCGACGGCCCGCAGCGTGTACTGCTTGAGGTACACCCCGATCGGCCCGCCCTTGGCGGCGTCGAGCGCCGGCCACAGCAGCGTGGTCCCGACCGGCGGGGTCTTCTCCCCCGGGATCGAGGGTCGCGCCGCGCGCAGCTTCGCAAGCGTGTCCAGGTCGATCGTCGTCGTCCCGAGCATCTCCTGGAGCTGGGGCGAGAGCACGAGGCTCGTCACCTCGGGCAGGTGCAGGGTGTCCGGGGCGCTACCGGCGCGCGTCGCGGACTCAGCGGGCGAGTCCGCGGCGCGCGCGGTGGTCGATACCCCCGTCGTGACGGCAGCCAGGAGGCCGAGCACCCCGGCCGCCGCGACGACCGCTCTCGGCGTCTTCACCCTCATGCACCGCTCCTACCCAGGCGACCGCCCGAGATGGACGGATTTGCGCGGAGCGTAGGTGCGATTCCTATGAGCTCTCTATGAGCCCGCTGGGCGCGGGGCCCTCAGCGGCGTGGTGCGTCGTCCGAGCCGAGCCCGAGGGCGTCCAGCAGGCCGCTCAGCAGGTCGCCGAGCGTCTCCCCGAGCAGCCGGTTCAGCGTCAGCCCCTCCCGCGACCCGGGGTCGACGGAGTCGTCGGAGCCCGCTTCCTTCGGCGGTGCGGGCGTCGGTTCCGGGGCGGGCGCCGGGGCCGGCTGTTCCGCCGGCAGCGCGCGGGTGCCGCCGCAGGGGTGGGCGATCAGGTCGTCGGGGTTGAGCGAGTACTTCTTCTGCTCGACGCGGGACGGCCGCTCGGCGAACACCAGGTAGGGGCCGGGGCCGGCGAGGCCGAGGTCGCAGGGGCGGTCGGGGAGTTCGACGACGTACTGCGGGTCCTGTACCGAGCCCTTGTGGACCGTCCCCGGCGCGAACTGGTGGACGAGGCCGGACTCGACGACGTTGCCGTTCGCGTCCGTGCTCGCCGAGCTCGTCGAGCCCTCCAGCGTTCCCTCGAACACGACGTCGGCGCGCTGTCGCTGGTCCCCGTCGGACCGCTGCTCGCCGCAGCTGCACGCGGCAGTCCCGGCCGAACCGCTCGCGGTGCTCGCCGCCGCCGGGACGGTGGCCGTCCCGGCAACCAGGCCCGCCACCAGCACGGACGTCAACAGCCCGCCGCTCCCGACCCGCCGGATCGCTCCCCCGTTTCGCATGGTTCCAGCGTGACCCAGCCGCCCGGAGCGACCCGCGCGCCACGCCGGACATAGCGGACATCCCGCCCTCTGACAGCAAACCGGGTTGCGATGACATCATCGTGATGTCATGCTGGCGCCATGCAGCTGCCACCCTTCACCGACGGCGTGCGGGCCCAGCTCCTCGCCGCGGCCGCGCTCGGGGACGAACGCACCCAGCAGACGGCCCAGGCCCTGGCCACCGCGGCCGACCCGGCCGTGCGGCTCGCGGTCCTGGAGGCGGTCTCCGCCGCCGCGGACGAGATCACCGCCGCTCTGCTCGACGTCCCCGGCGCGCCGGGGGTGTCGGTGCGGCTCGAAGCGGACGAGGTCCGCATCGACGTCCGGACCGGGCCCCCGGCGGAGCCGGCCCCGCCCGCGCCGGACGAGGGCGAGAACGACGCCCGGATCTCGCTGCGGCTCCCGGAGTCACTGAAGGACCGGATCGACACCGCCGCCCGCGCCGCCGGGGTCTCGGTGAACACCTGGCTGCTCCGCGCGGCCACCTCCGCGCTCGGCCCCGGCCGCACCGCCCACACCACCAGCAGCGGACCCGGCCGGATCTCCGGCTGGATCAACGGCTGACCCGCCCACACAAGCTCACGCACGCACCCGCCCTGGAGGCGATCCGCATGACCCCGCAGACCTACGCGTGGCCCGTCGACGGCCCGCTCCACCTGTCCGTCCGCCTCGGCCACGGCAGCCTCACGATCGACGCCCGCGAGGACGTGACCGAAGCCGTCGTCACCCTCACGCCGGTCGACGCCGACGGGCTCGACCGGTTCACGGTCGACCTGCGCGGCCGGACGCTCGTCGTCCACGCCCCGCGGAACTCCGGCTGGCGCCGCGGCCGGGGCGCGGTGGACGTGACGATCGTCGTTCCGGCCGGGACCACCGCCAAGCTGGCCACGGCCACCGCGGACATCTCGGTGACCGGCCGCCTCGCCGACGCCGACGTCGCGGCCGGCACCGCGGTCGTCGACGTCGCCACCGTGACGGGGAACCTGCGCGCCCGCGTCGGGGCGGGGTCCACGAGCGTCGGGACCGCGCACGGCGACGTCGACCTGGCCGCGGGCTCGGGCACGCTGACCGTCGGCATTCCTGAGGGTGTGTCAGTTCGGCTCGACGTCCGGACCGGGTCCGGCGTCCTGCGCTCGGACCTGCCCGTCGAGGACGGCCCGAAGGCGGGCTCGCGCGCCGTTTCGTTGCGCGCCCGCATCGGCCGCGGCGACGTGCACCTGGTCCGGGCGCCCGCCGCCTGAGCGTCGAGCGAACCCCGGACCGGGCGGCTAGCTCTCGAGCGCGGCGTCGAGAGAGATCTCGACGCCGGTGAGGGCCTTGCTCACCGGGCACGCCGCCTTGGCCTCGTTGGCGACCTTTTCGAAGCCGTCGGCGTCGAGCCCGTCGACCTCACCGCGGACCGTGAGCCGGATGCCGGTGAGACGGAAGCCGCCGGCGGGGTCGGGGCCGAGGTCGACATCGGCCTGGACGTCGAGCGCCTGCGGGGTGCCGCCGGCCCGGCCGATCAGCGCGGAGAGCTGCATCGCGTAGCAGGCGGAGTGCGCCGCCGCGATCAGCTCCTCGGGGCTGGTCGTGCCGTCCGCGTCGTCCGCGGCGCGCTTGGGGAACGAGACGTCGTAGGTCCCGACCTTCGAGCTGGTCAGCTCGACCTTGCCACTGCCCTGCTCGAGGGTCCCGGTCCAGGCGGTGCGTGCGGTGCGCGTGGGCATCTCGTCTCCCGTGGTGTGGGTGCCGAACCATTCTTGCGTCCGACGATGTGGCTGCAATAGCGACCACATGTTCGGACGCAACGAGCTCAGTGGTTGTGGGGGACGACGAACGGGCCCTCGGAGGACTGGACGACGACGAAGCCCTGCCCCTCGAACGCGAGCTGGAAGGCCTCGCCGGAGCCGCGGCCGATCAGGGCCGAGGCGCCGGCGGTGCGGACGAGTCGGGTCGAGAGCGAGGACGACCAGGCGACCGCGGACTGCAGGTCGGCGAACGTGGGCGCCTGCGACGCGTCGAGCACGACCGGTGTCCCGAACGAGGAGAGCGCGATGCGCCCGACGCCGGTGAAGACCATGTTGAACACGCCGCCCGCGAGCATCGACGCGCCCTCGACGCGGCGGATGTCCCACGTCAGGTTCGGGTCGAACGCGAGGACGTTGGCGCCGTTGACGGTGAGGGAGTCGCCCTCGAGGTCGACGAGATAGAGGTCGTAGGCGTTCTGGGCGAGGAACAGGTCGCCCTGGCCGCGGCAGCGCATCAGCGGGACGCCCTCGCCGGTGGCGACCTTCTTGATCAGCTTCTTCATGCCGCCGGCGCCCTCGTAGGCGAACTCGATCGCGCCCTGGTACGCGACCATCGCGCCCTGGCGGGCGAGCAGCTCGCCGTTGAGCTTCACCTTGAGCAGCTTCGGGTTCTGCAGCGACATGTAGTCGCTGGTCTCGAGCTCGACGTTGGCGCTGAACAGATGACTCCGCATGGGCGTCACCCTTGCACACCGACCGTCAGTCCTCCGCGGGGGCGCGGCGGATCGAGGCGCCCAGGACGGCGGCCTGGGTCCGGCTGTCGAGGCCGAGTTTGGCGAGCAGATGGGAGACGTGGTTCTTCACGGTCTTCTCGGCGAGGAAGAGCTCCGCCGCGATCTGTCGGTTGGTCTTGCCGTCGGTGATGAGGCCGAGGATCTCGCGCTCGCGCGGGGAGAGCAGGCGCAGGTTCGCGCGGGTCGCGTCGTCGCCGCGCAGCAGCGCGAGCAGGCGCTCGGTCGCCATCGGGTCCAGCAGCGAGTCCCCCGCCCCGACGCGGCGCACCGCCTCGACGAGCTCGCGCCCGCGTAGATCGTTGAGCAGGTAGCCCGCGGCGCCCGCCATCACCGCGGCGAGGATCGCGTCGTCGGCCGGCGTGCCGGTGAGGATGATGCTGCGCGTCTGCGGCAGGGCGGCCCGCAGCTCGCGGCAGAGGTCGATGCCACTGCGGTCCGGCAGCCGCGCGTCGAGGATCGCGACGTCCGGCTTGAGGAGGGGCATCCGCACCAGGGCCTCCGCCGCGGTGACGGCCTCGCCGACCAGCCGAAGGTCCGAGGTCGCCTCCAGCACCTTCTCGATGCCGCGCCGGATCAACTCGTGAGCGTCGACCACGAACACCGTCAGGGCGGGGCGCACCGCGTCCGCGCTCAGAACCCGCACCATTCGTCGGAGGTGACCGCGGCTCCCCCGGCGGCCTTCGCCTCACGCGCCAACAGCCACACCTCGACCTGCGCGCCGAGGAACCGGCCGAGGGTCGGGGTCGATCCCGGGCGCGACCGCAGGTGCGCGATCCACCCGCAACGTTCGGCGAGCCGTTCGATCCCCGCCCAGCACTGGCCGAGGGCGATCCAGTCCGCGGGGTCGTCACCCCGTGCGCGCAGGACCAGACCGACGTGCGTGGGCAGCGGCATCGGCGCGACGCGCACGCCGACGCCCTCACTCGCCGCACCCCGTTCGCAGGCGGCGACGAGTTCACGGGCGCTGCGGCGTCCCGACCGACCGGCCCCGAGCAACCGCGGCCGCGCCGGCCACGCGATCTCGCCGGGGTCCGTGCCCAGCGCGCGGGGGTGCAGCGTCACCGTCGCCCACGCCGTCGCGTCCTCGGGCGGCCGCACCGCGACCTCCACCCGCAGTCCCCGTTCCTCCGCGCCCACCCGGAGGTCGAACAACGCCGCGCCGGCTTCGAGGAACTGCGCCGGGTCCTCCGACCGCTCCGGTCCACGCAGCGTCACCAGCCGACCGGTCACCTCGAGGCACAGCGAATTCGCGCCACGGTCGGCAAAACGCCGCCGCGCCCGCGCGACCGCGGCCGCGACGAATGTCGGAAACATCGGACCCCCCGGATCCCCCATGCCGGACAGCGTTCCCCCACGAACCGGCCAGTCCTAGGGGTTTTTCGTCCCAGGACGTGTGGGACCAAAGTCCCGGTTCGTGCCGGCAACGACCACTGTCTCCGGGGTGAGAAGTTTCGGCCTGTCCGGACAGGTTCAGCGCGTGACGTCGCGCGCGTCCTTGTCGTGGCGCAGACCGAGGTACCGGGGGTGGCGCAACTTGCCGTCGCGGGTCCACTCGGTGAAGCCGACCTGCGCGACGAGGACCGGGTCCACCCACCGCGCGTCCTTCGACCGCGGGGCGTCGACGAACGGGGACTCCGGCAGCGCAAGGTCGTCGAGTGCGGCCCGCAACGCGAGCAGCGTCTTCTGGTCGAAGCCTGTACCGACCTTGCCGGCGTAGCGAAGATCGTCGCCGTCGTAGTAGCCGACGAGCAGCGCACCGAAGCCGGTGCGCCCCGCCGCCGCCGAGACCGTGAACCCGCCGACGACGAACTCCTGCTCCCGGACGCACTTGAGCTTCAGCCAGTGCGAGGACCGGCGCCCCGCTTCGTACCGGGCTCCAGCCCGCTTCGCGATCAGCCCCTCCCAGCCACCGGCGCAGGCCTCCCGGAGGAACTCGACGCCGTCACCCTCGCGGTGCTCGCTGAACCGCAGCGGGTCGACGTACGTGACGACCTCGGCCAGCACCTGCTTGCGCGTACGCAACGGAAGCTGCGTCAGATCCTGGCCGGAGTGGACGAGGACGTCGAAGAGGAAGTAGTGGACCGGCACCCCGACCGCCAGCGACCGCCGGACGTCGTTGATGCCGAGGCGCTGCTGGAGCAGGCCGAAGCTGGTGGAGTCCCCGTCGAACACGACGACCTCGCCGTCGACGACCAGGCCGGGCGGCGCGGCGACGTTCAGGGCCGCGACCACCTCCGGGAACGTCGCGCTGTTGTCGCGCTGGATCCGGGAGTAGAGCCGGGTGTTCTGGTCCCCCCGGACCGCGAGGATCCGGACGCCGTCGAGCTTGCGCTCGTACAGCCACCCGTCGCCGGTCGCGGGCCGGTCCGCGGGAGAGGCGAGCATCGGCGTGACGAAACCCGGCTTCGCCGGGCGCAGGAGCTTGCGCTCCGCCGGCGTCAGCAGGCGTTCGAGCAGGTCGTCCATCGCGCTCAGGCTAACGGGCAGTCAGGTCAGCTTCGGCAGCTGCTGCCGGACCCCGAGCAGGGCGCGGAACGGGTCGCCGCGTTCGGCGAGGCGGTCGCCCACGGTCCGGATCGTGAAGGTGTCCGAGCGGAGTTTCTCGTCCTCGAGTTCGTCCCACTCGATCGGGACCGACACCGGAGCGCCCGCCGACGGCCGCGGGCTGTACGGCGCGACGAGTGTCTTGTTGATCGCGTTCTGGGTGTAGTCGAGGCGTGCGAGCCCGTTGCGGTCGCTCTTCTCCCACTTCCAGGACACGAGTTCCGGGACGACGGCACCGACGGAGCGCGAGACCTTCTCCACCCAGGCGCGGGTCTCGTCGAACGACGGGCCGGGTTCGATCGGGATCCAGATCTGAATTCCTCGACTCCCCGTCAGTTTCGGCCGCGCGATCACGTCCAGGTGCTCGAGCGCGGTCCGGTGCAGCCGGGCGAGGGTGAGCAGCTCGTCCCAGCTGGTCCTCGGCCCCGGGTCGAGGTCGATCAGCGCGTACGTGGGCTCGTGCATCGCCTCGGTGCGCGAGGTCCAGGGGTGCCACTCCAGTGCGCCGAAGTTCGCCGCCCAGATCAGCGCCGCCGGCTCGTCGACGACGAGGTAGGTCGTGGTCTCCCCCGGGTCGGCCTCGGGGTTGTCCCAGCGGGCGATCCATTCCGGGGCGTGCTGCGGGAGTTGCTTGTGCCAGAAGCCCTTCTTCTCCGTCCCGTCCGGATAGCGGTGCAGGTTGAGCGCCCGGCCCTGCAGGTACGGCAGCGCGACCGGCGCGATCGTCGCCGCGTAGCGCAGGAACTCCCGCTTCGTGATCGGCTTCCCGCCCTTGCGACCCGGGAACAGCACCTTGTCGAGGTTGGTGACCTTGAGCCGCCGGCCGAAGATCTCCCACGACCCGGACCTGCCGAACTCGTCCAGCGCGGCGAGCTCGTCCTCGCTCGGCCCCGGCACCGGTTCCGGGCGCAGCACCTCGGCGGCCTCCGCCGCGGGCCGGTCCGAGTGCCACGCCTTGTCGGGCGCGACCGCCACCTCGTCGTTGGTCCGGCCGGACAGCACCGAGTGCGGATGCTCCTCGGGGTCCCAGCCCTGAACGGCGTGGTCGTCCTTCTTGTGGAGCAGGAGCCAGTTCTCCTTGCCGTTCCTCGACCCGTCCTGTTCGCGGCGCACGAGCACGAACCGCCCGCGGAGCTTCTCGCCGAACACCTCGGCATGGAGCTCGCCGTTGGCGACGGCCGCGGCGGGGTCGTCGGTGCCGTGGGGCTCCCACTCGCCGGTGTCCCAGACGATGACGTCGCCCCCGCCGTACTCGCCGGAGGGGATGACGCCCTCGAAGTCGATGTACTCGATCGGGTGGTCCTCGACGTGGACCGCCATCCGCCGGGCGGAGGGGTCGAGCGTCGGGCCCTTCGGGACGGCCCAGCTGGCGAGCGCCCCGTCGATCTCGAAGCGGACGTCGTAGTGCAGCCGCCGCGCCCGGTGCCGCTGGACGACGAACCGCGGCCGCGCCCCCGGCTCCGGGCTCTGTCCACCCGCCGGTTCGGGTGTCTTCTCGAAGTCCCGCTTCCGCCGGTACTCGGTGAGCGAGTCGTCGCGCTCGACGGACACGGACTCGGAGACCATCGCCATGTCCCCTGACTTCCCCGACGAGTTCGGGGCACGCCTTCAGGTGAATCCTGAGATGAAAAGGTAGGGCCGAGCTCAGCGGATGGGCCATACAGACGGGAGTACGCCGATGTCCTCCAGCCCCACGTCGGTCTCCGTCGCCGACCTCACGGTCGACGCCGGACTGCACGAGTTCCTCACGACCGAGGTCCTGCCCCCGACCGGGGTGTCCGTGGACCAGTTCTTCGCGGGCCTCGCCGACGCGGTCCACACCCTGGGCCCGCGGAACCGGGAGCTGCTGACGGTCCGGGAGCGGCTGCAGGCCGCGATCGACGACTGGCACACCGGCCACGGCGGCCTCGGGGACCCCGCCGGGTACCGAAGCCTGCTGGAGGGCCTGGGTTACCTCGTCCCGCCCGGCCCGGACTTCACGGTCACGACCACGAACACCGACCCCGAGATCTCGGAGATCAACGGACCGCAGCTCGTCGTGCCGGTGACCAACGCCCGCTACGCGCTCAACGCCGTCAACGCGCGCTGGGGCTCGCTCTACGACGCGCTCTACGGCACCGACGCCCTCGGCGAGGCCCCGCCGCCCGGACCGTACGACCCCGACCGGGGCAAGCACGTGATCGCCTGGGCGCGCGCGTTCCTCGACGACGTCGTCCCGCTCGCCGAGGGCTCCCACTCCGCCGCGACCGCCTACTCCGTCGCGGACGGCGCGCTGCGCGTCACCCTCGACGACGGCCGGACCGTCGGCCTGGCGAACCCCGCCGCGTTCGCCGGCCACATCGGTGAGGCGGCCACGCCGTCCGCCGTGCTGCTGCGCAACCACGGCCTCGGGATCGAGATCAAGATCGACCGGGCGCACTCGGTCGGCGCGACCGACGCCGCGGGCGTCGCGGACGTCGTCCTGGAGTCGGCAATCACCGCGATCATGGACTTCGAGGACTCGGTCGCCTGCGTCGACGCCGAGGACAAGGTCGAGGCCTACCGGAACTGGCTCGGCCTGATGCGCGGGTCGCTGGCCGCCCCGGTGCACAAGAACGGCCAGACGTTCACCCGCACCGTTCATCCCGACCGCGAGTACACCGCGGCCGACGGGTCGTCGGCCCGGCTCCGCGCGCGGTCGCTGCTGCTCGCCCGGACCGTCGGCCACCTGATGACGACCGCCGCCGTGCTCGACCGCGACGGCCGCGAAATCGGTGAGGGCATTCTCGACGCGTTCGTGGTCTCGGCCTGCGCGCTGCACGACCGGCTGCGCGACGCCGCGGACCGCAACTCCCCCGCGGGATCCATCTACCTGGTGAAGCCGAAGATGCACGGCCCGGACGAGGTCACGCTGACGTCCGACCTGTTCGCCGCGGTCGAGCGCACGCTGGCCCTGCCGACGGACACGCTGAAGATGGGGATCATGGACGAGGAGCGGCGGACCACCGTCAACCTCGCCGAGTGCATCCGCGCCGCGTCCTCGCGGGTCGTCTTCATCAACACCGGCTTCCTCGACCGCACCGGCGACGAGATCCACACCTCGATGCACGCCGGCCCGATGGTCCGGAAGAACGACATGAAGGCGACGACCTGGATCGCCGCCTACGAGAACTGGAACGTCGACGTCGGTCTGCGCTGCGGACTGGCCGGGCGCGCCCAGATCGGCAAGGGGATGTGGGCCGCGCCGGACCGCATGGCCGACATGCTGACACAGAAGATCGGCCACCCGCAGGCGGGCGCCAACTGCGCCTGGGTGCCGTCCCCGACCGCCGCCACCCTGCACGCGACGCACTACCACCGGGTGGACGTGACGGCCCGTCAGCAGGAGCTGGCCGGACAGACCCGGGCATCGCTCGACGAGCTGCTGCAGGTCCCGCTCGCCCCCGCCGCCGACTGGAGCGGTGAGGAGCGCCGGGCCGAGCTCGACAACAACGCGCAGGGGATCCTGGGCTATGTCGTGCGCTGGGTGGACCTGGGCATCGGGTGCTCGAAGGTTCCGGACATCTCCAACGTCGGCCTGATGGAGGACCGCGCGACCTGCCGGATCTCCAGCCAGCACATCGCGAACTGGCTCCGGCACGGCGTGGTCACCGCCGAGGAGGTCGAGGACTCGCTGCGCCGGATGGCCGTCGTCGTCGACGGCCAGAACGCCGGCGACCCGCTCTACACGCCGATGGCGCCGGGCTTCGACGGCCCCGCGTTCCGGGCCGCGCACGACCTGATCTTCCGGGGCACCGAGTCCCCGTCCGGCTACACCGAACCGATCCTGCACGCCCTCCGGGCTGAGGCCAAGAAGGGCCTTTCACAGATGGGACAGCGCTCGTGAGCATCAACCTGGAGACCGCGCGCACGATCATCGCGGCCGCGCGGACGTTCGGCGCGGACAAGGGCTTCTCGCCGCTGACCGTCGTCGTCCTGGACGCCGGTGGGAACGTCCTCGCCGTCGAGCGGGAGGACGGGTCGTCGAACAAGCGCTTCGAGATCGCCCACGGCAAGGCGTTCGGCGCGATCTCGATCGGCGTCGGCTCCCGCGCCCTGATGGCCCGCGCCGAGCAGCAGCCGTACTTCGTCTCCGCCGCCGGCGCCGCGATCGGCGGCGCGCTGATCCCCGTCCCCGGCGGGGTGCTGGTGAAGGAGGGCGGCACCACCGCCGGCGCCGTCGGCATCTCCGGCGACACCTCCGACAACGACGAGGCCGCCGCCGTCGCCGGCATCGAGGCCGCCGGCCTCACCCCCGTCACCGGCTGACCCCGGCCGGCGCTGTCAAGAAAGGGTGACACCCTTTCTTGACAGGCGGGCGGGTCAGTCGAGGATCGTCCCCGGGTTGAGGATGCCGAGAGGGTCGAGGGCGTTCTTGATCGCGCGGGTGACGTCGAGGACGTCGTCGCCGACCTGATCCCGGAGCCACGGGCGCTTGAGGCGGCCGACGCCGTGCTCGCCGGTGATGGTGCCGCCGAGGGCGATGGCCAGGTCCATGATCTCGCCGAAGGCGAGGGTGGCCCGCCGCTCGCAGTCCGGGTCGGACGGGTCCACCACGATCAGCGGGTGGGTGTTGCCGTCGCCGGCGTGGGCGATCAGGGCAATGACGACGCCGCGGTCGTCGGCGATCTTCTCGATCCCGGCGACGAGGTCGGGCAGGCGCGGCACCGGGACGCCGACGTCCTCGAGCAGCAGCCGGCCCTTCCGCTCCACCGACGGGATGACGCCGCGGCGGGCGGCGACGAACATCTCGCCCTCGGTCTCGTCGTCGGTGTCGAAGCACTCGGTGCAGCCGTTGGAGTGGCAGGCGTCGAGGAGGGTGTCGATCTCGCGCCGGTCGCCCGCGTCGGACTTGGCGACGACGATCGCGGCGGCGGAGCGGTCGAGGCCCATCTTCATGACGTCCTCGACCGCGTTGATCGAGGCGGAATCCATGTACTCGAGCATCGACGGGCGCATGGTCGAGGTGATCCTCAGGATCGCGGCGGTCGCATCGCGGGTGTCCCGGAACGTCGCGACCAGCGTGTGGGCGGGCGGCTGCGCCGGCATCAGGCGCAGCGTCACCTCGGTGATGATGCCGAGCGTCCCCTCACTGCCGACGAAGAGTTTCGTGAGCGAGAGCCCGGCAACATCCTTGACCCGGGGCCCACCCAGGCGGATGGCCCGCCCGTCGGCGAGGACGACCTGCATGCCGAGCACGTAGTCCGTTGTCACGCCGTACTTCACGCAGCACAGGCCGCCGGCGTTGGTGGCGACGTTGCCGCCGATCGAGCAGATCTCGAACGAGGACGGGTCCGGCGGGTACCAGAGCCCGACCTCGGCGGCGGCCTTCTTCACCTCGGCGTTGAACAGCCCCGGCTGCGCGACCGCGATCCGGGTGACGG
The DNA here is from genome assembly GCF_000384115.1 of Sporichthya polymorpha DSM 43042. Lineage (NCBI taxonomy): Bacteria > Bacillati > Actinomycetota > Actinomycetes > Sporichthyales > Sporichthyaceae > Sporichthya > Sporichthya polymorpha. Next base: position 842,293 of record NZ_KB913029.1, read on the forward strand.
GGTCGACGGAGATCTCGCGCATCCGCTCGGTGGAGACGACCACGCCGCGGGCGATGCCTCCCGCCCCGCCGGACAGGCCGCTGCCCGCGCCGCGGGGGACGACCGGGATCCGGTGCCGACTCGCCCAGCGCATCGTGGTCTGGACGTGCTCGGTGCACTCGGCCCGGACGGCCGCGAGGGGCGGCTCGGCGGCCGGGTCGAGGGCCCGGTCCCAGCGGTACTTGTCGAGCCCGTCGGGGTCGGTCAGGACCACGCCGTCGGGCAGAGCGGCCGTCAGTTCGGCCAGCGCCTCGGAGGAATTCGCGCCCACGGCTGCAGACTCTCACAAACAGCACAGGCGACGAAGATCGTCGAGGAGGCTAATCTCGAAGCCGTGGAGGCCCCCGGTTCCCGCAGGCAGGCGACGGTCCGTCACGTCGTCGGACCGGACGACACCGCGCTCGCGCTCGGCTCCGGCAGCGTCGAGGTCCTCGCGACCCCCCGCCTGCTGGCCCTGATGGAGGCGGCGACCGTCGAGGCGGGCGCTGCCGAGCTCGCGCCCGGCCAGACCTCGGTCGGCATGCGCGTCCAGATCGAGCACATGCGGCCCAGCCCGCTCGGCGCCGAGGTGATCGTCCACGCCCGGCTCGCGGACGTCGACGGCCGCCAGATGCGCTTCGAGGTCGCCGCCGAGCACGCCGACGGCGGCCTCGTCGCCAGCGGCCAGGTCACCCGGGCCGTCGTCGACGCGGAGAAGTTCCTGTCCCGCGCCAACGGGCGGCCGAGCGACTCCTAGCGCGACGCCGACCCGGCCCCCGCGGGGGCGAGGGCGTCGAGGCTGCGGAGGATGTCCTCGACCCGGGCCTTCGCGTCACCGAAGAGCATCGAGGTGTTCTCCTTGAAGAACAGGGGGTTCTGCACGCCCGCGTACCCCGTCGCCATCGAGCGCTTGAACACGATGACGTGGCGGGACTCCCACACCGGCAGAACGGGCATGCCGGCGATCGGGCTGCCCGGGTCCTCCAGCGCCGCCGGGTTGACGGTGTCGTTGGCGCCGATGACGAGGACGACCGACGTCGACGGGAAGTCGTCGTTGATCTCGTCCATCTCCAGGACGATGTCGTAGGGCACCTTCGCCTCGGCGAGCAGCACGTTCATGTGCCCGGGCAGCCGGCCGGCGACGGGGTGGATGCCGAACCGGACGTCGATGCCGCGCTCGCGCAGCTTCCGCGTCAGCTCCGCGACGGCGTACTGCGCCTGCGCGGTGGCCATGCCGTAGCCGGGGGTGATGATGACCGACTCCGCGTCGGCGAGCAGCTCCGCCGCGCCGTCGGCGTTGATCTCGCGATGCTCGCCCTGCTCCCCCGCGTCCCCGGAGGGGGCCTCCATGCCGAACCCGCCGGCGATGACGGAGATAAACGAGCGGTTCATCGCCTTGCACATGATGTAGCTCAGGTAAGCACCGGAGGAGCCGACGAGCGCACCGGTCGTGATCAGCAGGTTGTTCGAGAGCAGGAAGCCCGCGGCGGCCGCGGCCCAGCCCGAGTAGCTGTTCAGCATCGAGACGACGACGGGCATGTCGCCGCCGCCGATCGCCGCGACGAGGTGGATGCCGAGCACGAGCGCGATCACCGTGACCGCGATGAGCAGCCCGAGGTTCGGTTCGATCGTGAAGGCGACCGTGCACGCGGCGAACGCGACCAGCATGCCGAGGTTGAGGTAGTTGCGGCCCGGCAGCATCAGCGGCGCGGACTTGATCTTCGCCGAGAGCTTCAGGTACGCGACGACCGAGCCGGTGAACGTGACCGCGCCGATGAAGACGCCGATCATCACCTCGGCGTGGTGGATGTCGAGCAGCGAACCCGTGTAGTGCGTCTGGGTCGGGTCGTCCTCGACCTCGTAGTAGCCGTTCCAGCCGACGAGCACGGCCGCGAGGCCGACGAAGCTGTGCAGCAGCGCGATCAGCTCGGGCATGCCGGTCATCTCGACGACCTTCGCCCGCCAGAGCCCGATGACGGCGCCGATGCCGACGGCGACCGCCATCAGGATGCCGCCGGTGGCGTCGATGTCCTCGGTCGCCAGGCCGATGACCGCGGCGAGCGCGATGGCCATGCCGGCGATGCCGTAGATAATTCCCTGACGCGCCGTCTCGTGCCGGGACAGGCCCGCGAGCGACAGGATGAACAGCAGGGCCGCGACGATGTACGCGGCGTGCGCGATGGATTCGGCGTCCATGAATACCCCTCAGCCCTTCGAGGCTCAGCCTTTGGAAAACATGCCGAGCATGCGGCGGGTCACGGCGAAGCCGCCGAAGACGTTGATGGACGCGAGCAGGATCGCGAGGAACGACAGCGTCCGGATCGTCGTGTCGTCGTGCGCGATCTGCAGCAGGGCGCCGACGACGATGATCCCGGAGATCGCGTTGGTGACCGACATCAGCGGTGTGTGCAGCGCGTGGTGCACCTTGCCGATGACGTAGTACCCGACGACGACCGAGAGCGTCAGCACGGTGAAGTGCTCGGGGATCGGATCGGGCGCGAAGGCGTTGAGCAGGAAGAGCGCCGCGGCGCCGATGGCGACGAGCCCCAGCTGCAGTCGGGCCGACATCTTCTTCTCGGGCTTCGCGACCGGCGCGGCCACGGGCTTGGCCACCGGGGCCGCCGAGACCTGGACCGGCGGCGGGGGCCAGAGGTTCTCGCCCTCGCGCACGACGGTGATGCCGCGCTGCACGACGTCGTCGAGGTCGAGGACGATCGTCCCGTTCTTCTCCGGCGTCAGCAGCTTCATGAGGTTGACGAGGTTCTGCCCGTAGAGCTGCGACGCCTGCGCCGGCAGCCGCCCCGGCAGGTCGGTGTAGCCGATGATCGTGACGCCGTTGGAGGTGACGACGACCTCGCCGGCCTTCGTCCCGGCGACGTTGCCGCCCTGCGCGGCCGCCATGTCGACGATGACGCTGCCGGACTTCATCGATGCGACGTCCTCGGCGGTGATCAGCTTCGGCGCCGGGCGGCCCGGGATCAGCGCGGTGGTGATGATGATGTCGACGTCGGCCGCCTGCTCGGAGTAGATCTCGGCGGCGCGGCGGTTGTACTCCTCGGGCGTGGCGGTGGCGTAGCCGGTTCCGCTCTGCTCGATCTCGACGTCGACCGCGAGGTACTCGCCGCCGAGGGACTTGACCTGGTCCGCGACCTCGGGCCGCGGGTCGGTGGCGCGGACGATGGCCCCCATCGACGAGGCGGCGCCGATCGCCGCGAGCCCCGCGACGCCGGCCCCGGCCACCAGGACCTTGGCCGGAGGCACCTTGCCGGCCGCGGTCACCTGCCCGGTGAAGAACCGACCGAACACGTGCGCGGCCTCGACGACGGCGCGATACCCGGCGATGTTCGCCATGGAGGAGAGCACGTCCATCGACTGGGCGCGCGAGATGCGGGGCACCGCGTCCAGCGCCAGCGCCGTGATGGGCCGGGCCGCGAGCGCGGAGACCAGGTCGGGGTTGAGGCCGGGCGCAAGGATCGAGATCAGCGTCGCGCCGTCGCGGATCAGCGCGAGTTCCTCGGTCTCGGGCGCGCGCACCGCGAACACGACGTCCGCGCCCCAGGCCGCCTTGGTGTCGCCGACCTCGGCCCCGGCTGCCCGGTAGGCGTCGTCGGGAAAGCCGGCCAGCGCGCCGGCGCCGGACTCCAGCAGCACGCGGTAGCCGAGCCCGATCAGCTGCTTGACGGTCGCCGGGGTGGCGGCGACACGGGTCTCCCCGTGTCCCGCGTGGCTGACCACACCGATCAGGGCGCCCTCGGCCATCAATCCTCCGCATCCTCGGGAAGGTCCTGCCGAGCCAACCTACTTGCGGGCGCTGCGAGCAGGGGCAGGGCCCACGGGGACACCTTGACCGGACACACTGGACCGGTGCGGATCGTCGTCCTCTCCGACACCCACGCGCCGCGGTTCTGGAAGAGCTGTCCACCGCGCGTGGCCGACCGACTGCGCAGCGCCGACCGGATCCTGCACGCGGGCGACGTCTGCACCGCCGACGTCCTGGACGAGCTGTCCGCCTACGCGCCGGTCTCGGTCGTTCTCGGCAACAACGACGGCCCGGACGTCGCGGCCTGGGGCGCCCCGGAGACGCTCGAGCTGGAGCTCGCGGGCGTGCGCGTCGCGATGATCCACGACGCCGGCGCCGCCGCGGGACGCGTCCGCCGGATGCGGCGCCGCTTCCCGGAGGCGGACCTCGTCGTCTACGGGCACTCCCACATCCCGATGGACCTCACCGAGGACGGACTGCGCATCTTCAACCCCGGCTCCCCCACCGACAAGCGCCGCCAGCCGCACGGGACCCTCGGGGTGCTGGAGCTCGGCGACGGCCGGATCGTCTCGGCGCACATCCTCCCCGTCACCGGATGAGCACCCGGCTGACGCCGGATCAGCGCCCGAGCCACTCGTCCCAGCCGTCCTCGCGGTCGCGCCAGCCGTCCCCGCCGTCGACGAGCTCGGTCTCGGTCATCAGGGCGGTGTCGAAGGCGTCGCGGAGGTCGTCGGGGTCGCGCTCGGTGCCGGTGATGACCAGCCGGGTGGAGGGCGGACCGGCCCAGGAGCCGACGTCACCGACGGAGAGCTGCCCTCCGACGCCGTCCCAGACGAACCGCATCCCGGAGCGGGTGGGCAGCCAGAAGTAGCCGCGGGCGCGGAGCGGGCCGGTGCCGAGGCGTTCGAGTTGCTCGCGGAGCCGGTGCGGGTGGAAGGGACGCCAGGACTGGAGGTCGACGGTCCAGATCCCACAATCGGCGGCGGCGCCGGTCGGGCGCGCGCGGGCCGGGTCGCCGCGCCCGATCCAGGAGAACGGCGTCGCGGGGTCGAGGACGTCGGCGGGCTGCAGGTCGAGCAGGCCGACCCGGCGGGGCTCGCCGCCGACGAGATGGTCGAGCAGCACCGATGCGCGGCGGCCGAGGTCGCCGTCAAGGGCGAGCACGTCCGCGCTCTCCACCTGGCGGGCGAGCGCCTCCCCGACCGAGCGCCGGTCCTCGGGCGTGAACGCGAGGTCCCGCTCGGCGAGGAGGTCGTTGCCGAGCAGGTCCCACTCGAAGCGGTGGGCGTCCACGGCCGCGACCGTCGCGCGCACCCGGACGCCGTCCCCGCGCAGCCGGGCCAGGGCGTGCACGGCCGGCACCGGGTCGGCGGTGACGGGCAGCACGAGGGCGATCGCCGCCGGCTGCTGCGCCGCGACCCGGACCACCGTCGGCACGATGTCCGCGCGCAGCGCGCAGGACAGGCAGGTGTGCTCGAGCTCGACGTCGACGTCCTCCTCGACCCGGTCGGCGCGCGTGACCACCCGGCGCAACCGGTGCTCGACGGCGGAGATCTCGTGGCGGATCACCGTGAGGTCGGGGACGTCGCAGAGCAGCCCGCTCGCGAGCACCTGCGGCATGACGGGGTCGATCGAGGAGACGACGACGAGGGGAACCATGAGCGGCCTCTCTTGGGGGTGGGTTCGCAGGGTCGGTCCGGGTCAGTTGTGCAGCGCGGCCCGGCGGGCGGCGTCGAGGCCGACGTTCAGCCGGAGCCACCAGGGCAGGTCGGCGGGGTCGAGGTCCCCGGTGCGGAGCCAGGCGATCAGGTCGGCGACGTCGCTGCGCGTGCGCAGCGGGCCGACGTGGACGGCCGGGCCGACGGGACGCCGCTGCTCGTCGCAGGGCTGCACGAGGACGACCGGCCCGGGGACGCGGGATCGGCAGGTGAGGGTCCCGACCGTGCAGCCGGAGGAGACCAGCACCGCGTGCGGGGTGGCGCGGACGAGTGCGCGCAGGGCGGGCATCAGCCCCAAACCGCTGCGGCACCCGTCGGACTGACAGACGACGACCGTGTACCCCGCTGCCGACATGGCGCACTCCCTCCACTTATTGATAACGATTATCATTAGCGGTAGCGCAGGCCCGACGCAACTCGCCGCCCCGGAGACGGCGAACGGCGCCGGGGGCCCCCGGCGCCGTTCCGTGCAGCTGCTTTGTCTTCGAGCCCCGCCCGTCAGCAGGGCTCGTTCGCCGAACTGATCAGTCGTCGTCCTGCTGGTCCGCGTCCTGGTCGCAGGACTTGGAGTTGCTCGCGTCGGCGTTCGCCGTCGCGGGGTCGTCGTCCTCCCCGAGCAGACCCCCGAGGTCGAACGCGCCGGCGCCGGTGACGGACTCGCCACTGCCCTGGCCGCCCAGGACGTTCACCGGCACGTAGTTGTTGCAGCCCTGCAGCGGGACGTGGATGTTGTTGTCGGTGACGTTGATCAGGCCGTTGGTGTTGCGGTCGCCGCCGGCCCCGTCGCGGTCGTGCTGCCCCGCGTCCTGGTCGCAGGACTTCGAGCTCTCGGCGGTCGACTCGGCCGCCGGCGCACCGCCGAGGATCCCGAGCGCCCCCGCGAGGCTCGCGTTCTCTCCGCTGCCCTGCCCACCGAGCACGTTGACCGGCACGTAGTTGTTGCAGGCCTGCACCGGCACGTGGATGTTGTTGTCGGTGACGTTGACGAGGCCGTTGACGTTCTCGGTCCCGCCCGCGACGGCCCCGCCGTCGGTGCCGTCGGTGTCATCAGCGTCGTCGCCGCCCGCGCCGATGCTCTGGTCGACGGCCTGCTCGCAGGCCTTGAGGTTCTCGGCGTTCGCCCCGGCCGCGTCGCCGAGGAGCGCGAGGCCGCCCGTGACCGCCTCCCCGGCGCCCTGTCCGCCGAGGACGTTGACCGGCACGAAGTTGTTGCAGACCTGCCCGACGACCTGGACGTTCAGGTCGGCGACGTTGACGACCCCGTTGACGTTGCGGTCGCGGGGAACGGTGACCGTCGGGTCGTCGGTCGGGGCGTCGGCGCCCTCGACCTCGGGGTCCTCGGCCGGGTCACCGGCGGAGTTGACGTCCGCCGGCCGGTCGGCCTGCTTGACCGACTTCTTCTTGGCCTTCGTCGGCGTGGAGGTCGTCGCGGCCTCACCCGGAGGTGTGCCGTCGGCGCCCGCCGGCGGAGCGAGCAGGATGCCGGACGCGCTCAGCAACAGAGCAGCGCCCGAGCACGCCCCGGTCTTGGCGACCAGGGCCGCTCGCGAAGGCTTGGAGTGCATTCCCATCTGTCGTGTTTCCCTTCGACTCCGCGCAGGGCGGAGCAAGCTCTCGAATCGACACGCGCTGTCACCTGGGCCCGGCGTGCTTTCGGGACGCAGGCCGGGAGTGGGGGGCTCCAACGCGAAAAAGCGACTACTTTCTGTAGTCGCATAGGCGCTATGGGTTAGCTGAGCTCGACTCAAACCTGTCGGATCGGACAAAAACCTTAAGCGAACCGTCCAATGGGCATGCGTTTGCCGAGCTGGCGAGAGCCGGAACCTCAGCTTGGTCGCGGGCCGGTCGATGAGGGCCGTGAAGGACCTGACCAGGTGCCGAGAGGACCCGCCATGACCGAGCCGACCACCCCCCGCCGCCCCCGGCGGCGCCGTGCGGCCGCCCTGCTCCTCGCCGTCGGCGCGGTGATCACCGCGTCGGGCACCTGGGCCGCCTGGCAGTCCACCGGCAGCCTGACCCAGTCGGTCAGTTCGGCGACGGTGACCGTCAACGTCGCCGACGCCGGCACCGGTCAGGCCACCTGGACCACCGGCATCACCAACTTGCTGCCCGGGGACTACTTCCACCGCTGGGTGACGGTCACGAACACCGGCAGCGTGCCGCAGGAGTTCGCCGGCACCCTGTCCGGGACCGCGACCCTGCCGGGTGCGCTGACCGCCTGGATCTCCTCCTGCGACGTCGCCTTCGCCGCGGGGTCGACGAACTGCACCGGCACCAGCACGAACCACCTCGGCACCAGCGGTACGCCGGCCGCGTTCGGGTCGCTCTCGAACCTCGGGACGATCAACGCCGGCGCGAGCAAGCACCTGCTGGTGCGGGTGGTGTTCAGCGCGTCCGCGGACCAGACGACCTATCAGAACCAGAACTCGACCCTGACGCTGGCGTTCACCGGCACCGCGAACAACGGTGGCGGCGCCGACCGTACGAACGGCTGAGCATGAAGCCGCGCGCCACCTTCTGGGTGGCCGCGGCGGCGGTGCTCTCGCTGGTCTCCCCCGGCGCCTGGGGCGCCTGGCACGGGACCGGGAACCGGAACGCCTCGCTCGCCTCGGCCAAGCTCGGCTACTCGCTGAGCGGGTCGAACACGAGCGGGGGCGGCTACAACTGGTCCGTCGTGCTCAGCTTGCTGGGGCTGGCGACGGATCAGTTCTCCGTCACCAACACCGGAACGGTTCCGGAGACGATCGAGGCGCACGTCGCGTCGACGGGCCTGAACCTCGGATCGGTGAAGGTCTACACCTGCACGGTGCCCTTCGGTTCGGGGATCAATTGCTCCGGGACCCGCCTTGATCTCGGAAACGCACCCGGAACCAAGACGCTCGCCGCGAGCCTGCCGGCAGGTGCGACGCGGTACGTCGCGGTGCAGGCCACCGGGATCCTCGGCCTCGCTCTCAACGTCACCATGGCGGCCAACTCGTTCGCGATCACTCCGATCGGCGGCGGCGCGAACCGGACCAACGGATGAGCCGGGTGCTGCGGGCGACCGGGCGGGTGGTCGCGGACCTGGTGGCGATTCTGCTGATCCTGCTGGCGGTCGCGATGCTCTCGGGCCGGGTGGCGGTGCAGCCGGTGCTGTCGGGGTCGATGGCGGGGCACGCGGACCGCGGGGACCTGGCGATCGCGGTGGAGACCAGCGCTCGGAGCCTGGCGGTCGGCGACGTCGTCATGTTCGTCCCACCGGCGCCGTGGGAGCCGCCGGGTAACCACCCGGTGGCGCACCGGATCATCGAGCTCAAGCTGACGGATGGTCAGCTGACGGCTCGGACGAAGGGCGATCGGAATCTCGAACCCGACCCCTGGACCCTCGACGTCTCCCGGACGCGATTCGCCGAGGTGCACGTCGTCGTCCCCTACGCGGGCTGGCCGTTTCTCCGGCTGGCGGTCCTGACCACGCCGGCCGGTCGGATCGGCGTCGGGCTCTCGTTGATGGCGGCCGGCGCCGTGCTGCTCCTGCTGGGCCGTCGCTCACGCCTCGACGCGGTAGAGGGACTGCATCCCGGCGGTGATGTGGTCTGCGACGTGGCAGTGGAACAGCCACGTCCCGGGGACGTCGGGGACCAGATCGGCGGCCAGCATCGAGGCCGGCAGCAGGTTGGTGACGTCGGTGCGCATCCCGTTCACGACGGCGGTGTGGCCGTGCCAGTGGGGGGTGTGGAGGTCGACCTCGGTTCCCATGGCCATCAAGTACCAGCGCACACGCTCGCCGCGCTTCATCGTGACCACGGGGCCGTTGCCGTAGAGGTAGCCGTTGATCGTGTGCTTGAGGTTGGACTCGACGAAGCCCTCGTCGTCGAGGGGCAGCCGCTCGCCCTGAACGCGCCGAAGGTTCTCCCGCAGCAGCGGCGAGGCGTTCTCGTCGGTCACGAGGAACATCGAGAAGACCTCGCGGTCGACGTCGCTCGGCGTCCCGTCGTCCCGGGCCTTGCCCGCGGCGGTGACGACGAGGAAGCCGTTGAGCCCGGCGTAGACGTCACCGACCTCGTCCTGGTGCCCGTGGTACATCCAGACGGCGGAGCTGCCGTCCATGGGACCGGGGCCCGCGCGCTCGGGAACGAGCCAGCGGTAGGTGTGCTCGCCACCCGGCTGAACGGAGTCGTCAGCCCGGTCGTCGCCCGACGTCCCGTCGGCGTAACCGGCTCCCTCGTGTGCCTTCTCGTACAGGACGCCGTGCGGGTGGACCGACGTCGGGAACGAGCAGTTGTTGCGGAACACCACCGTGATCGTGTCGCCCACTTCGGCGCGGATCACCGGGCCCAGGTAGCCGAGGTAGGCCTCCGACTCCGGGCGCTGCTGCGGAGCCTTGAAGCTCGCGTCCGCGTAGCCGCGGTACAGACACTTGCGGAACGTCGGGCCGATCAGTCCGTCGCCGGCCGCGGTGAAGACACGCTCGTCGGCGGTGAACGCCCGGCCGGTGATCAGGTTCTTGCCGTCCGGCACGTAGTTCCAGTTCACCGGGTCGGCCGCGATGTAGTACGTGCGGTCCGTGCCGTCGCCCGACGCGGCCAGTGAGGCGCCGTCGTGGTGATCCTCGTCGTCCCCGCTGCACGCGGGAAGGGCGAGCGCGAGGGTCAGGGCGAGCGCGGAGGCAAGCGCGGTCGTTCGGCGCATGACGGATCCCGGGGCAGCAGGGGGCTGGGGCGTGCGACGGCGGGCGTCCGCGGCCGAGCTTAGGGCAGCCTTGCCTGCGCGTCGATCCCCCGCGGCGCCGATCGATTTCGCGGATTCGTGAGCACGCGGCCGTCGCTGCGGTACACATCCAGCATGAGGATTCTCATTCTCCTGGCCGTTCTGGTGCTCGTCGTCTCCTACCTCGTGCACAACTGGAGCAAGCGGGGCTGACGCGTTCTGCGCCCGGTCAGTTCTTCGGGGCCGGCGGCTTCGTGCCGGCGCGCGGCGGACGGACGGTCGCACGCGGGTCCGTGGATCCGTCCCATTCGAAGACCGTCACGTTGTCGCGGGTCCGGCCGGACCGCTCGCTCGACCGGCTGCGCTGCTCCCGTCGCTCCAAGGTGGTACCCCTTCGTTCACGTGCTGAGGTGTGGGAGGCACTACCCGCAGGCCGGGCGGTGACACGATGCGGGGCATGGATGCGTCCCGCGAGAACGGCGCCACGCCGGCGCTGGCCAACGTGCAGCTCGACGTCGAGGGGCCGGTCGCGATCGTGGCGATCAACCGCCCGGAGGTGCGGAACGCGGTGAACCCGCAGACCGCCGAGGAGCTGCGCGCGGCGTTCGCGTGGGTGGCGGCGAACGACGCGGTGCGGACGGCGGTGCTCACCGGCCGCGGCGGCGCCTTCTGCGCCGGGTACGACCTCGCCGCCTTCGCGGCGGCGGGGCTGGACCGCGAGGACCTGACGGAGTTGGGGCCGGGGCAGCCGGGTCCGATGGGGCCGAGCCGGGACGTGCCGCCGAAGCCGACGATCGCCGCGGTCGAGGGGCACGCCGTGGCGGGCGGCCTGGAGCTCGCGGCGTGGTGCGACCTGCGCGTGATCGCGCAGGACGCGGTGTTCGGCGTCTTCTGCCGGCGGTGGGGTGTGCCGCTGATCGACGGCGGAACGGTGCGCCTGCCGCGGCTGATCGGCCAGAGCCGGGCGCTGGACCTGATCCTCACCGGTCGGCCCGTCGGCGCGGACGAGGCGTTGGCGATGGGGCTGGCGAACCGGGTCGTCCCGTCCGGGCAGACGCTGGCCGCGGCGGTCGAGCTCGCGCGCCAGATCGCCGAGTTCCCGCAGACGTGCGTGCTGGCCGACCGGGCGTCGACGTACGCGCAGGACGGGCTGGACGCCGCGGCGGCGCTCGAGAACGAGGCGCGGGGCGGGCTGGCCGTTTTGCAGAGCGGCGAGAGCGTGGCGGGTGCGTCTCGGTTCGCCGGGGGTGCCGGGCGACACGGGTCCTTCAGCCAGTAGGTGGGATACCGCTGACGGATCGTCAGTGTGCCGCCCGGACATCCCCGGCATCGATCAACTGCCACACCGCGGCGATGGCTTCGTCGTGGAGGGCAGCGTCGATCTCAAGAGCGGCCGCCTCGCGGCGCAGCCGGATCGCCTCGCGCTGGTACATCGCGGACTGACCCGGCACCCGGCGCGCACGGTGCTCGCACGCCGCCGCCATCGCCCGGGCCTCCCGGGCGCGGACGCGATCCACTCGGGCGGCACGAGCGGCCTCGGAGAGGAAGTCCGCACTCGTCCGTCGCAACGGGGCCGCCGAGCCCGCGGACTCGGGTGCCGGGGCGAGGGTCGTCGTCATGTCCCTAGGAGATCGCGGACGCGGGGTGCGGGCCCAGGGACCAAGGTCCTGAACTCCCCTGCCCTCTGACCTCAGATCAGAACCACCCACGTCGGCACTCAAGTCCGTCATCCCCCCGCCCCCATGTCCCCGCCCGCCGCTACGGTCGGCATCCACTCAGCAGACGCGCGAGACCGCGGCATGGTTGTCCTCAGAAGGGCGGTTCGTCGTCGGGTCCGGGTGCCGGTGTCGCGGTCGCCCGGGTCGAAGCAGCCCGGGCCCAGGGTGTGGGGGCGGGTTGTTCGAAGTCGGGGGGTTCGTCCCCGACCGGTGGGGGTGGTCGGGTGATGAACACTTGCCCGGTGGGGGTGGTCCAGGTCAGGACCCCGTGCTCGTCCTGCGAGCACGTCCATCCCGGCATGTGTTTGATCCGATGGTGGAACTTGCACAACGCGGACAGATTGAAATAGACCGTCCGGCCGCCGATCTCGAAGGCGATGGTGTGGTCCAGTTCGCACCGGTCGGCCGGGACCCGGCACCCGGGGAACCGGCAGTGCCGGTCCCGCGCCCGGACCGCCCGCTTGAGCCTCGCGGGGGGCCGGTACACATCGGCGCGGGAGTTGTAGTCCTCGAGCAGCGCGGCGATGTCCACCGGCACCGACGGGTGATACACCGTCAGGTCCGCCTTCTCCCGCGCCCGCGCCGCCGGGATCCGCTCCCCACCCTGCACCTGCACGAACCCCTCGTCCGCGGCGTCCACGGCGTCCACGCCGCCGCCGGTGGGGTGCGCGGCGTCCGCGCCGCCGCCGGTGGGGTCCGCGGCGGAGTGCGTGGGTTCGGGGGTGGGCGGCGTGCTCCCGTGCATGTGCACGACGTAGCCGACGCGGGGGTCCTGGTTGCCGGGGCGGGTGATCAGGTCGACCGCGGCGTCGGCCTTGCGCTGATCCAGGGTCCTCGGGTCGCCGGGGACCTTCAGGCGGGCGGCGGCATCGATCACCCCGTAGACCGCCATGGCCTCCTCGGCCGGCAGCAACAGGGAGATCCACGCCATCCCGTCCCCGGCCGGACTCATCGAGACCCGGCGTTCGGTGCGGGCCCGCTCATGGCGCTTACGCGCGGCGGCGGGGTCGAGTTCCTCCACCCGCTTACGCACCCGGCGCCCGAACGAGGCCGGGGTCAGGCTCTTGGCCTTGTCCAGGCAGTCCCGCTCGACCCGCGCCGCATCGGCGACATTCAGGTCCCGGGTCTCCTCCCACAAGACCTTCGCCGCCCGTTCGGTGAGAACCCCGGCCTCCAGGGCCTTCAAGGTCTCAGGCAGGCGCCGCAACAACCCCGAGGCGAAATCACTGCGCGCACGGGCCGCGGCCGGAGACAGGTGCAACACCACCCCGAGCTCGGCCGCGGCGGAGGACTCCGCGGCCTCGATCACCGCTTCGAGCTCCTCACGGGTGGCGCCCTCGGCCGCGGCCTGCGCGACCGCAACCGCGGCCTCCTGCGCCCGCTGCATCGCGAACTCCGCCATCCCCCGCAACTCCGAGCCGTTGCACCGCGCCGCATCGGCCCGCGAGCGGACGATGCGCTGGAGCATCCCGTCGGTGGTGGCGTACTCCTGCTCCCACAACGCGAACGCGGTCGCCTCCCGCTCCCGCCACAGCTCCTCATCGGCGACCGAGAACACGTCCTCGCGCGGCGGGCCCGACGCGAACACCTCGTCCGGGACCTCGTCCCACTCCCGCGCGTCCGCCTCCGCGAGCACCCGCGCCAGCGTGGCCTCCACATGCTCCGCGGGCGGTTCGTCGTCCGGCACGTGCCACAGACCCGCGCGCAGCTCAGCGAGGTCGATCGCGTCGACCTCGTCCGATTCGATCAGCTGCTCGAACATATGTTCGAATAATAGTACGTCTGTTCGATCGTCGCAACCCCCTGGCGGCAGGCAGTAGGACTTTCGGCCGGACTTGGTCGCCGAAGGTCCCGCCCCAGGTCGTTACGCCACCGCGGGCCGCCGGAACGGGTCCCCTGGGGTCGTGGACTGTCTCCGCCCGCTGCCGCACGCCCGTCGACTTCTTCGCCGCCTCGCCATCGTCGCGCCCCTGGCCCTGTTGACGACGCTGACCGCGCCGATCCCTGCATCCGCCGGCGTCTTCAGCGCGGCCGGCAACCGCTGCACGGTCGTGGGGACCTCCGGCGACGACGTTCTCAAGGGCACGCCCGGCCGCGACGTGATCTGCGGTCTCGGCGGCGGCGGACGGGACCGCGTCGAGGGAGGCGGCGGGACCGACCGGCTCGACGGTGGGCCCGGCAATGACACCGTCACCGGAGGAAACGGCGGCGACCTCGTGCTCGGTGGCGCCGGCAACGACGACCTGGACGGTCAGTCCGGCCGCGACACCCTCGACGGCGGCACCGGCACCAACTGGTGCACCGTCGGAGCCACCGACACCCAGAAGGCGTGCGTCTACGACCGCACAGCTCCATCGGCGGACTGGATCACGCTGTCCCCGTCGTCGGTCGACGTGACCGCGAAGGATGCCGAGGTGACTGCGCGGATGCGCATCATCGACGACACCGGCGTCGGGTCGCTCAACGCCGTTCAGCTGTTCGCCCAGGATTTCCGCGCCCCGGGCGCGCCGGGTCTGCGATTCCGTGGCGCGCACCTGGTGTCCGGCACGATCCGTGACGGCGTGTGGCAGGCACTCGCCACCGTGCCCCGCTACTGGGCGGCGGGCAATTACTCGCTCGAGCTGTCCCTGAGCGACCGGATCGGCCGATCGGCGTTCGCGAGCCGACCGGAGACCCTCCGCGTGGTCGACCGCAATCCTGATCTTCAGAACCCCATCGTTCGTAGCGCCGGACTGAACGCGCGCTCCTTCGACGTCCGCTCGAAGTCGGCCTCGTTGACGATGACCGCTCGCGTCACCGACGACCTGTCCGGCACAGCGGACGTCACCGGTTGCCTGTATGCGCCCGGCGACGGCGTGATGCTTCAGATGGAGTGCCAGCCGTTGACGCGCATCTCCGGCACCAGCCGGGACGGCACGTGGCGGCGGACCTTCACCATCCCGAAGGGCTCCCTCGGCGGGGACTGGAACTTCGGCGTCCTGACCGAGGATCGGGTCGAGGCCGGGTCGCCCGACTATTGGTTCGGTGAGGACGAGTACCGGTCCTGGACCGACCAAACGATGCCCGGTCAGCCGATCGAACCACGCTTCCATCTCCTCCCCAACGGCCGGTTCGCCGTGCTCGGCACCCAGGAGACCACCGCGGCGTGGGCCAAGGCGATGAAGATCGACCGCACCTCGGTCGACACCCTCCCAGGCAGTCAGGTGGTCCAGCTGTACGTGCGCGCCGCTGACGTCGCCGGCGAGGGAGTGACCGGAGTGCGCGCCATTCTTCGCGACCTGGACCCCGGCTCCTCGTCACCGATGGTCTACGCGGACGAGGCGAAGCTCCACCAGGGCACGCGCACCGACGGTTGGTGGCTGCTGAAGTTCGTCGTCCCGCAGGGATTCCCGCCCGGGATCTACACGGTCGACCTCGTCACGATCCAGGACAAGGGCCACTGGCGGACCTACTCGCCACCGGCGGCCGCCCCGACTGCTATGCCGAGCAACCTCGCCTTTCCCGTCGGCAGCGTGCAGACCACCGGCGGGGGCGCGTGGGACGGTCGGGTGACCGTCATCCAGAACCCCGCCGGCTGATCAGCCGTCACTCCGCGCCGAGGGTGCGGGTGAAGCCGTCGGGGATGAGGATGTCGGAGCGGGAGAACTCGCTGACGTCGGACTTGCCGGTGGCGAGCATGGTGGAGTCGATGCCGGCGCGGAGGATGTCGAGGACGTTCTCGACCCCGGCCTGTCCGTTGGCGGCGAGGCCCCACAGGTAGGCGCGGCCGATCAGGACCGCACGGGCGCCGAGGGCGACGGCCTTGACCACGTCCGAGCCGCGGCGGATGCCGCCGTCGAAGAGGACCTCGATCTGGGAGCCGACGGCGTCCGCGACCGCGGGCAGGGCCCGGATCGCCGCGGGGGTGCCGTCGAGGTTGTTCCCACCGTGGTTGGACACCGAGATCGCCGAGACCCCGGCATCGACCGCGCGCTTGGCGTCATCGACCCGGCACACGCCCTTGAGCAGGAACGGCCCGTCCCACTGCGAGCGCAGCCAGGCCACGTCCTCCCAGGACGGGGGCGGGGTCATCATCCATTCGCCGTAGGCCTCGAAGAACCCCGGCGACGGCTCGGCCCGCGGGCGCACGTTCGGCACGCCCAGGTCCGGCAGCTTGCCGGTCTTCGCGAACGCCAGCAGCCACTGGGGACGGATCGCCACCTCGGGGGCGAACTTCACCGCGGTCTTCAGGTCGATCGACTGCGGGATCGAGGGCGAACCCCAGTCACGCTGGTGGGAGAAGGACCAGTCCAGCGTCAGGATGATCCCGACCGCACCGGCCGCCCGCGCGCGGTCCAGCCGCGCGATCATCGCCTCCCGCGACCCGGACCAGTACAGCTGGAAGAACGTGGGGACCCCGGTCGCCACGACGTCCTCGATCGGCTTGGACGCGAACGAGGACAGCCCCATCGCGATCCCCCGCGCCGCCGCAGCCCGGGCCACCGCCACCTCACCGTCGGGGTGCACGGCCTGCACACCCGTCGGGGAGATCAGCACCGGCATCGAGATGTCCTGACCCAGAACGCGCACGCCCTGCTCACGCTTGGCCGACGCCCCCGCCACGTGCGGGGCGAACCCGAGCTCGCCGAACGCCTTGAGGTTGTCCTCCAGCGTCAGACCACGCTCCGACCCGGCGATCAGTGCCTTGTACACCGACCGCGGCAGCCGCCGCTTGGCCCGCCGCTGCGCCTCAGCGACCGTCTCGAACCAGGGGTTGCCCATGCGTGCCGTCCTTTCCCGAGCGACCCCCCAGAATCCCACGGGCCCCGCGACGGGCGCGAATCGGCAGCAGCGGCCGCCCCGTCCGGGCCCGCAGCGCTCCGACCAGCACACCTGCCCCGTACGCGACGTCCTCCGCCACGTGACCTGCGACGAAACTCACCCGGTAGTTCGGGGGCCGCGACGCCCACCAGGCGTGCGCCGGTCCCGCCGCGAGCAGCACGACGGACGCGAACCGCGTCCGCCGTCGCGTCAGCCCGGCCAGCAGGAGCGGGCCGAGGAACTGGGTCGCGTACGTGCCGGACGCCCGGGCCGTCTTGGCCGTCCGGTCCACGACCGCCCCGGCCGTCCCGCTCACCGGCAGCCCGGCCCCCGCCCGCACGCGCCGCTCGTCCAGCAGCGCGCCGCCGAACGCCGCCGCCGCGAGCCCCGGCCGGCGCGCGAGCAGGGCCGCGAGCCCCGCCGCCGTCCACGGCTCCAGGATCAGCGGCGCCATCGCGTCGGGATGCCGCCGGCTCAGCGGCCCCGCCGACGTCCCGTAGTGGAACCGCCGCCCCAGCACGCCCCGCCAGGTCGCGGGCTCGGTGTGCTCCACCCGCACCGTCGGCTCGTACCGCACCCGCCACCCGGCCTCGACCAGCCGCCAGATCAGGTCGACGTCCTCCCCGTACCGGAGCCGCTCGTCGAACACCGCGCCGCCCGCTGCAGTGGAGATGTCATCTCCAACGAATGCGGCCGATCCGGTGGAGATGTCATCTCCAGTGGGGGCGACGGCGAGCAGGGCCGCGCGGCGGGCGAGGAGGGCGGCGGTGGGGACGTAGGAGACCGGGGTCCCGGGCGCGACGCGCGCGACGCGGGGCCCGAGGTCGAGGGCCCCGCGGGCGCCGGCCGGGGCGCCGGGGGCGGCGACGATGCGCGGCGCCACGGCGGCGACGGCGGGGTCGGCCAGGTGCCCGGCGAGGGCGTCGATCCAGCCCGGCGACGGGACGCAGTCGCTGTCGAGGAACGCGACGTACTCGGTCGGAATCGCCGCAAGGCCGGTGTTGCGCGCCGCCGCGGGACCGCCGTTGGCCTCCCGGCGGATCAGGCGCGCCCCGCAGCCCGCGGCGACCCTCGCGATAGCGGCGGAATCGGGCGAGGCGTCGTCGACGACCAGGACGGGATACGCGTCGCCCAGCGCCCGCAGGCAGTTCTCCAGCGCCGCCGCCCGGCCGTGGACCGGGATCAGCACCGTCACCGACGCGCCCGCAACGGGGAACGGTCGCGGATGCGCGAGCCCGGCGTCGATCAGCCGGCACGCGAGAGCTCCCCCGTTCGCGCTGCGCACCGCACCGCCGCGCAACTCCTCGAGGGCGGCGACTCCCGCCGCCCCGAGTCGCAGCACCCGCCGCGGAACACCGCCGACCAGTACCGCGTCATCGATCTGACGCAGCGTCGGATCGAACTCGACGCGGGTGCCGACCGGCACCCCCGACCGGGTCACAGCCCGAGGCCGCCGTCCACGGGGACGATCGCCCCCGTCATCGCGCCGGACTTCCGGCTCGCCAGGAAGGCCACGACGGCGGCGACCTCGTCCGGGTGGAGCAGCCGGTCCTGCGGGGCCTGCCCCGCGAACTCCTCCGCCGCGGGCAGGTCGTAGAGCCGCGCCGACTCGGTGAGCATCGCGGTGTCCGTCGACCCCGGGCTGACGGCGTTCGCGGTGATGCCGGAGTCGCCGAGCTCGACCGCGAGCGCCCGGATGAACCCCGTGATGCCGGCCTTCGCCGCGCAGTACGCGGCCAGCTTCGGCAGCCCCCGCGTCGCGCCGGCGGAGGCGATGGCGAGGAACCGCCCGCTCCGCGGCGCGGGCCGGTTGAGCATGGCCGGGATCGTCACGCGGGCAAGGTTCAGGACGCCGTCGAGGTTGACGTCGAGCACGACCTGCTCGGTCTCGACCGACGTCTCCCAGTGCGGCGCCCCGCCGCCCATGGCCCCGGCGCACGCGATCGCGACGTCGATCCCGCCCCACCGGCGCTCCGCGTCGGCGACCGCGGCCTCCAGCAGTGCGAGGTCCCGCACGTCCGCCGGGAACGGCGCCGCGCCACCCGCACCGGAGTCGTTCGCCAGCTTCACGACCGCGTCCAGGTCCGCCACCGTCGCCAGCGGGTATCCCAGCGCCGGGTCGTCGGTCACCGCGTCGACGCAGAGCACCGAGTACCCCTGCCGCGCCAGCTCGGCCACCGTCGCGGCCCCGATCCCCCGCGCGGCCCCGGTGACGATCGCGACCCGTCCGGCGCTCATCCCGCCACCTCTTCCGCCGTTGCGTCCGACGAAGTGGTCGCGATAGCAGCCACATCGTCGGACGTCCGCTCCACGAATGCGACGAGGTCGTCCGTCAACCGGGCGAGCAGCACCCGGCCCTCCTCGGCGGACGCGCCGGCGGGGTTGCCGAGGATCCCGTTCGCGCTCGCGGCCCGGATGCCCCGGGCGCGCAGCAACGGCAGGATCTCGGGCAGCGGGGCGGTGTTGCCGGGCTCGGCGAGCTCGAGCCGGACCCGCCGCGGGTCCAGGTGGAGCAGCAGCGACGTCTCCGCCCGGCCGGCGTGGGCGTCGCCGGACCAGCGGGGCTCGAAGAACTGGACGTCCCGGCCTTCGGACCGCAGCTGTGCCACGGCGGCCCGCAGGCCCTCGCCGTTGCCGCCGTGCCCCGAGACGAACAGGACGCGGCCGAAGGTGTCGGTGGCCGAGCGGGCCAGCTCGACGAGGACGTGCGTCAGCGCCTCCGTGCCGATCGAGAGCGTGCCCGGGAACCCGGCGTGCTCACCGCTGGCGCCGAACGACAGCGGGGGCGCGACGACGACGTCCGCCCGCCGGTCCGCGAGACCCTCGCAGAGGGCCACCGCGATGTCGGTGTCCACCGAGTGCGGCAGGTGCGGGCCGTGCTGCTCGGTCGCCCCGAGCGGGACGGCCAGCAACACCGGGCCGGCCCGGCCGGCGACCTGAGGCCAGGTCAGGTCAGCGAGCCGCAACGAAGCCCGCCAGGGGGCTGGCGTCGCAGGCGCGGTCGGGCGGGGTGGTCAGGCCGGTCAGCGAGTCCGGCCGCGGCCCGATCGTCACGGGCACGGGGCCGGTGGGCTTGCGGCCGCCCGGCTTCGAGTGGTCCACCGGCGACTTCGGGGCGGCCGTGCGGTCCGCCGTCGCGAGCGCGTGCTCGCCGTGGCCGCGGACGCACTCCGGGTCCGGTCCGTCGAGCGGGAGACCGGTGAAGAACTTCGCCGCCATGCAGCCGCCGCGGCACGAGTCGTACGCCGAGCAGGACGCGCACGCCCCGCCGGTCTGCGGCTCGCGCAGGTGGGCGAACAGGTCCGACGTCCGCCACACACCGGCGAAGCCGCCCGGGTCGAGGACGTTGCCGGCGAGGAACTCGGGGTGGATCGCGAACGGGCACGCGTAGACGTCGCCGATCGGGTCGATCAGGCAGACCACGCGCCCGGCCCCGCACAGGTTGAGCCCCGGCAGCGCCGAGCCGTACCCCGCGAGGTGGAAGAACGAGTCGCCGGTAAGGACGTTGTCACCGCGGTCCAGCAGCCAGTCGTAGAGCGCGCGCTGCTGGTCGGCGAACAGGTGCATGTCGTCCCAGACGTCCGCCCCGCGACCCGAGGGACGCAGCCGCGTCAGCCGCAGCGTCGCGCCGTACCGCTCGGCGAGCGCCGCGAAGTCGTCCAGCTGACCGACGTTCTGACGGGTCATCACGACGGAGATCTTGGCGTTCGAGAATCCCGCCTTCGCGAGGTTGTCGAGCGCCCGCAGCGCGGTGTCGAACGAGCCGGTGCCGCGGACCGCGTCGTTGATCTCGGCGGTCGCGCCGTCGAGCGAGATCTGGACGTCGAGGTAGTCGTTCGCCGCGATGCGCTGCGCCGCCGCGGGGGTGATGCGCGAGCCGTTCGTCGAGAACTTGACGCCGACCTTGTGCGCCGTCGCGTAGTCGAGCAGCTCGAAGAAGTCCGGCCGGACGGTGGGCTCGCCGCCGCCGACGTTGACGTAGAAGACCTTCATCGCCTCGAGCTCGTCGATCACCGCCATGCACTGGGCGGTGGTGAGCTCGCGCGGGTCGCGACGGCCCGAGCTGGACAGGCAGTGGACGCACGCCAGGTTGCAGGCGTACGTGAGCTCCCAGGTCAGGCAGATCGGGGACTCGAGTCCGAGGGCGAACTCCTCGATCAGAGGACGCGGCGAGGTCGGCGCGGTCATCAGCCCTCCCGGGCGGTGATCATCTGGGTCTCGGCCAGGCGCGCCAGGGCGGCGCGGTACGTCGGCAGCTCGGCCTCGCCGACGCCGGCCGCGGCGCAGGCCTCACGGGCACTGGCCGACCTCCCCAGCTGCTGCACGACGGCAAGCAGCTCGCGGCTGCGCAGGAACGACAGCCGACGGGTGTCGAAGCTGTAGAGCAGGGCCCCGAATCGCTCCGGACGGATCTCCACCCGCGGGTGGAGATCCCAGGCGGCGTCGAGGTCGAACGAGGGCCCTCCGGCGATGGGGCTGGGCGCCTTAGTAGACACCGCACATGCCGTCGATGGAGACGTCCTCGACGAGCAGGTCCTCGGCGACGACCTCGTCGGTCACCTCGGTGGCGGGGGCGTCGACCTGGGGCTCGAGCATGGTGCGCTCCTCGGGGATCTCGCGCGGAAAATTTCGTCCAGCAGGACTCACTGTAATCGGCTCACCTGCGACTACTCTCCGGCGCATGGCGCAAGCGGATCCCGGCCCTCGCATCCTCATCGTCGGCGCCGGCTTCGGCGGGGTCGCCATGGCCATCGAACTGCGCAAACACGGCTTTTCGGACATCACCCTCCTCGAGAGCGCCCCGGAGCCCGGCGGGACGTGGTTCCACAACAGCTACCCGGGCGCCGCCTGCGACGTCCCGAGCCCGCTGTACTCCTTCTCGTTCGCCCAGCGCACCGACTGGACGCACCTGTGCTCCCCGCAACCGGCGATCCTCCGTTACCTGCAGGAGGTGACCCGGAGCTTCGGCGTCGAGCCGCTGATCCGGTTCAACTCGATCGTCCAGGACTGCACCTGGGACGGTGACGCCCGCAAGTGGACGGTGCGGACGGCGGACGGCGCCGAGCACGTCGGGGACGCGCTCGTGATCGCGACCGGCCAGCTGCACCAGCCGGTGATCCCCGACCTGCCCGGCCGCGACGTCTTCACCGGGAAGCAGTTCCACTCCGCCCGCTGGGACCACGGCTACGACCTGACCGGCAAGCGCGTGGCCGTCATCGGGTCGGGCGCGAGCGCCGTGCAGTTCGTCCCCGAGATCGCGCCGAAGGTCGGCCACCTGACCGTCTTTCAGCGGACCGGCAACTGGTTCCTGGCCCGACGTAACCGGCCGTACCCGTTCCCGGTCCGGTGGGCGATCGAGCACGTCCCGTTCGTCCAGCCCCTGCTGCGCAACTTCTACTACTGGTACGCCGAGTCCCTGACGGCCGCGATCCGCCACCCGAAGACCTTGGGCAAGGTCGTCGGGCTCCGCTCCGCCGCCTTCATGAAGCGCAAGGTGAAGGACCCCGAGCTGCGCCGGAAGATCTGGCCGGACTACACCTTCGGCTGCAAGCGCGTGCTGTTCTCCAGCCACTTCCTGCCTGCGCTGACCCGGCCGAACGTCGACCTCGTGACCGAGCGGATCACCGAGCTGACCGAGACCGGCGTCCGCACCGCGGACGGGCGGGTGGTGGAGGTGGACTGCATCATCTGGGGAACGGGGTTCGCCACCAACGACTTCATGTTCCCGATGGAGATCCGCGGCCGGGAGGGGCTCGACCTGCGCGAGGTCTGGGCCGAGGGCGCCCACGCGCACCTGGGCATCACCGTGCCGGGCTTCCCCTCGATGTTCCTCCTCTACGGGCCGAACACGAACACCTCGGGCGGCTCGATCATCTGGTACCTCGAGCAGCAGGCGGCCTACGTCCGGCAGGCGCTCGAGCTCGTCCGCGACCGCAACGCCGCCGCGATCGAGGTGAAGCCCGAGGTCGAGGCCGCCTCCGACGCCGCCCTCCAGCGCCGGTTCTCCGGCACCGCCTGGGTGGACTGCGACTCCTGGTACAGAAACGAGAACGGCCGGATCGTGGCCAACTGGCCCGGCTACATGCGCGACTACCTGACCGCGGTCAAGGAGATCAACGGCAACGACTTCGAGCTCGTGCGCTGATCCCGCGCGGCGTAGGCCAGCGCCACACGGTCGGGGTCGACGGCACCGTAGGTCGTGGTCCGCTGCCGGGTCGGACGGCCCACGCCGGCCGCGATCTCGTCCAGCTCCTGCGGTGACCGGCGGGACCCGTGCTCGGAGCCCGCCATGCGGGAGATGGTCTCCTCCATCAGCGTCCCGCCGAGGTCGTTGACGCCGGCGCGCAAGGTCGCCCGCGTGCCCTCGACGCCGAGCTTCACCCACGACGTCTGGATGTTGTCGATCCGCCCGTGGAGCAACAGCCGGGCCATCGCGTGGACGGCGAGGTTGTCGCGCGCGGTCGGGCCCGGCCGGGCGACGCCGGCGAGGTAGAGCGGCGCGCTCGTGTGGACGAACGGCAGCGGGACGAACTCGGTGAAGCCGCCGGTCTCGTCCTGGAGCCGCGCGAGCAGCTTGAGGTGCGCGACCCAGTGGGCCGGGGTGTCGACGTGGCCGTACATCATCGTGGCGCTCGAGCGGATGTTCAGCTCGTGCGCCGTCGTGACGACGTCGATCCACGCGGCCGTCGGGAGCTTGCCCTTGGTCAGCACCCAGCGGACCTCGTCGTCGAGGATCTCCGCCGCCGTGCCCGGGATGGTGTCGAGGCCGGCCGCGCGGGCGGCGGTCAGCCACTCCCGGATCGACATCCCGGCCTTCGTCGCCCCGTTGACGACCTCCATCGGGCTGAAGGCGTGCACGTGCATGCGGGGGACGCGGCGCTTCACGGCGCGCACCAGGTCGAAGTACGCGGTGCCCGAGAGCTCCGGGTCGATCCCGCCCTGCATGCAGACCTCGGTCGCGCCGACCTCCCACGCCTCGGCCG
Source organism: Sporichthya polymorpha DSM 43042 (assembly GCF_000384115.1). Taxonomy (NCBI): domain Bacteria; kingdom Bacillati; phylum Actinomycetota; class Actinomycetes; order Sporichthyales; family Sporichthyaceae; genus Sporichthya; species Sporichthya polymorpha. Next base: position 865,976 of record NZ_KB913029.1, read on the forward strand.
CGCGGTCGGCGACCTGTTCGACCGAGAGCGAGTACGCGTCGGCGTCGGTGCGCCGCTGGGCGAACGCGCAGAACCGGCAGCCGGTGTAGCAGACGTTGGTGAAGTTGATGTTCCGGTTGACGACGTAGGTGACCTCGGGCCCGTTGACGTCGGCCCGGATCGCGTCGGCGAGGGCGGCCAGCGCCTCGAGCGCCGGGCCGTCGCAGGTCATGAGCGCCAACGCCTGAGCATCCGTCAGATCAGCTGGTGACCGCTCGGCTGCCCGCAACGCGGCGGCGACGTCGCCGTCGAGGCGCGCCGGGGCACTGCCGATGCGCCGGGCGTCCTCGCGAACTGCCTCCCAGTCGCCGTAGGCGGCGTCGAAGTCCGAGCGGGTCTCGGTGCGCCGACCCTCGGTGTCGATCGCAGCGTGGAGGTCGACCCGACCGGTTTCGGTCAGCCGCTCGGGCTCCTGCCACGGCCGACCGACCGGCCGTACGCCGGGGCGGACGAGACCGGTGGCGTCGGCGAGCGCCTCCACGTGCGGGGCGACGCGGGGGTCGATCCACGGCTCTCCCGCGCGCACGTACTCGGGGTGGACGGTGAGGCGCGGCGTCAGGGTGAAGCCCGCCTCCGCGGTGGCCGCCGCCAGGACGTCGCGCGCTGGCCAGGGCCGCTCGGGGTTGACGTGATCGGGCGTCAGCGGCGAGACCCCGCCCCAGTCGTCGACACCGGCGCCGAGCAGCGCGGCGAGCTCGTCGGGCGCGGAGAGGTTCGGCGGAGCCTGGATGCGCATGCGCGGCCCGAGCACGACCCGTGCCGTGGCAACCGCGGCCAGGTACTCCTCGAAGCCGACGTCCGGTACGGACCGCATCGCGGTGTCCGGCTTCGCGCGGAAGTTCTGGACGAGAATTTCCTGCACGTGCCCGTACGCCCGGGCCACGCGCCGGAGCGCGAACAGTGACTCGGCTCGCTCCAACGGCGTCTCGCCGATGCCGATGAGCAGCCCGGTCGTGAACGGGACGTTGAGGCGGCCCGCGTCCTCCAGGACCCGTAACCGAACCGCCGGGTCCTTGTCGGGCGAGCCGTGGTGGGCGCCGCCGGGCGAGTGAAACAACCGCGTCGAGGTCGTCTCGAGCATCATCCCCATCGACGGCGAGACCGGCTTGACGCGCGCGATCTCCTCCCACGTCATCACGCCGGGGTTGAGGTGCGGCAGCAGGCCGGTCTCCTCCAGCACGCGGATCGCGAGGGCGCGCAGGTAGTCCAGCGTCGAGTCGTACCCGGCCTCGGTCAGCCACTGCTTCGCCACCGGCCAGCGGTCCTCGGGACGGTCGCCGACCGTGAACAGGGCCTCGGTGCAACCGAGTTCCGCGCCGCGGCGGCAGAGGTCGAGCACCTCGTCGACGGAGAGATACGGATCCACGCCCGCGCGGCGCAACTGACCCGGCGTCACGGTGAAGGTGCAGTAGTGGCAGCGGTCGCGGCACAGCCGGGTCACCGGCACGAAGACCTTCGGCGAGTAGGTGACGACGCCCGGCCGGCCCGCGGCCACGAGGCCCGCGTCGCGGACCCGGGCGGCCGTGGCCGTCAGGTCCGCCAACGCCTCGCCGCGGGCACCGAGCAGGTCGGTGACCTCGGGAACGTTCAGGGTCGCCCCGTCCCGGGCCCGGCGCAGCGCGCGCCGCAGGCCCGGGTTCACGGGCGCTCCCGGGTCGGGGCCGCAGCAGATCGGGCGGAGGCACGGGAGGGGGAGCTTCGCTCCAGCACCGCCCGCGCGGCCGGCAGGTCGATCCCCCCGGCCGCGAGCTCGGTGGCGAGGGTGTCGGCGAGCAGGACCTCCAGCCCGAAGCCGGCGATCGTCTCGGCCTCGATCTCGTCGGCGCGGTCGAGCACGAAGACGTCGGCGACGTCGCGCAGCAGGCTCGCGGCCGCCGCCGCGGTGTGCGAGAGCCCGACGGAGCGCAGCAGCCCGACGCGCGTGTCCGCGCGATGTTGCTCGCCCGGGGCGGTGATCGGCACTCCCGAGACGACCGGGGTGACGGCGACGACCGGGGCCTTGCTTGCACGCAGCGCCTCCCGGACGCCGGGCAGGGCGAGGATCGGCCCGACGCTCGCGAGCGGGTTGCTCGGCGCGATCACGACGAGGTCGGCGGTGAGGATCGCCTCCAGCACGCCGGGGGCGGGGGCGGCGGTGTCGGCGTTGCGGTACGAGATCGCGCGGACGTCGTCGCGCGAGCGGCGCGCGACGTGAAACTCCTGGAAGTGCAGGAGCTCACCGGCCGCGGTGAGGACGTAGGAGGTCACCTCGTCCTCGGTCATCGGCAGCACCGGCGTCGCGACGCCGAGGCCGACCGCCAGGCGCCGCGTCACCTCGGCCAGACCGACACCGTCCCGCAGCAGCCCGGTACGGAGCAGGTGCGTCCCCAGGTCCAGGTCGCCGAGGTGGAACCAGGGGTCTCCGCCGAGCGAGCGGACCGCGTCCATCACCCGCCAGGACTCTCCCTGCACGCCCCAGCCGCGTTCGAGGTCCTGCCGCCCGGAGAGGGCGTAGAGCGTCGTGTCGAGGTCAGGGCAGACCCGCAGGCCGTGCACCCAGAGGTCGTCCGCGGTGTTGACGACGACGGTCAACTCGCTCGGTTCGTTCAGTTCGGCGAGCAGCGCCCGCCAGAACCGCGACGCGCCGACGCCGCCGCCCAGTCCCACGATCACCCGCGGACCTCCCTGGAGTGGGGGTGTAGCCGCTCATGCTCCGTGACCGCGCCCGCTCGCGCCATGGACGGGCGGACGAAGGTCCGTGCACCGGCTTGTACGCGGCTCCAAGCCGGGCTGCCGGTCTACGCGCCGGGAGTCTGTTCCCGCAGCGCCCAGGATTCGAGCGCCCACCACACCTCGATCAGGGTCTCGGTGTCGTCGAGGTCCGCGCCGGTCAGCTCGGCGTACCGGGCCAGCCGGTACCGGACGGTGTTGACGTGGACGGACAGCGCCGCCGCCGTCTCCGCGATGTGCCGCCGGCAGGCGAGGAACGTGCGGACCGTCGACAGGACGATCCCGGCGGTCGCGCCGGTGGCCAGGACCGGCGTCGCGTACCGGGCGAGCAGCGCCTCGGAGAGCTCACCCTCCTCGACGACCGCGATCCGGATCGAGAGCGTGTTGTTGTCGACCAGGCCCTGCCGCTGGAACCGGGCGGCGACGTTCAGCAGCCGCGTCGCCTCGCCGAAGGCCTGGGGGAACCCGGCGGGCGGGACGGGGCCGGAGACGGCCAGCACGGCGCCGTCGGACTCCACCGTGGGCCGCTTGGCGGTGACGGCGACGACGTCCCCGTCGATCCATCCGATCAGCGGCCGGAAGTTCGACGTCGCGCCCGAGTACTCCAGGCGGCGGGACAACGCGTGCCGGTGCTCCTCGGGGTGCCGGCCGCGGCTGACCCAGTACTCGGCGTCGGGCACCAGGCCGTAGGCCACGCCGCCGACCAGGACCTCGGCGGGCAGCAGGGTGCCGGTGAGCAGCCGCTGGAGGAACGCGAGCCGCTCCTGTTCGTCGCGGCGGGCGAACTCGATGTCGATCTGCTGCCGTTCGGCGACGACCTCGGTCGAGTAACGGTCCGTCAGGTCCCAGAGCAGGCGCGTTGCGTGGAGCACGTCGACGGCGGGGATCGCCAGCTCCGTCGCCGTGGTCAGGAACTCCTCGCGCAGCAGGCCCATCACCGCGCGGTAGGCGCCGACGACGACGTCGGCCGGGATGCCCTGCAGCGCGCGCTGGCCGCCGGACTGCCGCTCGGTCTCCTCCGCCTCGGCCGGCAGGTCCGGGCTCCCCCGCAGGACCGACACGACCCGCAGGACGTTGCGGCGGGCCGAGCTCCGGAGGGACGGGAGCGGGATCCGGTCGTACCCGGCGAACTCGCGCACCGCCTTCACCTGGGCGGCGACCAGCGCTTCCTCGCGCTCCATCAGCGCGTCGGCAACCGCGGTCAGGCTGCGCGGGGTGGCGTCGAGCACCCGTCCTCCTCTTGGAGCGGCCTACAAATCAAGGGGCCACCGTTCGTAGCGGACTCCATTGTGACCCCGGTCTCACTCCCGAACCATGAACGGCACAAGCCGGGCATGTCGACGCCTCGGTTTCACGTCCCGGTCAACCGGCGCGGCGAACAGACCCTGGCCCCCCACACCTTCGAGGAGACCCACGTGCGAGTCCACTCCAGGCGCTTCCTCACCGCGACTCCGATCGTGCTGAGTGCAGCGCTCGTGCTGAGCTCCTGCGGCGGCGGCAGCAGCGACAGCGACGCCACGGCGGCGAACGCCGCCCAGTCCGAAGCCGTCGTCACCGACCCGGCCGGGGCGCCGGTCGACGCGGCCGGCACCGACTCCGCGGCCGCGGACCCCGCTGCCGCACCGGTCTCGGACGCCGCGGGCGAAGCCGCCGCGGGGCAGGCGCCCGTCACCGGTGCGGCCGCGCCCGTGGAGTCGGCCGGCTCCGCCGCGAACAAGTCGTCGGCGAAGAAGGCCGGGACGTCCTCGGACACCTCGGCCAAGGGCGCGGCCGGCGCCTCCCTCGGCGGGCTGACGAGCATCGACTCCGCTGCCGAGCGCGCGGCCAACGATCGCGTCGCGGCGCAACGGGGCGGCGCCACCGACACGGGCGTCACCAAGGACTCGATCAAGATGGGCACCGTCGGCATGTACGGCATGGCCCTGGGCAACCTGCTGATCGGGCCGATCGCGGCCGGCATCAAGGCCACCTTCACCTCGATCAACGACCGCGGCGGCGTGCTCGGCCGTCGGCTGTCGTTGGTCGACTGCGACGACGGCCCGGGCGAGGTCTCCCGCTCGAAAGCCTGCATCAAGAAGCTCGTCGGCCAGGACAAGATCTTCGCGTTCATGGGCTACACGAGCTGGGCGTCCGCGTCGATCCACTCCGACCTGGCGCAGTACAAGGTTCCGGCCATCGGCACCTGGGCCTACTCCCAGACCGAGTGGCAGGACCCGTACATGTTCCCGACCCACATGTCGATGGTTCACGAGGCGATGACCAACGCCCATTGGGTGAAGAACGTCATCAAGCCCAAGACCTACGGCCTGCTCTGCCTGACCAGCCCCGAGATGCAGCTCTCGTGCAGCGAGGTGCAGCGGATCCTCGACGCCTCCGGCGCCAAGATGGTCAAGAAGGTCGACGTCGGCATCACCGAGACCTCCATGTCCGGCCAGGTCCTCGCGATGCGCGCCGCGAACCCCGACCACGTCATCCACTACGTGATCAACGCGGCCACCACCACCAAGTTCCTCGTCGAGGCGTCCCAGCAGAACTACTACCCGCCGAAGGGCATCTCCGGTAACCACATGGCCGGCGAGATCATCGGCTCGCTGTTCGGCAAGCACCCGGCCGGCCGGTACTGGACCAACACGACGTACAAGCTCTGGGGCACCGAGTTCATGGCGATCATGAACCGCTACGCCCGCGGCAACAAGGGTCTGAACCACCACATCGTCCAGGCCAGCTACGTCGGCGCCCTGGTGTTCGAGCGCGCCGCCAAGGCCGTCGGCCCGAACCTGACCCGCGAACGGCTGATGGCCCAGCTCTCCAACGGCGACGTCTACGCCGCCGATGCCTCCCTGGAGCAGAGCTGGTCGTGGAACAAGGCCGAACGCGGCGGCACCGGCGCCAACCAGACCTGGAGCGACAAGCAGGGCCAGGGCCGCGAGTACATGTACAAGTACGAGAACACGAACACCATCGCCAACCCCGACGGCAGTCCCTCCGGCTTCGCTCCCGACAAGGACCAGTTCGTCATCTACACCAACAAGTGAGTCGCTCTCCGCTGGGGTAGATCAGCCCGCCACAGCACGACCGCCACAACAGGGCGGGCACCGGACTCCCGGTGCCCGCCCTTCTTCCTGTGCGCCGGGGTCGGCTTCACTCGCTGGGGACAGGCTCTACTCGCCAGGCCTGGCGAGTGAAGGCTGGCGCCGGCGAGTGAAGCGCAACCGCCGGCGAGTGACGGCCGGCGCCGGCGAGTGAAGGCTGGCGCCGGCGAGTGAAGGCTGGCGCCGGCGAGTGAAGCGCAACCGCACGGTCAGCGCGTCGTGCGCTCGAGGATCGTCACGACGGCGAGGGCCTCGTGGTTCCGGGCCACCCGCGGCTTCACTGGCCGCAGCGTCTTCACTGGCCGCACCCGTCTTCACAGGCCCGGCCGGGCTGGTGAAGCAGGCGCTCGGCTTGTGAAGACGTCGCTCCGGGTCGCCTGGGGGCGCCGGCGCGGGTGCGCCGGGGTCGGCTTCACTCGCTGGGGACAGGCTCTACTCGCCAGGCCTGGCGAGTGAAGGCTGGCGCCGGCGAGTGAAGCGCAACCGCCGGCGAGTGAGGGCTGGCGCCGGCGAGTGAGCCCTGGCCCCGGCGAGTGAAGCGCAACCGCACGGGGTCAGCGCGTCGTGCGCTCGAGGATGGTGACGACGGCGACGGCCTCGTGGTCGCCGAGGATCCCGCCCGAGTTCTGGGCGAGGGCGAGGCGGGCGCCGGGGACCTGGCGGGCGCTGCAGCGGCCACGCAGCTGGTCGGCGAGCTCGACGATCTGGCCGCAGCCGGTGGCGCCGACGGGGTGGCCCCGCGAGAGCAGGCCACCGCTGGGGTTGACCGGACGCCGGCCGCCGGGGCCGGTGACGCCGTCGCGGAGGAGGCCGAGGGCCCCACCCTCGGGGCAGAGCCCGATCTCCTCGAGGCAGAACAACTCCGCCGGGGCGGCGGCGTCGTGGACCTCGACGACGTCGATGTCGTGCGGGCCGACACCGGCCTGGATGAACGCCTTCGCGGCGGCGAGCCCGGCCGGGAAATCCGGGGTCGTCGGGTCGTTGCTGACGATCCCCTGCCCCGCGACGCGCACGCTGCGGCGACCGAGCCGCTTCGCGAGCCGGTCGGAGACGACCACGACCGCGGCGGCGCCGTCGCCGATCGGGGCGCACATCGACAGCCGCAGCGGGTCGGAGATCACCCGGCCGGCGAGCACCTCCTCGACGGTCGTCGGGGTGGTGAACTGCGCTGCGGGGTTGAGCGCGCCGAACGCGCGCGACTTCACGACGACGCGGGCGAGGTCGTGAACGTCGCCGCCGGCCTTCTCCAGGTACACCGCGCCCTTGTGGGCGTAGTGGTCCATGAATGCCGACGCGGTGGGGGCGCCCTCACCCGCGGGCCGCGCCTCCCCGAGCGTCGTGGTCGCGACGAGGGTGCGCATGTCCGGCCGGCGCAAAGTGTCGGTGGCGGAGGCGAGCGCGCCGAAGACCCGCGCCTTGTCGGGCACGGTCATCTTCTCGACGCCGACGGCCAGGGCCGCGTCGAGCATCCCGCCGCGAACCGCCGTCACCGCCAACGAGAGCGCCGACGAGCTCGACGCGCACGCGTTCTCGACGTTGACGATCGGCGCCCCGAGCAGCCCGGAGCCCCGCAGGAACACCTGGCCGCGGATCATCTCCTGCCCGAGCAGCAGCCCGGCCGCGGCATTCCCGAGGAACACCTGGCCGATCTCGGTGGCCGCGAGCCCGCCGTCGGCCAGGGCGGCGGCCACGGCCTGGGAGGCCAGCACCTCCGGCCCGTGCGGCGATCGCCCGAAGGTCGTCATGGCCGCGCCCGCGATCCAGGCGTCAGCCATGACGATCAACCATGACGATCAGCCATGACGGCCCATCAGATGTTGCGTCCCAGGCCGGCCCAGTAGGGGGCACGGACCTCGCGCTTCGCGACCTTGCCGTAGGTGGTCTTCGGCAGGGCGGCGACGACGTCGACTCCCTTGGGCTTCTTGTAGCCCGCGAGGTACTGCCCGCTCCACGAGATCAGCTCGGCCGGGTCGAGGGTCGCGCCCCCGGCCGGCACGACGACGGCGTGGACCGCCTCGCCCCACTTCTCGTGGGGCACGCCGATGACGCAGGCCTCCGCGACCGCCGGGTGCGTGAGAAGCACGTCCTCGATCTCGTGCGGGTAGACGTTCAGCCCGCCGGAGATGATGAGGTCCTTGAGCCGGTCGAGGATGAACAGATAGCCGTGTTCATCGACCATCCCCACGTCGCCGGTGTGCAGCCAACCGCCGGCGAGGGTCTCCGCCGTCGCGTCGGGCCGGTTCCAGTACCCGGCCATCAGTGTCGGGCCGCGCAGGCAGATCTCGCCCGCCTCGCCGGGCGGCATCTCGTTGCCCTCGGGGTCGAGGATCTTGAGCTCGATGCCGACCCGCACCCGCCCGACGGACCGCTCGCGTCCGTCGCCGTCGTGAAGTGAGTGCTCGTCACGGGTCAGGACGGTGCCGGACATCGGCGACTCGGTCTGGCCGAAGCACTGCACGAGCACGGGGCCGAGCGCCTTGAGCGCGCGCTTCTGGTCCTCGCGGTACATCGGGGCGCCGCCGTAGCAGATCCACTGCAGGCTGGAGACGTCCCGGTTCGGCAGGTCCGGGTGCTCGACGATCATCTTGATCTGCGTCGGGACCAGGAACATCGCCGCGACGCGGTACCGCTCGACCTGCTCCAGGAATAGTGCGGTGTCGAACCCCCAGCGCTGGTGGATGACCTGCGTGCAGGCCTTCATCGTGAACGCCAGCGAGTTGTGACCGGACCCGTGGGACAGCGGCGCCGCGTGCATGCCGACGTGGGTCTGGTCCATGCGCTCGACGTCGGCCAGCGTCGTCAGGCACTGGTAGATCAGCACGCGGTGCGTGAGCATCGCGCCCTTGGGCCGGCCGGTCGTGCCGGACGTGTAGGCGATCCAGGCGAGGTCGTCCTCGGTGACGTCGACGCTCACCAGGGGCGCGCCGGACCGGGCGGCCAGGGTCTGGTCGAGCAACTCGTCCGCGGGCAGCTCGGGACGTCCCGCCCCCGGGTCGTGGCAGATCACCCGGGCCAGGCCCGGCAGGTCGGGCCGGGCCTTCGCCACGGTCGGCAGGCCCTCGCCGTCGGTGAGCAGGACCGAGGCACCGCTGTCAGCGAGGTGCCAAGCCAACTCGTCGGCCGTGAAGGTCGCGTTGAGCGGGACGACGACGCCGCCGGCCTTCCACGTGCCGTAGAGCGTCTCCAGAAACTCGGGACAGTTGCGCAGGTACAGCGCGACGCGGTCACCGCGTTGGAGGCCCCCCGCGAGCAGGGCCCGCGCCCACGCGTCGGCGCGGGCGCAGGACTCGGCGTACGTCCGGCTCTCGCCCTCGAAGATGAAGGCAGGATGGTGGGGGTAGCTCCGCGCCGCGTTGGTCAGCAGATCTCCGGTGTTCAATCTGACCGCCCCTCACGCCAATCCGCGGGCGGCGCGCTCACCCGGGCTGCGCCGGTAGACGTCGCCGTAGGGGCGGACCAGAACCTTGACGCCGTTCTTGATGAAGAACCCGCGGATGTGGTTCTCCCACTTGGTCGCCTGGGAGTCCGGGAGCTCCTGCGCCCGGACCCACTGCTTGAGCGCCTTGAGCTGCTTGTTGCGCTCGACCGATCCGGTGGGGACGAGGTCGGTCGTGGTGGCGATCAGCGTGTCGGGATCGACGCCGATGTGCGCGCAGAACTTCTCGAGGATCTCGCACTTCGCCGCGGGGTCCTCGCGAACCGGCTGGAAGCCGCGCCCGGGCGGTTCCTCCAGCCAGCGCTGCACGGTCTTGTAGTCGCGGAAGTCCGGCATTCGTACCTACCGATCGGGACGTGGACCTGAGGGATCAGGAACAACTGAGTGGGGATGAGCTGCGTGGAGATACGCAGCGACTCAGTCGTCCTGGTCCTCGGGGTAGCCGTACATCCGCGCGAGGAACATGAGCTCGTCGCGGCGGCCGGGCAGCGGGGCCGGCGCCTGCAGGAGCTTCTCCCGCTCCAGCTTCTCGACGACCTTGGGGTCGCGGCGGAACGGCGTCTGCGCGTTGCCCTCGAAGAACGTCGACTCGAACGGCTGACGCGGACGCTGACCGCCGGCCTCGACGCCCTCGGCCGGGTAGCCGACGAGCTGCACCCACACCGGGATCCAGTGCTCGGGGACGCCGAGGATCTCCTTGACGCGGGCCTGCTTGTTGGGGCGGGCGATCATGTGCAGGCAGGTGCCGAGCCCGGCGTTGACGGCCGCCAGGACGGTGACGGCGCAGGCGCCGACGGTCTCGGAGTGGGCGATCGTCGCCGACGCCTCGTGCGGGAGGTCGTGCAGGAGCTCGTGGATCGCGGCCATGCCGGCGGGGGTCTCGACGGCGCGCTCGATCGCGTCGACGATGCGGGTCTTGGACCAGCCGTAGGCGGTCGGCACCGCGCCGACCTCGATCAGCTGCTGGGTGCTGGTGGCGAACGATCCGGGCCGCGCCGCCTCGGGGTCGGCGAAGATGTAGATCCAGACCGGGGCCTGGACGTGCGCACCCTGCCAGTTGTCCGCCTGCAGGAGTTCCTCGCGGATGTCCGGGTCGAGCTCGTCGCGCCACACCACGACCGCGCGCCACGGCTGCAGGTTGCCGGGACACGTCGTCCAGCGCATGACCTCCAGGATTTCCTGGACCTTCTCGCGCTCGACCGGCTGGTACGTCTTGAACCAGCGCGTGCTGCGCCGGGTGCCGACGACCTCGAGGAACTCCATCTCCGTGACCTCCATTGGTCCTGCGGGGGGTGTGGCTCGCTGTCCGCAACTGTCGCGAACGGCGACCTCCGGAACAATGGAGCCGACTACGAACCCCGAACCCCCGATTTGGAGCGCCCTCCAAGCACCTGAGGATGTCTCAGCGGTCGAGGAGGGAGAGGAGCGCGGCGGGGGCGTCGGACGACCCGGACATCGGGGCCCACCGGGCGCCGGAGCGCGCCGCGAGGTCCTCGGCCTGCTCGCAGCCCTCGGCCGGGGCGAGGATGACGAGCTCCGGGACGCGGGACGCGACCGGGATCGGGTCCTCGTCGTCGGTGGCGCGGCAGTCCGAGAGCAGGACGACGACCCGACGGGACGCGCGGGAGCGCTCGAGTTCGTCGGTGGCCGCCCGGAGCGCGGTCGCCAGGGCGGTGACGCCGTGCCCGCGCAACCCGAGGATCGCGTCGACCACGGTCTGCGGAGCGGCTGGGGCGTCGATCGCCTTGAGCACCGAGACCTCGCGCGCGAAGGAGAGGACGGCGTACTCCCCCGGGGCCCGCAGCGCGCACGCGGCCGCGGTGAGGGCGGCCGCCGCGAGCCGTTCGCCGCCCATCGACCCGGACGCGTCGACGAGCAGGCACAGCGCGAGCTCGGGACGCGACCACGTCCGCGCGGTCAGGTCACCGAGGTGCGGCGGGCGCCGCAAGGCCTTGGCGTCGACCACGGCCGGCATCGACGCGTCGAGGTCGAGGTCCCCGCCGCGGTCGGCCGGGACGTTGCGCAGCTTGCCGATGCCGCGCGCCTTCGGCGGCCCGGTCCGGACGCGGTCGAGCACGATGCGCCCGGCGAGTTGCCGCGCGGCGGCGCGGAGCTTCTCGTCGGTCGCCCGCGCCATCTCGGCGAGCAGCGCGAGGGTGGCGTCCGGGTCGGCGGCCATGGCGTCCTCGGCCGCCTTCACGTCGAGGACGCCGACCTCCGGGGACAGCTCGGCGAACCGCGACCGGTTCGCGAGCTGGTTGCGACCGATCGTGCGGTCACCGGGGCCGGGGCGCGGCCGCCGTTTCGGGGCTCCCCCGGGAGCCGGGTCGCCCGCCGGCGAGGGCGGGCTCAGGCTCCCCCCGGGTCATCACCCCCGGCGTCCTCCCGCGGCTCGGCCCCGAACACGGCGACGTAGAGCTCGCGCACGACGTCCTCGGGCGCGCGGCCGATCGACTCGGCCAGCCGGATCCGGCCCGACAGGGCGACGAGCGCCGCGTCGAGGCCGACCGTCCAGTTCTCGGGGTCGACCCCGCGCCGGCCGGCCAACGCACCGGCCAGCCGGGACATGTCGATCGCCCCGCGCACCGACGAGCCCACCCGGATCTCCGGGTGCTCCCGGGTCCGGCGGACGAGGTCGACGACCTTGGACCGCCAGACCGCGCTGCCGCCCGGCGCCCGCAACGCGACGATCTCGAACTCGTCGCCGGCGTCCTGGTAGCCCATCGTGATCCGGCAGACCCGGTCGTAGATCGCCGACGAGATGCGTGCGGTGCCGACGGCGTCGAACGGGTTCATCGCGGCGACGAGCCGGAAGCCCTCCGCCGCGACGATGCGCCCGTACCGCGGGACGGTCAGCTCGCCCTCGCTCATCACCGTGATGAGGACGTTGAGCGTCTCCTCCGGGATGCGGTTGGTCTCCTCGACATAGAGGAGCGCCCCCGCCCGCAGGGCCTCGGCCAGCGGGCCGTCGACGAAGGTCTCCGGCCCGTAGCCGCGCTCCAGCACCAGCGCGGGGTCGAAGTGCCCGACCAACCGAGCCGGCGTCAGTTCCGCGTTGCCCTCGACGAAGACGAACCCGGTCTTCTCGGCCTCCGCCACCGCGCGCAGCAGCGTGGTCTTTCCGGTTCCGGGCGGGCCCTCGAGGAGCACGTGCGCCCCCGCGTCCAGCGCGGCGACGAGCAGCTCGACCTCGCGGGCCCGCCCGATGACGTTGCCAGGTGACTCCTCGGTCAAGGAGATCAGTGCTCGTGAACGATCACGCCGCGGACGTTCTTGCCGGCGAGGAGGTCGTCGTAGCCCTCGTTGACCTCTTCCAGCTTGTAGGTCCGGGTGATGATCTCGTCGAGCTTGAGGTCACCGCTCTGGTACAGCCCGAGGATCTTCGGGATGTCGGTGGTCGGATTGCAGTCACCGAACAGCGAGCCCTGGACCGTCTTGCGGAACAGCGTCATCAGCGCGGACGGGATCACGACGTTGTTCAGGTCGAGCTTGTTCAGACCGGTGAGAACGACCTTGCCGCCCTTGCTGATCGTGTGGAACGTCGTCGTGACCTGAGCTTCCGTCACCAGGTCGGTGGTGATGATGCCCTTGTCGGCGCCCACACCCCGGGTGAGCTCCATCGCGAGCTCCATGGCCTCCTCGGAGGTCGCGACCGCGTGGGTGGCGCCGAGCTCGAGGGCCTTCTCCCGCTTGTTCTCCAGCGGGTCGACGGCGATGACGTTCTTCGCGCCGGCGTAGCGGGCGCCCTGCACGGCGTTGATGCCGATGCCGCCCACGCCGACGACCAGGATCGTGTCGCCGGGCTGCGTGTCGGCCGTGTTCACAGCCGATCCCCAGCCGGTGGGGACGCCGCAGCCGACGAGCACGGCCTTGTCCAGCGGCAGGTCCGCGTCGACCGCGACCACGGAGTTCTGGTGGATGGTGCCGTACTGGCTGAACGTGCCGATCATGCACATCGCGCCGTACTCGCCGCGCGGACCGGTGTTCGGGAACGGCCGGGGGCCGGGCAGGTTGCCCTCGAGGATCGTCGCGCCCATGTCGCAGATCGACTGGCGACCGGTCGCGCACCAGCGGCAGTGGCCGCAGTTCGGGATGAACGAGCAGACGACCTTGTCACCCGGCTTGACGCGGGTGACGCCGGCACCGACCTCCTCGATGATCCCGGCGCCCTCGTGCCCGAGCACGATCGGCGTCCGGCAGGGGAGGTCACCGTGGGCCACGTGGATGTCGGAGTGGCACAGGCCGGCGTGGGTGTAGCGGATCAGGACCTCGCCCTCACGGGGGCCGTCCAGGTCCAACTCCTCGATCTCGATCGGCTTGCCGGGTTCGTAGACGACGGCGGCCTTGGTCTTCACAGGCGGGACACCTCCACTGCGTTGTGGGACTGCTGGGTGGGACTGCTGGGTGGTACTGGGACTGGGTTGTGGTGCAGCTCATAGTCGGGACATCGTGACCCTATGCAGCGAACGCGGCGGTGGGAACGGTCCCCGCCACACGACCGTTCCCGGAGCGAGCGCCACCGGACGAACCCGGCGTGTCCAGACCAATCCCAGGCCGAGTTGACCGTTTTTTTCGCTTCACGTTTCTGTGAACAAAGGGAGTGAAGCGAATAGTGTTCAAATCGGTACGAGCTGTAGTGCGATAGGAGCGGCGGAATGCGACGAATGATGCGGAGCCGGAGGTTCGCGGGCCTCGCGGCAGGCATGTCGGCCGTACTCGCCCTGAGTGCGTGCAGTGACGGGGGCGGCAGCGGCGCCGAGGGCGACGACGACACGATCACCGTCCGTGGCTGCACGCCGTCGTTCCCGCTGACGCCGGCGGCGACCAGCTCGACCTGCGGGCTGAACATCCTCAACGCGGTGACGGCGCGGCTGGTGCACTACGCCAGCAACGGCGAGGCACGCACGGACCTCGCGGAGTCGATCAGCACCGACGACGCGAAGACCTGGACGGTGCGCATCCGGGAGAACGCCACGTTCTCCGACGGCACCCCGGTGACCGCGGCGAGCTTCGTCGACGCGTGGAACTACGCCGCGTACGGGCCGAACAACTCGCCCAACGCGAACCTGTTCTCGCCGATCGTCGGCTACGAGTCGGTCCACCCGCTCGACCCGGACGGCGAGGAGGGCCTCGGCCAGGCGCCGCCGCCGAGCTCGACGCAGCTGTCGGGTCTGACGATCGCGGACGACCGGACCTTCACGATCGCGCTGCGTGAGGCGGACGCGACGTTCCCGCAGCGCCTGGGCCTGGTCGCCTTCGCCCCGCTGCCCGCGTCGTTCTTCACCGACGCCGGCCAGGAGTTCTCCGAGGAGCCGATCGGCGCCGGGCCGTTCACGCTCAGCGAGTGGGACCACGGCGACCGGATCGTGCTCGAGGCCTGGGACGACTACAGCGGTCCGTCCCGCGCGAAGGTCAAGAACGTGATCTTCAAGATGTACGACAACAGCGAGGCGGCCTACAACGACGTCGTCGCGAACACCCTCGACGTCACCGACGTCATCCCGGCCGGCGCCCGTGAGGACGAGCGCTACCAGGACGACCTCGACGACCGCTGGGTCGCGAGCCCGTACGGCCAGATCCAGGTGCTCCGCTTCCCGGACGAGGACGAGGACCGCACCTACCGGTCCGAGCGCCTCAAGCGCGCGATCTCGATGGCGCTCGACCGCAGCGAGCTCGTGAAGCTCGCCCCGGGCGAGTTCCTGGTCCCGGCCACCGGCTGGACCCCGCCGGGTGTCGCGGGCTACGAGGAGAACCGGTGCGGCCGGACCTGCCTCTACGACCGCGACGACGCCCGCGACGAGCGCAACCGCGCGGGTGGCTACGACGGCACGATCCGCATCACCTACGACGCCGAGACCCCGACCGTCTCGAACCCGTCGATGTGGACCGAGGTCTGCCGTCAGATCGAGCGCGCGCTCAACGAGCCGTGCGAGGTCACGCCGGCGTCGGCGCAGCGGTTCCAGGACCTCATGACCGATGAGGAGACCGACGACCTGCTGGTCATCGACAAGACGATGGCCTACCCGTCGATCGACGACTTCCTGGTGCCGATGTACTCCCGCAACGGTGTCGCAAACTGGGTGGACTACCGGTACACCCGCTTCAACGACGAGCTGAGCCGGGCGGCCTCGCGGCCGAACCTGGACGAGGCCTTCGACACCTACGCGGACGCTGAGGCCCTGCTGGTCAACGACATGCCGTCGGTGCCGCTCTGGTACACGAACTCGCTCGCCGGGTTCTCGGACCGGGTCACCGGGGTCAAGCTCGACATCTTCGGGCTGTACGACCTGACCGGGATCGCCGTGACCCGCTGACCTGCGGAGTACGTTTTCTCGACCCCGAGGTGGGCTGCGCCGAGTGGCGCAGCCCACCTTGTCGTTTCCGGGGACCTCGAGCGATTATTTGGGCGTCAAAATATTCACCCGGTGAGACCTACGCCCAGGGGTCATGCGCGTTCGCGTCGAAGTCGTTCCCCCGCTCGCGGATCCTGCGCAGCAGCGCAGTCAGCGCGACAGCGGTGTCCCGGTCGACCCCGGGCAACGCGAAGTCCGCGGCGTTCAGCGCCGCGGTCGCCTTTTCGACCAGATCGCGGCCGTCGGGTGTGATGGCAGCGAGCACCCGGCGCCGGTCCTCCGGCGCCGAGCGGCGGCGCACCATGCCGGCGCGCTCGAGTTTGTCCACGGTGTTGGTCACCGACGCCGGATGCACCATGAGGCGTTCACCGATCTTGCCCATGGGCAGTTCACCCTCACGGGTGAACGCCAGCAGGCGGAGCGCCTCGAACGAGGCGAAGGTCAGGCCGAACGGCTTGAGTGTCCGGTCGATCTCCCCGAGCAACAACTGCTGAACCCGCATCACCGAGGTCACGGCCGCCATCTGGTCGGCGTGCTCCGGCCAGCGCATCAGCCACTGCCGATGCGCCTCGGCGATGGGGTCGAAGTCCAACGGCACGCGAACAACCTAATTGCCCCCCGTCTGAGCACCAGTCAGGAGCGCCCCCGATGACGGAACTTCACGTCCCGGCCAACCCGGTCCGGTTCGTCACTGCGGCCAGCCTGTTCGACGGACACGACGCGTCGATCAACATCATGCGGCGGATCCTCCAGGCCCAGGGTGCCGAGGTGATCCACCTCGGGCACAACCGCTCCGTCGACGAGGTCGTCACCGCCGCGATCCAGGAGGACGCGCAGGGCGTCGCGGTCAGCTCGTACCAGGGCGGCCACATCGAGTACTTCAGCTACCTGAAGGAACTGCTCGCCGAGCGCGGTGCCGGCCACGTGCAGGTCTACGGCGGCGGCGGGGGCGTCATCGTCGCCGAGGAGATCGCGCTGCTGCGCGAGCGGGGCGTCACGATCTTCTCGCCGGAGGACGGCCAGAAGCTCGGCCTCGCCGGGATGATCAACACGATGATCGCGACCTGCGACGTCGACCTGGCGGCCACTCCCCCGACCAGCGCGGACGCGCTGCTCGCGGGTGAGACCGCGACGCTGGCCCGCACGATCACCACGATCGAGGCCGGCAAGCTGCCGGCGGAGCTCGCGGCGGCCATCTCCTCGGCGGCGTCCGACCGCAGCGTCCCGGTTCTCGGCATCACCGGGACCGGTGGCTCCGGCAAGTCGTCGCTGACCGACGAGCTCGTGCACCGGCTGCGGCTGGACCAGCAGGACAAGCTGCGGATCGCCGTCATCGCCGTCGACCCGACGCGGCGCAAGGGTGGCGGCGCCCTGCTCGGTGACCGCATCCGCATGAACGGCCTCCACGGTTACAACCGGGACGGGGGCACCGGTCAGGGCAACGTCTACTTCCGGTCGCTCGCGACGCGCGGCGGGGGCTCGGAGGTCCCGAGCTGCCTGACCGACGTCATTGCGGCCTGCAAGGCCGCGGGCTACGACCTGGTCATCGTCGAGACCCCCGGCATCGGCCAGGGCGACGACGCGATCGTGCCGTACGTCGACCTCTCGCTGTACGTGATGACGCCGGAGTTCGGCGCCGCGTCGCAGCTGGAGAAGATCGGGATGCTCGACTTCGCCGACGTCGTCGCGATCAACAAGTTCGAGCGCCGCGGCGCCGAGGACGCGCTGCGCGACGTCGCCCGGCAGATCGCGCGCAACCAGGGCCTCATGTCCTCCGACTGGCAGAACATGCCGGTGTTCGGCACGAGCGCCGCCCGCTTCAACGACGACGGCGTCACCGCGCTGTACCAGCACCTCAAGGGCCTGCTCGGGGAGCGCGGCCTGCCGCTGGAGCCGGGCACGCTGCCCACCGTCGAGGTCAAGGCCTCCAGCCATCTCAAGACGATCATCCCGCCGAACCGCGTGCGGTACCTGGCCGAGATCGCCGAGACCGTGCGCGGCTACCACGAGCAGACCCGCAAGGAGGTCGAGCTCGCGCGGCAACGTCAGCAGCTGCGCGCGACCAAGGACCTCGTCGCGACGCGCAACGGGGACACCGGCGTGCTCGAGGTGCTGCTCGACGAGACCGAGGCGGAGCTCAGCGAGGACAGCAAGGCGCTGCTCGCGTCCTGGCCGGCGACGGTCGAGGCCTACAGCGGCGACGAGCACGTCGTGAAGATCCGCGACAAGGAGATCAAGAACCGGCTGTTCCGCGAGTCCCTGTCGGGCACGCGCATCCCGCGCGTCGCGCTTCCCCGCTACGGCGACGAGGGCGAGCTGCTCCGCTTCCTGCGCAGTGAAAACCTGCCGGGCGAGTTCCCGTACACCGCGGGCGTCTTCCCGTTCAAGCGCGAGGGTGAGGACCCCGCGCGCATGTTCGCCGGTGAGGGCGACCCGTTCCGCACGAACCGGCGCTTCCACCTGCTGAGCAAGGGCCAGCCGGCCACGCGGCTCTCGACGGCGTTCGACTCGGTGACGCTGTACGGCCGCGACCCGGACGTCCGCCCCGACATCTACGGCAAGGTCGGCACGTCCGGCGTGTCGATCGCGACGCTGGAGGACATGAAGGCGCTGTACGACGGCTTCGACCTGACCGCGCCGAACACCTCGGTGTCGATGACGATCAACGGCCCGGCGCCGACGATCCTCGCGTTCTTCCTCAACACCGCGATCGACCGCGAGCTGGAGAAGAAGGCGGCCGAGCTCGGTCGCGAGCTGACCGAGGACGAGGCGGCCGAGGTCCGCGCGTGGACGCTGTCCACCGTCCGCGGCACGGTGCAGGCCGACATCCTCAAGGAGGACCAGGGCCAGAACACCTGCCTGTTCTCCACGGAGTTCTCGCTCAAGATGATGGGCGACATCCAGGAGTACTTCATCGCGAACAAGGTGCGGAACTTCTACTCGGTCTCCATCTCCGGCTACCACATCGCCGAGGCCGGGGCGAACCCGATCAGCCAGCTCGCGTTCACGCTCTCCAACGGCTTCACCTACGTCGAGAGCTACCTCGCGCGCGGCATGGACGTCGACGACTTCGCGCCGAACCTGTCGTTCTTCTTCTCGAACGGCATGGACCCCGAGTACTCGGTGATCGGCCGCGTCGCCCGCCGGATCTGGGCGGTCGCGATGAAGGAGAAGTACGGCGCGAACGAGCGCTCGCAGAAGCTGAAGTACCACGTGCAGACGTCGGGCCGCTCCCTGCACGCGCAGGAGATGGACTTCAACGACATCCGCACGACGCTGCAGGCGCTGATCGCGCTCTACGACAACTGCAACAGCCTCCACACCAACGCCTACGACGAGGCCGTCACGACCCCGTCGCCGGAGTCGGTGCGCCGGGCGCTCGCGATCCAGCTGATCATCAATCAGGAGTGGGGTCTCGCGAAGAACGAGAACCCGCTGCAGGGGTCGTTCATCATCGACGAGCTCACCGATTTGGTCGAGGAGGCCGTGCTCCGCGAGTTCGAGCGCATCTCCGAGCGCGGCGGCGTCCTCGGCGCGATGGAGACCGGTTACCAGCGCGGCCGGATCCAGGACGAGTCGATGCTCTACGAGCAGCGCAAGCACGACGGCTCGCTGCCGATCGTCGGCGTCAACACGTTCCTGCCGCCGGACGGCGAGCGGGCGCCGGTCAAGCTCGAGCTCGCCCGGGGCACCGAGGAGGAGAAGCAGTCCCAGCTTCACCGGGTCCGCGACTTCCAGTCCCGGAACGCCGAGGCGGGTCAGGTCGCCATTCGGCGACTGCAGGAAGCGGCGATCGCGGGCGAGAATGTCTTCGCCGTGCTCATGGACGCCGCTCGCGTTTGTTCTCTGGGCCAGATCACGGAAGCATTCTTCGAGGTCGGCGGTCAGTACCGGCGCAACGTCTGACGCACAAAGTGACAGGGGAGAACGAATGAGCGAGATCCAGCGCGTCGGAGTGGTCGGGTCCGGGCTGATGGGCTCCGGCATCGCGGAGGTCTGCGCACGTGCCGGCCTCAACGTGACGGTCACGGAGGTCAGTGCCGAGGCGCTGGCGGCCGGGCGCAAGCGCGTCGAGTCGTCGTTGAGCCGCGCTCTGCAGCGCGGGAAGCTCGACGAGGCCACCCACGCGGCGACGCTGGAGAGGCTCACGTTCACCACCGACATCGGTGAGTTCGCGGACGTGGACCTCTCGGTCGAGGCCGTCGCGGAGAACGAGCAGATCAAGCTCGACATCTTCAAGACGCTCGACAAGGTGATCACCTCGCCGGACGCGATCCTCGCGTCGAACACGTCGTCGATCCCGATCATGAAGCTCGGCATGGCGACCTCGCGGCCGGACAAGGTCGTCGGGATCCACTTCTTCAACCCGGTGCCCGTGCTCAAGCTCGTCGAGCTCGTCACCTCGCTGCTCACCTCGCCGGAGACCGCGGAGCGTTCGTCCGCGTTCGCGTCCGGGGTGCTCGGCAAGCACGTCATCCGCTCGCAGGACCGCGCCGGTTTCATCGTCAACGCCCTGCTGGTGCCGTACATCCTCTCGGCGATCCGGATGATGGACTCCGGCTTCGCCTCGGCCGACGACATCGACAACGGGATGGTGCTCGGCTGTGCCCACCCGATGGGCCCGCTCGCCTTGGCGGACCTGATCGGTCTCGACACCATCAAGGCGATCGCCGACTCCATGTACGAGGAGTTCAAGGAGCCGCTGTACTTCGCCCCGCCGCTGCTCCTGCGCATGGTGGACGCGGGCCTGCTCGGCAAGAAGAGTGGGCGCGGGTTCCACGACTACCACTGAGAACTGATCCCCCAGTCTCAGACCGCACAGACCTTCAGTTTCCGCCCGACTACACAGAGGGACGTCCCCAGCATGGCCGGTTATCAAGGCAACAAGGACTTCGACGCCTGCACGCTGCCGAAGGACTACGAGGACCTGCGCCAGTCGGTGCGGTCGCTCGCGGAGGCGCAGATCGCCCCGCACGCGCACGACGTCGACGACCAGGGCCGCTTCCCGAAGGAGGCCCTGGACGCCCTGCGCCAGGCCGGCTTCGACGCGCCCCACGTCCCCGAGGAGTACGGCGGCCAGGGTGCCGACGCCCTCGCGACGGTGATCATCGTCGAGGAGGTCGCGCGCGTCTGCATGTCGTCGTCGCTGATCCCCGGCGTGAACAAGCTCGGCTCGCTGCCGCTGATCCTCTCCGGCTCCGAGGAGCTGAAGAGCAAGTACCTGACGAAGCTCGCGAACGGCGAGGGGATGTTCTCCTACTGCCTGTCCGAGCCCGAGGCTGGTTCGGACGCCGGCGGCATGAAGACCCGCGCGGTCGCCGACGGCGACGGCTGGATCCTCAACGGCAGCAAGTGCTGGATCACCAACGCGGGCGAGTCCGAGTTCTACACCGTCTTCGCGGTCACCGACCCGGAGAAGGGTTCGCGCGGGGGCATCAGCGCCTTCGTCGTCGAGAAGAACGACAACGGCGTCTCCTTCGGCGCCCCCGAGCGCAAGCTCGGCATCAAGGGTTCGCCGACCCGCACCGTCACCTTCGACGACGTGCGCATCCCGGGCGACCGGATCATCGGCGAGGTGGGCACCGGCTTCACCACCGCGATGCGGACGCTCGACCACACCCGCATCACGATCGGCGCGCAGGCGCTCGGTGTCGCGCAGGGCGCGCTCGACTTCGCCGCGGGGTACATGAAGGAGCGCCGGCAGTTCGGCAAGGCGATCGCCGAGTTCCAGGGCCTGCAGTTCATGGTCGCGGACATGGCGATGCAGATCGAGGCTGCGCGTCAGCTCGTCTACGCCGCCGCCGCGAAGTCCGAGCGCGAGGACAAGGACCTGACGTACTTCGGCGCCGCGGCCAAGGCCTACGCGTCCGACGTCGCCATGAAGGTCACCACCGACGCCGTCCAGCTGCTCGGCGGCTACGGCTACGTGAAGGACTACCCGGTCGAGCGCATGATGCGCGACGCCAAGATCACCCAGATCTACGAGGGCACCAACCAGGTCCAGCGCATCGTCATCGCGCGGTCCCTGCTGAAGTAGCTTGATCATTCAGGTTCGACTCAGCGCAACCAACGAGCCCCCACGGTCACGGACCGTGGGGGCTCGTGTGTTTTTCACGCACCGTCCGCAGGACCTTTGGGTTCCGCTTGGGCTTGGGCTTGCCCGGCACGGGTTACACACATGGGGCGGAATGTTCCTCATGTTCCGCTTGCCCACCTGCCGACACCACCATCGGAGACACCTCGATGGCGAACGGGTCGCCGGACCCCGACGCGGCCAGGTCCCCGGACACCGATCTCGATCGGCTCCGACACCTGGCCTATGTCGCCTTGCCCCCCGCCCTGGGGCGGACGCGCCGAGCCCGGGTCGCCGACGACCTCGCGCGGCGCAATCTCGCCGACGGGGCGCGCTGGTCCACCGCGCGTGACCGCCTGATCCCCGAGGTGCTGCGGGTCAGTCCGCACCCGAGCGGAGCCGGTGCCCTCGCCGCGCGGGTGCGCCCCCGCGGTCCCGAGTCGCCGGCCGAGACCGCCCTCGCCGCGATGACGCCGGCGACGCGGGCCGCCTACGTGCTGACCCGGTTGGAGGGCGTCCGCGGCGAGCGGGCGGAGGCGCTGCTGCGGCAGGCCGGGGTCACCGATCCGCGCACCGCCGTCAGCATGGCCGAGCGCGCGGACCTGTCACCGGAGGACGTGCGGGCCGTCGTCGTCCCCGTCGTGACGTCCACCCGGCGACCGCGGATCATCGCGGCGGCCGCAGCCGCGCTCGTCGTGGGCGTCGCCGCGCCGGTGATCGCGGTGAGCACAAGCGGCGGCAGCGACGACGCCCCCGAGCAGGTCTCCAACCAGGCCCCGGTGCAGCAGCAGCCGGACGCGGACGCGATCGCGAAGGCCGTCCAGCTCGACCGGGACCTGCGCCGCATCCTCGACCGGCTCGACGACGAGCTGGCGCGCCCCGACCAGAACAAGGCGGAGATCCAACGGCTGCGCACCCTGCGCGCGGCCGTTCTGGCGGAACAGAAGCGACTCGGTGGGAGCACACCATGAGACGGCCGGTACCCCGAAGCCTGCGCGCCGCCCTTCCGGTGGCGGTCGCCGCCGCGCTGCTGGTGTCCGCGTGCGGCGGTGGCAGCAATTCGGGGGACGTCGCCGAGGCCGCCCCGGTCGGCGACACCCTCGCGAATCCGCAGGACTCCACCGACAGCACCGCCGCGCTCGTCAAGGCGGTCGCGGACTACCTCGACGCCCAGGCCTCCAAGCGCGGCAAGGGCAGCCCCGAGGACGCGGCCACTCGAGCGCTGGCCGAGGCCGTCGCGCAGGCGCAGGCCGACGACCCCCTGCCGGCCGCTCCGGCCGCGACGCAGAAGGCGCCGGTCCAGCAGACCAAGAAGCAGGTCGAGTCGCTGCGCGCGGCGAACAGCTACGAGGGTGCGACGTCGGCGAAGGCGAACGCCCGCATCGCCGCGCAGAAGAACGGCATCACCGACGTCGGCGTCACGCAGGACTCGATCAAGATGGGCACGGTGACCATGCACGGCATGGCGCTGGGCAACGTGCTCGCGACCCCGCTCGTCAACGGCGTCAAGGCGACGTTCGCGTCGATCAACGACCGCGGCGGTGTGCTCGGCCGGCGGCTCTCGCTCGTCGACTGCGACGACGGTCCCGGTGAGGTCTCACGATCGAAGGCCTGCATCAAGAAGCTCGTGCAGCAGGACAAGGTCTTCGCGTTCCTCGGCTACTCGAGCTGGGCGTCCGCGTCGGTCCACTCGGACCTCGCGACCTACCGCATCCCGGCCATCGGCACCTGGGCCTACTCCCAGACCGAGTGGCAGGACTCGTACATGTTCCCCACGCACATGTCGATGATCCACGAGGCGATGGCCAACGCCCACTGGGTGAAGAACGTCATCAAGCCCAAGACGTACGGCCTCGTCTGCCTCGCGAGCCCGGAGATGCAGCTGGCGTGCCAGCAGGTGCAGCAGATCCTCGACGAGTCGGGCGCGGACCTGGTCCGCAAGCTCGACGTCGCGATCTCCGAGACCTCGATGTCCGCGCAGATCCTCTCGATGCGCGCGGCGAACCCGGAGCACATCGTCCACTACGTCATCAACCCGGCCACGATGGTGAAGTTCATGGTCGAGGCGGCGCAGCAGGGTTACTACCCGTCGAAGGGCATCTCGGGGAACCACCTCGCGGCCGAGGTGCTCGGCTCGCTGTTCGGGCAGCACCCCGTCGGCCGCTACTGGACGAACACGACCTACAAGCTGTGGGGCCCGGAGTTCATGGCGACCATGAACAAGTACGCCCGCGGCAACAAGGGCCTGAACCACCACATCGTGCAGTCCAGCTACGTCGGCGCGCTGGTGTTCGAGAAGGCGGCGAAGACCGTCGGCCCGAACCTGACGCGTGAGCGGCTGATGGCCCAACTCGCGAACGGCGACGTCTACACCGCCGACGCCTCGCTGGACCAGCGCTTCTCGTGGGCCCCGGCCGAGCGGTACGGCCAGAACTGGAATCCCGAGTACGGCCAGGGCCGCGAGTACATGTACAAGTACACCTCCACCAACACCGTCTCGAACCCGGACGGCACCCCGTCCGGGTTCGAACCCGACCCCGACCAGTTCGTGATCTACACGAACAGGTAGGGGCGGCCCGTAGGCGTTGCCGCCGTTCTGAGGGCCCGTCAGCCAGACGGTCACCGACGGCGGAGGCAGCGGGGTTGGTGGGTGAACACCGCGCGAAGGCCCGGTTCCGGCGGACCGGGCCTTCGTCCGGTCCGGGGGTTGGCGGCGCTACCGCTCGTCGAGGAAGTTCTCGATGACCGGGGCGAGGTCGGCGGCCTCGGTCAGCAGCGCGAGGTGGCCGCCGCGATAGATGTGCAACCGGCCGTGGGGCAGGGCGGCGGACATCAGGCGGGCGTTCGCCGTCGGGATGATCGGGTCGTCGTCGCCGGCCAGCACCAGTGTGGGCTGACGGACCATCCGCAACGCGGGCAGGCTCGCCCAACCGGTGCCGGCGCCGAGCTGGTACAGGTAGCTGCGCACCGGCGTCGCGCTCGGGGCGCTGTGGAGCAGGTCGACGGTCCCCGCCGGGTCCCGGCGGGCCGTGCCGCCGTAGAGCTCACCGGCGATGCGCCGGGCGTACGCCGGGTTGCGGTGCCGGCGGGGCGTCGCCATGCGGGCGAGGGTGCGCGGGCTCGGCGGGACGCACAGCCAGCCCGTCGCGGTCGCGACGAGGACGGCACGGTGGCACCGGCGCGGGTTCTGGAACGCGAACTGCTGCGCGAGCGCGCCGCCCCACGAGATGCCGAGGACGTCGGTGCGGTCGTACCCGAGACGGTCCACGGCCAGCCGGAGGCAGCGCGCCATGGTGTGCAGGATGTACGGCGCCTTCGGCGGCGGGGACGACCCGAGGCCGGGCGGGTTGACCGCGATCAGCGGCCGCTCCGGGTCGAGGTGCTCGACGAGCAGGTCGAACAGCGACGAGGACGTCCCGATCCCCGCGCACAGCAACAGGGGCATCCGCCCCGGGGCGCCGGGCCAGTGACTGACCTCGAGCGGCCGGCCGACGTCGAGGACCTCGGTGCGGGCCTGACGGGCCGGCTCCCGCGGGGCGGGACCGGCGCTGGGCAGCGGTTGCGTCACGGTCAGGTGGCCCGCACGTAGGTGCCGGGCGCGGCGACGATCGCGGGGTGCTCGGCGGAGCCGGGTGTCGACGGCGCGTCCACCATCTCACCTCCGTGTTCGTGCAACCACTGGCTGAAGTCGGGCCACCAGGAACCCTTCACCGTCTCGGCGGCCTTCAACCAATCATGCGCGTCGGCGGGGGTGCTGTCCGCGATTCGGAAGGTTGCCTTGGGGTTCGTGGGCGGGTTCACGATCGAGGCGACGTGCCCGGCGCTGGACAGGACGAATCGGCTGTTCCCGCCCAGAAGTTGCGTACTGGCGTAGCAGGACTCCCACGGGCAGAGGTGGTCGTTGATCCCGCCGGTGATGTAGGTGTCGATGTCCACCGTGCCGAGGTCGACCGGCGATCCGAGCATCGTCGCCATCCCCGGGTGGACCAGCGAGTTCTGCTGGGCCATCGCGAGGAAGTCCTTGTGGAGCGCCGCGGCCATGCGGGTCGTGTCCGCGTTCCAGAACAGGACGTCGAAGGGTCGGGGTGACTTGCCCATCAGGTAGCTGTCGACCCAGTAGTTCCAGATCAGGTCGCGAGGCCGGAGCCAGGCGAACACCTCCGCGAGCACGCGCCCGTCGAGGTAGCCGCGGGCGGCCGACGAGCGGGCCGCCGCCTCGGCCGCGGCCGGCGTGAGCAGCGCCCCGGCGACGCCGGCGCGGGACTGGTCGAGGACGGTGACCGACCAGGCGGCGGCGGAGACGTCCGTCAGCCGTCCGGTGTCGGCGAGGTGGGCGAGCACCATCGCGCTCAGGATCCCGCCGGAGCAGAACGAGAGCAGCGAGACGCTCTCGCTGCCGCAGATCTGCCGGGCGGTGCCGATCGCGTTGACGATCGCGTCGCCGTAGGTGTCGAGGTTCCAGGCGGAATGCCGGACGTCCGGGTTGCGCCACGACATCACGAACACCTGGTGCCCCTGGCCGACCAGGTACTCGACCATGCTGCGCCCGGGCGCCATGTCGGCGACGTAGTACTTGTTGATCACCGGCGGCACGAGCAGCAGCGGGACCCGCCGGACGGTCGGGGTCGTGGCGTTGTACTGCAGCAGCTCGTAGACCGCCGTCCGCTCGACGACGGCACCCGGCGTCGCGGCGACGTTGACGCCCACCTCGAAGGCGTCCGGCTCCACCATCCGCGGGACGCGGGGCGGCGCGGACAGGTCGCGGACGAGGTTGCGCGTCCCGCGGACCAGGCTCGCGCCCTTCGTCTCCTTGGCGGTGGCCAGCGCGCCCGGGTTCAAAACCAGGTTGTTGCTGGGCGCGGTCGCGTCGAGGAGGTTGCTCACCGTCAGCGTCACGCGGTGGCCGGCGTTCTCGTCCAGCCCCGCGTTCGCGACCAGCTGCTCCGCGGACGCGGAGACGGCCAGGTGCGCCTGGAGCGCCCGGCGCAGGACGGGGTTCTCCTGCCACGCGGGGTGCGCGTAGCGGGCGTCCTTGGGATGCGGCGCCAGCTCGGACCGGCCGGCGACGACCTTCGCCAGCTCCCCGGTCAGGGTCGCGCTCTGGCTGACGACCGTCCGGGGCCGGCGGGCGAGGGCCCCGGCCAGCTTCAGCGTCGAGGACGGGGTGGGGACGAGATTGCGCCAGGAGCCCTCCGTGGCCCGGGACAGGAGCAGGTCGAAGGGGACGCCGACCTCGACGGCCTCCTCATTTCGTCCAGAGGTACGGCCAGGGGTACGAGCAGAACCTCGGGGCGCGCCGTTGCGTGCGCTCATTCCGCGACCACCTTCGGGAAGGGGACTTTCGGGTGGGGCCGAGCGTGGGACCAGGGCGGATCTGTCAGGGAATCCGACCGGGTGTGCCGAACACTAACGGGAAACGTGCAAATTTCACGGGTGAGGGCGAATCAGCTTTTGGCCGCCTTTGTGGGTTCCCTGACCTTGCCCTGCTTCCATGCTCAGGAGGGGTTGTCGAGAAACACGGGGTGAGGCATGTCCAGCGAAGTCCCGATCGACGGCGGAGTGCCGTCCGAAGGGCCGGAGCTGCTCGCTCTCCGTCGCCTCGCGTTCACGGCGCTCCCGCCGACGATCGCCCGGCGGCGCCGCGCGCGGCTGGCGGACGGACTGGCGCGGATGGCACTCGCCGACGCCGGGGACGACTACGCGGCCGCCCGGGCCCGGGTGATCCGGGACGTCCTGCACGCGGGGCCCGGGGGCGGCTGGCTGCCCGCGGGCCTGGTCCGGGTCGTGGACGGCGGCCCCGCGGCCTCCCGGCAGATCGAGCACGCGCTGGCCGGCATGGTCCCGGCCTCCCGCGCCGCGTTCGCGCTGATGCACCTGGAGAACCTGCCGGCGGCCAGGATCGAGGCCCTGCTGGCCTCGGCGGGGGTCGCCGACCCCCGCACCGCCGTCTCGATCGCCACCCGCACCCCACTGGACCCCACCGCGCTGCGGTCGGTGGTCGTGCCGGTCGCGACGGCGTCGGTCTCGCCCCGGCTCGTCGGGGCCGCGGCGATCGGGCTGGTGCTCGCGGTCGCGGCGCCGGTGATCGCCGTCAGCGCCTTCTCCGGCGAGGACACCAAGCCGGCCGTCAAGGTCTCGAACGAGCTGCGCACGGACTCCGAGCGGGAGTCCGCCATCCAGGCGGCCAAGGACGCGCTCAAGGACGCCCGGGAGCGGGACGGCGACACCGCCGACCAGAGCCTCAAGCGCATCCTCGCCCGTCTCGACGACGCCCTCGACGAGCCCGGCCTCAGCCGCCGGCAGAAGCAGCGACTCAAGAAGCTCCGCGCGGACGTGGTCGAGGAGCGGCAGCGGCTGCGGGACTGAGTCCCGGGGCGGGCCGCTTGGTTGCCCGCTGCGCCCGCGGGTAGCGCCCCCGCGTGAGCGGCACCGTGTTCGTCTTCGCACCCGACCCGTTGCTGACCGTGACCGTCGAGGCGGGGCCGGGCGGCGACGAGATCCATCTGCACCCGGGCGGTCAGGGATTCTGGGCGGCCCGGATGGCGCACGCGCTGGGGGCCGTGGTGACGCTCGGCGGGCCGTTCGGCGGCGAGTCCGGGGCCGTCGTCCGGGCGCTGATGGCCGACACCGGCCTCCAGGTCGCGGCCGTGTCGGTCGGGGCGACGAACGGCGCGTACGTCCACGACCGCCGCGACGGTGAGCGCCGCCAGGTCGCCGCCATGCGGCCGGAGACCCTGACCCGGCACGACATCGACGACTTCTACACGACCGCGCTGACCGGGGCCCTGGAGGCGGACGTCACCATCCTGGCCGGGCCCGGGGCGTGGGATCCGCCGCTGCTGCCGTCCGAGATCTACCGGCGTCTGGCCGGTGACCTGCGCTCGATGGGGCGCACGGTGGTCGCCGATCTGTCCGGCGACGTCCTGGCCGAGGCACTGGCCGGCGGGCTCAGCCTGGTCAAGGTCAGCCACGAGGAACTCGAGCGCGACGGGCTCGCGACGCCCGGCGACACCGCGTCGCTGCTGAGCGCGATGACCGAACTGACCAAGACCGGCGCCGACAACGTCGTCGTCAGCCGGGCGGGCGACCCGGCCTTCGCGCTCATCGACGGACGACTGGTGTCGGTCACCGGGCCCTCGCTCGACGTCGTCGACCACCGCGGCGCCGGGGACTCGATGACCGCCGGCCTCGCCGTCGGCATCGCCGCGGGGCTGGACCTCGCCGAGGCGCTCCGACTCGGGGCTGCCGCCGGCGCCCTGAACGTGACGCGGCACGGGCTGGCCAGCGGGGAGCGGTCCGCGATCCAGCGACTGGCCGAGCAGTTCGAGTTGCACGATCTGAATCCGGAGGCAGCGACATGACGTCGGACATGACGGAGCGTCAGGACAACGGCCCCTCGGTCCTGATCACGAACGACGACGGGATCGCCAGCGAGGGTCTGCGACTGCTCGCCATCGCGGCCCGCCAGGCCGGGATGCGGCCGGTCGTCGCGGCTCCGATGACGGACACCAGTGGCGCCAGTGCCTCGATCACCTCGACCGAGACCGACGGGCGGCTGCTGTTCGAGACGCGCGAGCTGCCCGGGCTGGAGGACTGCCCGACCTACGCGGTCGCGGCGCTGCCGGCGTACATCTCGCTGGTCGGGGTGCGGGGCGCGTTCGGCGGCCCGTTCGACTACGTCCTCTCCGGCATCAACAACGGCCCGAACACCGGTCACGCGATCCTGCACTCCGGCACCGTCGGTGCGGCCCTGACCGCGGCCGGGCAGGGTGTGACGTCGCTGGCGGTGTCGCTCGGCGTCGGGCCCGACCGCAACTTCGCGACCGCGGCCGCGCTCGCGGAGCGGGTCCTGCCGTGCCTGATGTCCGCACCCAAGGGGACGATCCTGAACCTCAACGTCCCGGACCTGGCGCCCGACGACGTGCGCGGCGTCCGCGAGGCGTCGCTGGCCAGCTTCGGTGCGGTACAGACGAACATCCTCGAGTCGGGCAAGGGCTACGTCGTCACCGGGTTCTCGGAGGTCGACACCAGTTCGGAGCCGGACAGCGACGCCGCCCTCCTCGCCGCGGGCTGGGCGACCCTGACGGCCCTGCGGCCGGTCTGCCAGGCCGGGGACGTCGACCTCCGCTCGCTGGTCGGGGACTTCCTCACCGGCCCGATCAAGGCCTGACGCACCCTCAGGGGTGCGGCTTGCCCCCGGAGGCGATGAGGTTCACCACACGCTCGATCGCCTTCGCCCGCCCGGCGGGGGTCTTCGTCCGCTGCACCCGGTGCAGGACCGCGAAGCGGTTCGAACTGTCGAGGGCGTCGAACTTCTTCCGCGCCCCGGCGGCCTTCAGCGCGGCGGCGAGGTCGTCGGGCACGGTCGCCGTCGAGGGCGGGTCGTACGCCGCGTCCCAGCGGCCGTCGGCCTTTGCCCGTTCGACCTCCGCCAGTCCGCGCGGGCGCATCCGCCCCTCCGCGATCAGCTTCTCGACCTTGACGCGATTCAGCTTCGCCCACGCGCTCTTCGGCCGGCGCGGAGTGAACCGCTGCAGGTGCCAGGAGTCGTCGACCCGCCGCACCTGCCCGTCGATCCACCCGAAGCACAGCGCGACCTCGACCGCCCCCGCCCAGTCGAGGGACGCGATCCCCGTCGCCTTCTTCGCGAACCGGATCCAGAGTTCGTCCGCGGTGTCCGCATGCTCCTCCAGCCACGCCTCGAACTCCGCCGGCCCGGTGAAGAAGACCCCGTCCCCCGGCGTAGCTGACACGGCACGAATCTAATCACCGGCGGCCGCCGCGCGTCCGCCATCGCCCCGGGAGCCTCAGGCGGCTGGCTCGTCGGGTGCGGGGCGGGGTGGTTGTCGTTCATCCCCGGGTGCGCTGGCTCGCCCGGGTGTGTCGGGTTCGATCAGTGGTGGGATTTCGACGTCGTAGACGACACCGAGGCGGGTGATCCAGCGGACTCGGTCGTGGCCGAGCCGGATGAGTTGCCACCCGCCCTTGGTCTTGAGGTCGTGGTCGTGCTCGCACAGCGGGCCGAGGTTCCCGGCCAGGGTCAGTCCGCCGCGGGCGTGGTCGATCGTGTGGTCGATCTCCGACCGCGCGGCCGGGAGCCGGCAGCCGGGGGCCTGGCAGGTCGTCATCCGCAGCTGGGTGTCCCGACGTAGGGCTTGGCGGGGGAAGCGGCGGCGCGCCTCGGCAGAGTTCGCGTCGTCCGGGTCTTCCGGCGTGGGCTGGTCGTCCGGTCCTGCGGTAGCCAGAAGGTGCTGGCGGCCGATCTCGACGAGCACGGGCCGCCAGAGGGCGATCTCGGGGCTGGTGACGGTCTCCTCCAGCAGGGTCTGCAGCAGGTCGGCGGGAATGAGGAGGTCGACGATGCCGTGGTCACTGGTCCGGCGCCGTTCCCAGTCGATCGGCCGGGCGATGACGAGCCCGGAGCTGACCGCGTACCCGTCGGGGCCGGTGACCGCGAACCGCCACTGCCCGGCGGAGAGTTGCTTCGCGAGGTCGCGGGCGTACTCGGCGTGGATCGGTCCCTGCCCGGCCAGTTCGGCGGGGTCGCGGTCCAGCCCGAGCAGAGTGGAGACCTTCGCGGTCAGCTGCACCCCGTGATGCGGGGACCGCGCCACCGGCGCCGGCTCCGCCTCCGGCTCGGGGGCGGGCTCGGGCGCCGGCTCGGGCTCCGGCTCGGGCGCCGGCTCCGGCTGGTACTCCTCGCCCATCTCGGTGTCGTCGGTCTCGTCGGCCGGGTCGTGCTCGTCCTCGGTGGGGCGGGTGGTGGCGAGGTGGGCGAGGATCTGGTCGTCGGTGAAGTCGGCGTAAGTGCCGTCCAGCAGGTTGAGCGCGATCTCCGAGCGCAGGTGATCCAGCGGCCGCGGATCACCCGCACGTTTGGCGTCGTCGGCGAGCTTGCGGACCCGGGCGATGGCGGCGGCGACGCGGGCGGGGTCCTGGTTCTGCGCGGCGAGGGTGGCGGTGCCGTCCTCGTTGCGCCAGGAGATCACGCGCCGCTCGCGGTGCGCTTCGGCGAAGCGCCGCTGGGCCCAGTCCGGGTCGAGCTGGATCCCGAGTTTGCGGCACCGCGCGCCGAGCTGCTCACTGGTCCACGGGCGGTCGGCGTCGATCGAGCAGTGCCCGAGGACCTCATCGATCACGGTGCTGGCGTGCTCATCGCTCATGTCCCGGACCCAGAAATGGATCACCCGGGCCCGTTCGATACTCAACTCGCCGGCGGCCATCGCGGCATGCAATTTCGGGAAGCGGCGCACGATCGCCCAGGCGAAGTCCAGCAGCTCGTTGGCGGTGTAGGCCGAGATGTGCAGGGCGGTGCGGACCTCATCGGCGCCCCAGCGGTCCGGGGCCGCCAGGCGCACGATCTCGTCCTCGGAATCCAGGCCGCGGGACCCGACCTCGGCCACCATTGCCAGCCAGGCCGCGTGGGCGGCGTTGAGCTGCCGTTGCGTCGCACGCAGCACGGCGACCGACTCGGCCCCGGTCATCGACGCGCACTCGCCCTCGCTGGGCGCGATGCCCAACGAGACCTGCCACGCACTCGGCGTGGGCGCTGCTGCTGTCGATGTCCCCGTCATCACGAATCAACCTAGAGGCCACCACCGACAGTCCATTTTCGCCGGGACGAAGAGCGCGCAGGCGCTGAACCCGCAGTGTCACAACACCTCTGACGCCTCATCAACATCACGCGACCCCCATTGGAGATGTCATCTCCAACGGGTTGTGGATAACCCCGACGAAAGGGTGACACCCCTTACTCGCGAGTAAGGGGTGTCACCCTTTCTTATCCACAGGGGCGGCGAGGGTGCAGAGGACGGTGGCGGCGGCGACGGGGGCGCCGGGAGTGACCGAGAGGCCGGTGACGACGCCGGCGCGGTGCGCGCGGACGGGGTTCTCCATCTTCATCGCCTCGCAGACGGCGATCAGGTCGCCGGGGGCGACGAGGTCGCCGTCCTTCACCGCGACGGCGACGATCGTCCCCTGCATCGGGGCGAGGACCTCGGGGCCGTCGGCGACGGCGGCGCCCGCGGTGCGCAGGGCCGCGGCCTCGGCGCGGATCGCCGCGGCCCGGCCGCCGAGGACCGTGAGGCCGGGGACGCGGACCGGCATCACGCGACGCCCGACGCGCACGCCCACCACGGCGGGGTCGGTCGGGCCTCCGCCGGTTTCGAGGTCGGCCTCGGCGGCGAGGTCCTGCTCGACCCAACGGTTGTGGACGCGCAGCACCTCGCCCGCGAAGTCGGGGTGCCGGACGATCCGCCGGTAGACGGCCAGCGGCGTCGGGACGCCGGCGATCTCGGTCTCCGCCAGCACCCGCGCGGCCCGGCGCAGGGCGGCGGCGCGGTCGGGAGCGCTCACGATCAGCTTGGCGAACATCGAGTCGAACCGCGGGTCGACGGCGTCGCCGTCCTCCACCCCGGCGTCGAGGCGCACGCCCGGCCCGGTCGGGACGGCCAGCCGGGTCACGGTCCCCGGCACCGGCAGGTAGCCCTGCGCCGGGTCCTCGGCGATCAACCGGAACTCGACGGCGTGGCCGCGGGCCGGGACGTCGTCCTCACGAGCCAGGCGACCACCGGCCGCGAGCCGAAACTGCTCGGCGACGAGGTCGACGCCGGTCGTCTCCTCGGTCACCGGGTGCTCGACCTGCAGCCGGGTGTTCACCTCGAGGAACGCGACGGTCCCGTCCGTGCCGACGAGGTACTCCACCGTGCCCGCATTCCGGTAGCCGGCGGCGCGGCAGAGGGAACGCGCGGACTCCGAGATCCGCGCCACCACCCCGGCGGGCAGAGCCGGCGCGGGAGCCTCCTCGACGAGCTTCTGATTGCGCCGCTGGACCGAGCAGTCGCGCAGCCCGACCACCACGACCCGGCCGTCGTCGTCCGCGAGCACCTGCGCCTCGACGTGCCGGGCGGAGTCGAGGAACCGCTCGACGAAGCACTCCCCACGCCCGAACGCGGCGACGGCCTCGCGGGTCGCGGAGGCGAACGCGTCGGGGATCTCCGCGACCGTCCGCACGACCTTCAGCCCGCGGCCACCGCCCCCGAACGCGGCCTTGATGACCAGCGGCAACCCGTGCTCCGCGGCGAACGCCTCGACCGCCGCCGCGTCGGCCACCGGTGACTCGGTGCCGGGCAGCAGGGGCACCCCCGCGTCCCGCGCGATCCGACGGGCCGTCACCTTGTCGCCGAGGTCCCGGATCACCGCCGGCGGCGGGCCGATCCACACCAGCCCGGCCGTACGGACCGCCTCCGCGAAGTCCGCGTTCTCGGCGAGGAACCCGTAGCCCGGGTGGATCGCGTCCACCCCGGCCCGCTGCGCGGCGGCGACCACCGACGCGATGTCGAGGTAGCTCTCGACCTCGTGGGCCTCGTCGGCGCGCCGGACGTGCAGCGCTTCCGCATCGGCAGCCGTGTGGACCGCCACCGCCCGCATCCCGGCGTCCCGCGCCGCGCGCAGGACGCGCACCGCGATCTCGCCGCGGTTCGCGACCAGCACCGACCGCAGCGGTTCCGGGGGCTCGCCGGTCAGGACGGTCATGACGGTGCGTCAGACCTGGCGCAAGGCGGGGAGCACGTCGGAGGCGAGCAGGTCGAGCACCTCGTCCGCGTCCTCCGGCGGGCAGGCCGTCGCGATGATGACCGTCCCCGCGCCCGCGGCCGCGTAGGCGGACAGTCGCTCGACGACGTGCTCGGGCGACCCGAGCACCATGTACTTGTCGGCGACGGGCCCCATGTCCTGGTTGTAGGCGCGGGAGAGCATCTCGATGCCGGAGGCCCGGGCCCGGTCACCGTTCCGGCCGACGTTGCACCACGCGAAGTACGCGCCGGCGACGTCGTCCGACTTCCGGCCCGCGGCCTCGGCGTGCTCGCGGGCGGACGCCAGGCTCGACGCCACCTGCTCCGCGGTCATCAGGTACGGCATCCAGACGTCCGCGAAGCGGCCGGCGCGACGCATCGCCGCGGGCTTGCGCCCGCCGACCCAGATCGGCGGCCCGGGACGCTGGACCGGCGGAGGCAGCAACCGCTCCCCCTCGATCGTCACGAACCGGCCGTTGTGCTCGACCCGCTCACCGGTGAACAGCTTCGTGATCACCTCGAGCGCCTCGTCGGTGTAGGCGCCGCGGTGTTTCGGGTCCAGGCCGCACGCCCGCAGTTCTGACGGGTACTCACCACCGACGCCGACGCCGAACTCGAAGCGCCCGTTCGTGACGCCGTCGAGCGTCGCGACCTGCTTGGCGGCGAGCGCGGCCGGGTACGTCGGCAGCAGCGTCAGCGCGGAGAGCAGGCGAATGCGCTCGGTGGCGCCGCCGGCGGCGGCGAGCGCGATCAGGCCGTTGGGGACGGGCGCGTGGAAGAACACGTGCTCGCCGGACGCGATCAGGTCGAAGCCGGCCTCCTCCAGCCGCCGCGCCTGCGCCGGGATCCTCGCGAACTCCGCGTTCGCCGTCAGCGCGACTCCGACTCTCATACGTCCTCCCCCGCCCGTGCGAGCACTGTCTCCGCCATCCGTACGTGAACGGCGTCGACCATCGCGCCGTCCACGACCCCCACACCGTCGGCCGCAGCAGCGATCACCGCGCGGGCGTGGGCGACCTCCGCCTCCGAGGGCGCGAACACCTCCGCCGCGATCGTCACCTGGTCCGGGTGCAGGCAGATCTTGCCGTCGTAGCCGAGGTCACGGCCCTCCTCGGCATCGCGCCGGTAGGCGCCGACGTCGCGCACCGCGACCACGGCCTGGTCCAGCGCGAGCACGCCGGCGAGCTTCGCGCACAGCACGACGTGGCTGCGGGCGTAGAGCACCTCACGGCTGCGGGGTGTGCGGCGGGCGCCGATGTCGAGCGCGTAGTCCTCGGCCCCGAAGTAGGCCGCGTCGGGCCGGGCCGCGAGCAGCTCACGCGCGTCCGCGACGCCGAGCCCGGTCTCCAGACCGGCGACCACGACCGCGCCCGGCGACAGGGCCGCGCGCAGCGTCGCGAGCTGGTCGACCGCGGAGTACTTCGGCAGCACCACGCCGTCGAGCGAGCCCGCGGCGATCAGCGACGCACAGGCCGCGACGTCGGCCGCGTGCTCCGGCGAGTCGACGGGGTTGATCCGCACCAGCGTCGGAACGTCCGGGCGCCCGGCGTCCAGCGCCTCGACAACGAGCGCCCGGGCGGTGTCCTTCTCCCCCGGCGGCACGGCGTCCTCGAGGTCGACGAACACGGCGTCCGGGGCGCTGCGGGCCACCTTCGCCAGCAGCTCCGGGCGCCCGCCCGGCACGAACAGCGGGTTGCGCAGGCGCTTCACGCCGGCCTCCGGTGCATCAGGCCGGTGCGGCGGCAGACGCAGACGAGCTCGTCGCGCTGGTTGTACGCGCGGTGCTCGAAGACGACGACGCCGTTGGCCGGACGGGACTCCGACGGCCGCGCCTCGACGATCTCGGTCTGGACCCGGACGGTGTCGCCGACGAAGACCGGCGCCGGGAACCGCACGTCGCCGATGCCGAGCTGGGCGACGATCGTGCCCTGCGTCAGCTCGGCGACCGAGAGCCCCACGACCAGCGCGAGCGTGAACATCGAGTTGACCAGCGGCCGGCCGAACTCCGTGCCCGCCGCGTAGTCGTGGTCGAGGTGCAGCGGGGCGGTGTTCATCGTCATCGCCGTGAACAGGACGTTGTCGGTCTCGGTGACCGTCCGCCTGGTCGCGTGCTCGACGACCATCCCCGCCTTGAGGTCCTCGAAGTACAACCCCGCCATCAGGCTCCGTTCCCGCTCGCCGACCCGTCCTGCGCGGCCCGGACGACCCCGGCCACGACGTCCAAGGCTGCCGGATCCTCCATCGCGGACGTGTCCCCGGTCGGCTTTCCGTGCACGACGAGGTCCCGCAGGAGCCGTCGCATGGTCTTCCCGGTGCGGGTCTTGGGCAGGGTCGGGGTGACGAAGATCGTCGCCGGGCGCGCGTACCCGCCCATCTCCCCGACCACGTGGGTGGCCAGCTGCTCGCGCGCCGAATCGGCGTCCACGCCGTTCGCCAGCGTCACGAACGCGACCGGCACGGTGCCCTTCGTCGGGTCGGGAACGCCGACGACCGCAGCCTCCACGACCGCCGGGTGCGCGGTCAGCGCGCCCTCGATCTCCATCGTCGAGATCCGGTGCGCGGCGACGTTGATGACGTCGTCCACGCGGCCGAGCACCCACAGGTGCCCGTCGGGGTCGAGCACGGCCTCGTCGTTGGTGGCGTACACGCCAGGGAAGCGGGAGAAGTACGCCGACGTGTACCGGCCGGCGTCGTCCCACACCGTCCGGCACAGCGTCGGGAACGGCGCGGTGAGGACGAGGTTGCCCTTCGTGCCCGGCGGCACGGGCTCGCCGGCGTCGTCGAGGATCGCGAACTCGTGCCCCGGCACCGCGGTGCCGAGCGACCCGGCCTTGATCGGTTCGACGCCGTACACGGGGTAGGCCCACGTCGACCCCGTCTCGGTCTGGCCGTACGCGTTGACGACGGGGGCGTCGAAGGTCGTCGTCGTCCAGGTGAAGGTGTCGACATCGAGGGGCTCGCCCTGCATGGTGATCAGCTTCAGGCTCAACGGGTGCTCGGCCGCGAGACCGTCCCCGAACTTGCGCAGCATGCGCCACAACGTCGGCGCGGCGAGGACCTTGGTGACGCGGTGGCGCTCGCAGATCTCGTAGAACCGCGCGGGCGTCGGGGTGTCGAGCGCGCCCTCGTAACAGGCGATCGTCATCCCGCACGCGAGCCCGCCGACGACGGCCTGGATGGGGAACGTCAGCCAGCCGACGTCGGCGGCGACCCAGTACACGTCCCCGGGTTCGTACCCGACCTGCCAGTGCGCGTTCGCCCACGTGCCGAGCAGAAAGCCGCCGACGGAGTGCACGACGCCCTTCGGTCGCGACTCCGTGCCCGAGGTGAAGATCAGGAACGAGGGCGCGTTGGGGTCGAGCGGCAGCGGGGCGAGCCCGCCCTGCCCGTTCGCGACGACCTCGGCGTACGCGATCTCGTTCTCCTCCAGCGGGCCGGCGCTGCCCGCCGCGAGGTCGCCGGTCCGGTCGACGACGACGGTCGCGAGCAGCGTCGGAATCCGCGGCCGCGCGGCCCGCAACGTCTGCAACAGCGGGATCGGCTTGCCGCGCCGGTAGACCGCGTCCGCGACGATCACGACCTTCGCCCGCGCGGTCAGCAACCGCGACGCGACCGCCTCCTCACCGAACCCGGAGAACAGCACCGTGTAGATCGCGCCGAGGCGGTTGCAGGCGTGGATCGCGGTGAACGCCTCGACGAGGTTCGGCAGGTAGATGCCGACGACGTCACCCTCCTGGACGCCGAGCTGCGCGAGCCCCGCGGCCAGAGCTGACACCTCGTTACGAAGCTCGGCGTAGGTGAGGCTGCGGGTGTCGCCCGGCTCGCCCTCCCACACGATCGCGACGCGGTCGGCGGTCGCCGGGTCCTCGGCCCAGCGGTCGACACAGTTGTCCGCGACGTTGATCCGGCCGCCGGAGAAGTAGCGGAAGTCCCCGAGCTCACCGCTCCGCACCGTGCTCCAGGGCTCCAGCCACCGCTGCTGCGCCGCGACCCACTCCCAGTACTCGTCGGTGCCGAGGTCGCGGAGCTCCGCGAGCTGGGTGACGCGCTCCGGCACCGTCCAGTCCGGCCGCAGCGGGACGAGCGGCGAGGAGAGCAGGTGGTCGAGGGTCTCGCTGTCGGACATCGTCGTCCTCCCGAGAGGTTGGGAACGTCAGACCGGGCTGATCAGGTGGTGTCGTCGGCCGCTGCGCCGGGTCCAGCCCTCGGCGTCGGCGAGGCGGGCGACGAGCTCGGCCCGCAGCGCCGCCGGCGGAACGACGGCGTCCACGACGAGCTCGCCGGCGAGGCGGAGCAGGTTGAGGTCGCGCTCCTGCTCGGCGGTGCGCGCGGCGACGAAGGCGGCCCGCTCGTCCGGGTCGGCAATGGCGGCGATCTTGTTCGCGTACACCGCGTTGGTGGACGCCTCCGGCGACATCGGGCCGATCGTCGCCGTCGGCAGCGCGAGGGTGGCGCGCGGTGAGAACCCCGGGGCGCACATCGCGTAGTTCCCGGCGGCGTAGGACTTGCGCAGCACCACGGAGATCTTCGGGACGTCCGCGCTCGACATCGCGGCGATCAGCTTCGCGCCGTGGCGGATGATCCCGGCCCGCTCCACCGCCGCGCCCACCATGAAGCCGGGCACGTCGTGCAGGAACAGCAGCGGGACGTTGTAGGCGTCACACATCGAGATGAAGCGCGTCGCCTTGTCCGCGGAGTCGACGAAGATCGCGCCGCTGCGGACGCTCGGCTGGTTCGCGACGAGCCCGACGACCCGGCCGTCGAGCCGCGCGAGGCCGACGACCATCTCCTGCGCCCACCGCGCCTTGATCTCGAAGAACGACCCGGCGTCGACCACGCCCTCGATCACGTCGCGGACGTCGTAGGGGGTGTTCGGGTCCGCGGGGACGACGCCGTCGTGCAACGCGCGTTCGGGCGGGACGCCGGGGACGGACGCGGGCGGAGATCGGTAGTCGTCGGGCAGGTACGACAACAGCAGGCGCGCGGCGGCGATCGCCTCCCAGTCCGAGCCGAATCGCTCGTCGGCGCAGCCGGAGACCGACGTGTGCATCTCGGCGCCGCCCATCTCCTCCAGGCTCGTGATCTCGCCGGTCACCTTCTCCGCGACGCGGGGGCTCGCGAGGTACATCGACGCGTTGCCCTCGACCATCCCGACCCAGTCGCAGAACGCGGGCATGTAGGCGCCGCCCGCGGCCGACGGCCCGAGCAGCACGCAGATCTGCGGCACCCGGCCGGACAGCGTGACCTGCTGGTGGAAGATCGCCGACGCCCCGCGGGGGCCGGGGAAGAAGCCCAGCTGGTCGGTCAGCCGGCCGCCCGCGGCGTCGACGAGGTAGACGACCGGCAGCAGGTCGCGGTCGGCGCGCTCCAGGATGCGGATCTGCTTCTCGCACGTTCGCGCGCCCCACGAGCCGGCCTTGACCGTGAAGTCCGAGGCGATCACCGCGACGCGGCGCCCGTCGATCCGGCCGACGCCG
This sequence comes from Sporichthya polymorpha DSM 43042, assembly GCF_000384115.1. Classification (NCBI taxonomy): domain Bacteria; kingdom Bacillati; phylum Actinomycetota; class Actinomycetes; order Sporichthyales; family Sporichthyaceae; genus Sporichthya; species Sporichthya polymorpha. The sequence goes on from NZ_KB913029.1 coordinate 905,727, forward strand.
GTGACGACGCCGTCGGCCGGGAGGACCTTCGCCGGATCAGGATCGCCCGCGCTCGCCAGCAGGCCGTCCTCGACGAAGCTGTCGGGGTCGAGCAGGAGCGCGAGCCGTTCGCGGACCGGCAACTTGTCCGGCCACCGCGCCGCGTGCTCGTCGGCCGAGACGTTCCCCCGCCGCGCGTGCTCCTGCGCGGCGAGGACGTCCGCCGTCCCCGGGCTCAAGGCACGAGCCCCTTGGTGAGGATCTCGAGCTGGATCTCGTCGGTGCCGCCGCCGATCCGCAGGATGCGCGCGTCGCGGTAGTGCATCGCGACCGGGGTCTCCTCGACGAACCCGGCGCCGCCGAAGAGTTGCACGGCGTCGTCGACGATCCGGTTGGCCGCGACGGCCGCCAGGTACTTCGCCTGAGCCACGGTCTTGAGCGCGTCCGGGTGCCCGGCGTCGAGGCGGGCCGCGGACTGATGGGTCATCAGACGCGCGGCGTCGAGCTCGATCTCCATCGTCGCGAGGCGGTGGCGGACGGTCTGCAGCCCGATCAGCGGGGCGCCGAACGCCTCGCGGTCGCGGACGTAGTTGCGCGCGAGATCGAGACACTCCGCCGCGTGTCCGAGACCCATCCCGGCGAGCGCGACCCGCTCGAGCTGGAAGCCCTCCATGATCTGCTGGAACCCGCGGCCCTCGGTGCCGAGCACCGCGTCGGCGGCGACCGGCACGTCGTCGAGGATCACCTCACGGGTGTCCGAGGAGTGCCAGCCCATCTTCGTCAGCGGGTTGCCGAACGAGAGCCCGGGAGCATCGGCCTTGACCAGGAACAGCGTCACGCCGCCGTGCCGGTCGGAGCTGGTCCGCGCGCCGACGATCAGCACGTCCGCGAGCGCCGCGTTGGTGATGAACATCTTGCGGCCGTTGAGGACCCAGCCGGCTGCCCCGTCCGACAGTTCGGTTCGCCGCGCCGTCGACGTCATGCCCGCGACGTCGGAGCCGGCCTGCGGTTCGGTGACCGCGATCGCGGCGATCGCCTCGCCGTCGCAGAGGGCGCGGACCCACCGTTGCTGCTGCGCCGCGGTGCCGTGCCGGACCAGGTGCGGCCCGGCCATGTAGGCGCTGACGAGCGCGGTGACCGCCAGACCACCGCTGGCGCGGGCCAACTCCTCGGACAGGATCGCGACCGCGAGCGAGTCCGTGCCCGAGCCACCGAGCTCCTCCGGCGTCGTCAGGCCGAGGAGGCCGGCCGCGCCGAAGCGCTTCATCAGTTCACGCGGGAACGTCCTGCTCGTCTCGGCCTCGACGACCAGCGGACGGACCTCCCGGTCGACGAACGACCGACAGGTCGCACGGAAGGCCACGTGCTCGGCGCTCAGTTCCCAGCTCATCCGGTTGCTCCCCGGGTTCTCGACCGACTGGTCGGTCGACGGTACCCTGTTGTTCGTGACGACAACAAGCCCGACCCGGGCGGACGCCCAGCGCGTCCGGGTGGTGTCGACCGCGGCCGAGATCTTCAGCCGTCAGGGCTTCCGCGCCACCTCCATGAACGAGATCGCCGCGGCCGTCGGGCTCTCGAAGCCCACGCTGTACCACTACTTCCGCAGCAAGGAGGAGCTACTCGTCCGGATCTACTCCGAGGTCCTGGCCGAGAGCGTCGAGGAGGCCCGCGCCCTCGTCGCCGCCGCCCCTTCTCCCCTGGAGGCAATCCGCGCGCTGATCACCGCGCGCGTCGTCTACACCTGCGAGAAACAGCAGCTGCTCAAGGTCTGCTTCGAGGAGGAGCACGAGCTCCCCGCCGACCTCGCCGACGAACTGCTGGCCCGGCGCAAGGAGTTCGAGGACCTGTTCCTCGACGCCGTCACCGCTCACCTCGCTGCCCACCGCGCGACCCACCCGGACGCGCCGGCCGGCCCCCTGGAGGAGATGGCGCCGCGCGTGTACGTGAACACCTGCCTGGGCGCGATCAACTGGTGCTACAAGTGGTACCGCCCGTCCGGCCCGGCCACGCCCGCCGAACTCGGCCGCCAGATCGCGGCGACCCTCACGGCCCCCCTGGAGCGTTGACAAAGGGTGACACCCCTTGTCGACGGTTTACAAAGGGTGTCACCCCTTGTCGACGAAGGGGGTGGGGCGGGGCTCAGCGCTCGAAGGCGAGAAGGCTCGCGAGGGAGGGGAGCTTGACCTCGGCCTGCTTGAGGGCGCCGACGAGGCCGAGGGTGCAGCCGACGGCGAGGGCGGCGAGGGCGTAGGAGGCGTCGACCGGGGTCAGGGCGACGGCGGCGCCGACGATCCAGCAGACCTGGAACCCGACGGCGTAGCGGACGACGACGCGGCGGCGGCCGGCCGGGCAGGTGAGCTGCTGGGTGAGGCCGTCGAAGGCGACCTTGCCGGCGGCCCAGGCGAACGCGGAGCTGAGCGCGACCGCGAAGGACCACACCGCGCGGCCGTCCCACGCCGCGGAGGCGGCGGTGAAGGCGAGCACGGCGAGCAGGGTCGGGGGCAGCGCCCACATCGGCATGAACGGACGGGCGGCGCCGGCGGTGAACGTACCGAGCGCGCCGCCGATCACGGCCGCGGCGACCAGCGCGGAGAACAGCGCCGGGTTGTCCTTGGCCGAGAAGGCGAGCAGGAAGGTCAGGAAACCGGTCGCGAACCGGATGACGGCCAGCGCGACGCCGGCCGCCACGGTGCGGGACGGCAGGCGGGCGGCGTCCCCGTCGATCACGAGGTCGCGGTCGACGGCGTCGATCGCACGCTCGCCCGGGACCCGCGGCAGGACCACGAGCGCGGAGAGCGCATAGGCGCCGACGGCGACGAACAGGGCGCCCGAGGAGGCGCCGGTCAGCGCGACGACCGCGGTGGCGATGCCGGCGCCGATCGCGCTGGCGATGTTCACCGTCGCGGACAGCCAGGTGTTGGCCCAGACCAGCGAGCGGTCGGACGGCAGGATCTCCGGAACGTACGCGGTGCGGGCGATGCCGTGCACCCGCGACGTCACCAGCAGCGCGAGCGCCAGCGGGTACAGCGCCGCGGTCTCCACGCCCCCGATCAACGCGGCGGCCAGGCCGACCCGGATCGCCGAGGCGAGGAACAGCGTGTGCCGGAGTTGCTTTGCGTGCCGGGCGAGCAGCCCGTCGACGACCGGCGTGAGCAGTGCCACGGGCAGCATCGCCAGCGCCAGGTACAGCACGACCTGCTGGCGCGCGGCGTCACTCGGAGCCGTGAAGAAGATGGTGTTCGCGAGCGCGATCGCCACCATCACGTCGCCCGCGGCGTGCATTGCGACCGCCGCGGTCAGACGCGAAAAAGGGCGGACGATCCTACGGTTCTCCCGTGCGGACGCAGCGTCAGACACGCCGTCCACAGCCGCCCCCGTATTGCTCATGTCAGTTGGGTACCACACGGGATCGCTCTTACGCGGTCGTGTGACCAACCTGTAGGTGAACGCTGGGGGCATCTCGCTTGGACGCGCGCAACGGTCTGTCCGTTCCTGGGCGAATTGATCCCCGTTGCCCACGTCGGCCGTCTCCCTCCCGTCGGCGTAGTCCCCCGACTACCAGAGTTATCGGCCGGGATGTGCGGCACCTGTGGGCCCGGTGGGTATTCGCTCAGGCGCGGCGCAGCACCCGGTCGGGACCGACCTCCAGAGCGCCCGCGGGTTCGTCCGCGGCGTCGGGATTCCAGGCGGTCGCGACCGTCCACACGACCGCGACGAACGGCACGGCCAGCAGCGCGCCGAGGATCCCGGCGAGCGCGGTCCCGGCCGTGAGGCTGAGCAGGACGAGCACCTGCAACGCCCGACCGGCCACCCGGCCCAGCACGTCCTGCTGAGGCGGCGGAGTGAGCCGAATGCGCCGCGCGGTCACCCGTTCGCACTACCCGGTTCTCAGGGTTCGATCAGCCCGGCCCGGATCGCGTAGCGGGTGAGCTCGGTGCGGTCACGCATCCCGAGCTTGGAGAGAACGTTGGCCCGGTGCCGCTCGACGGTCTTGACGCTGATCGTCAGCGCCTCGGCGATCTCCTTGTTGGAGTGGCCCTCGGCGATCAGCTTCACGACCTCGTCCTCGCGCGGGGTGAGCGCGCCGCCCGGGAGGGGCTCGCCGCGCCGGTTCCGGTCGAGCACGTCGCGGACGAGGACGCTGAGCGCCCCGGCGTAGACGAACGGCTCACCCCGCATCGCCGCGCGGCAGGCGGAGATCAGGTCCTGGTCCGCGACGGACTTGAGCACGTAGCCCGAGGCGCCGACCTTGAGCGCCTCGAAGAAGTACTGCTCGCTGTCGTACATCGAGAGCAGCAGGATCCGCATCGCCGGGAAGCGCCGGTGCAGCTCGCGCGCGGCCTGGAGCCCGGTCATCCGGGGCATGGCGACGTCGAGCACGGCGAGGTCGATCTCGTGCTCCTTCACCGCGGCGACCGCTTCGGCCCCGTCCCCCGCCTCGGCGACGACCGCGAGGTCGGGCTCGGCGTCGAGGATCAGCCGCACACCGCGTCGGACGAGGACGTGGTCGTCCGCGAGCAGGATCCGCACCGCTGTTTCTGGCGCCACGTCAGCTGACCCCCGCCCGCGGTCGGAGGGGGACGAGCATGCGGACCTCGGTGCCACCGCCGGAGCGGGATCCGACGCGCAGGTCGGCTCCGATCAGCAGCGCCCGCTCGCGCATGCCGCGGATGCCGGCGCCGTCCTCGGCCCCGCGCAGCCCGTGGCCGTCGTCGGCGACGCGCAGCACGACCGCCTCGCCCTGCCGGGACAGGGACAGCTCGACGCGGTTCGCGCCGGAGTGCCGGGCGGCGTTGGTCAGTCCCTCCTGCGCGACGCGGTAGACGACGAGCTCGGCCTGCGGGTCGAGCGCGGGCAGGCCCGGGGCGAACCCGCGCCGGACGGGCAGGCCGGTGTTCTCGGTGAACTCCGACGCGAGCGCGGCGAGGGCGGAGAGCAGCCCGAGGTCGTCGAGGACGCCGGGGCGCAACCGTCGCGCGACGCGGCGGACCTCGTCGAGGCTCGCCCGCGCGGACTCCTGGATCAGCTCGAGCTCCTCGGACAACTGCGGCGGCGCCTGGTCGGCGACCCGCTTGAGCCCGAGCAGCACGACGGTCAGGGACTGCCCGATCTCGTCGTGGAGCTCGCGCGCGATCCGGGCGCGCTCGGCCTCGGTCGCGGCCAAGGCGGCGGCCGCGCTCGCGCTGCGCTCGGCCTCCAGCCGGTCGAGCATGGCGTTGTAGCTCGCGACCAGCGCGGCGACTCCACCGGTGCCGGCGTCCGCCGGCGAGACACGCTGCCCCGGGCGGAGCAGGTCGACACTGCTCATCTGGCGGCTGAGCCGGTCGAGCGGGGCGAGCCGGTTGTGCAGCAGCAGCCCGTTGGTGACGAGCATGACGGTCAGCCCGACGGCGAGGACGATCGCCTCGGAGAGCACGACCCGCGTCGACACCGTGGCCGGCGACAACGCCAGGGCGACGGTGCCGACCACGAAGACCGCTCCGTTGATCGCGATGACCCACCAGAACAGGGGCAGGTCGAAGGACTTCCCGGAGCTCCTCGTCGGCAGCAGCTTCACGCGTCCATCCTCACGCCGTCAGCGTCGCCCACAGCCGCGCGTAGGCGCCACCCGCCCCGGCGAGGACGGCCGGGGTTCCGCGCTCGACGACGCGACCGTCGCGCAGCACGACGGCGGCGTCGCACCGGTCGGCGGTGTGCGGCCGGTGCGCGACGACGATCACGACGCGGTCGGCCGACAGCCGGGCCATCGCCTCCCCGACCGCCGCGTCGAGCCCGGCGTCGAGCACGCTGGTGGCCTCGTCCAGAACGAGCACCGCGGGGTCCGCCATCGCGACCCGCAGCAGCGCGACGAGTTGCCGCTCCCCCGTCGACAGCCGCGACCCGGCCGGGCCGACGTCGGTGCGCACGCCGTCGGGCAGGGAGTCGATCCAGCCCCGGACGCCGAGGCGGTCGGCGGCGGCCTCGACCACGGCGTCGTCGACCTCGGGCGTCGCGATGCGTGCGTTGTCGGCGACGGTGCCCGAGAGCAGGAACGTCTCCTGCGGCAGCAGCATCAGCCGCTGCCGGCGGGCCCGCGACGACGCCGCGGCGAGGTCGACGCCGCCGAGCGAGACGGTGCCGGCCGTCGGGGTCAGCAACCCCGCGGCCAGGCGGCCGAGCGTCGACTTGCCCGAGCCGGTCTCGCCCACGACCGCCAGGTGCTCGCCCGGCCCGACGCGCAGGTCGACGTCGACGAGCGCCGGCTCGCGCTCCGCGCCCGGGTACCGGTAGCCGACGCCACGCAGTTCGAGCTCGCCGCGGGCGGGCAGGTCGACGCCGGTGTCGTCGCCGGCGGGCACGGCGCGGTCGGCCAGTTCGGCGACGCGGACGAAGGCGGCCCGGGCCGAGAGGACCTCGTCGAGCCGGCCGATCGCCTGGCTCAGCGGGCCGTAGACCCCGGTGAGGGCGAGGATCGCGGCGGCCGCGGTGCCGACGCTGACCCGGCCGTCGGTGACGAGCAGGCCCGCGCCGACGACGACCGCGGCGGTGCCCGCGGACTGGACGACGATCAGCGTCGAGTAGAACCAGTTGCGCAGCGCGGCCGCGGCGAGCTCCGCACGGACCAGGTCCGCCCCGGCGGTGCGCACCGTCTCGAGCCGCCGCTCGCCCGCGCGCAGGGCCGCGATCGTCGCTGCGCCCTCGACGGTCTCGGTGACGACCCCGAGCGCGCGGCCGTTGCTCGCGTACAGCGCCGGGTAGACCACGGCGCTGCGGCGCAGGAGCCACCGCCCGGCGAGGACCGCGGGCGGGAGCGCGAGCATCGCGATCAGCATCAGCTGCGGGGCGAGGATCCCGACCGCGACGAGACCGCCGACGACGAGGACGAGGTCGCGCACGAAATCCGGGATCAGGTTCTCCACCGCGGAGGTGAGCGACTCGATGTCGCTGGTCGCCCGGGCCTGGACGTCACCGCGGGGCGCGGTGACGTGGTCGGCGAGGTCGCGCGCGAGGACGCCCGCGAGCACGCTGCACCGCATCCGGTGCAGGACGCGCTGCGCCAGCGTCGTCATCAGGTACGTGCGCAGACCGCCGACGAGACCGGTGAGCAGCAACAGCCCCAGCGCGAGCCCGACGGCGAGCCGCAGCGCCCCGGCGTCGCGCGCGAGCATGCCGGAGTCGAAGGCGTAGCGGACGACGCTCGGGCCGGCGGCGACGAGCGCGGCCGAGACGACGACCGTCGCCAGCGCACCGCCGAGCCGCCACCGCTGCGCGCGCAGCTCCGCGGCGACCGTGCGGCCCAGCGCCGTCCGACCTCCGCCGGCACCCGGGCGCCTCACGGGGTCACCGCCGCGCCGTGCCAGACCGGGGCGTCGAGGGCGAGGACGTCGGGGAATCGCCCACGCAGCAGGGGATTCGCGGACACCACGACGAGGACGCCGGATCGCCAGGCCTCGCTCAGCCCGCCGAGCAGGGCGTGCTCTCGGACCGGCTCCAGGCCCCCCGTCGCGCCGTCGAGGATCAGGACGGCGGGGCGGGCGAGCACCGCACGGGCGAGCGCGATCCGCTGCCGTTCGCCTCCGGACAGCGAGACCCCGCGGTCGGCAAGGACGGTGTCGAGCCCGTCCGGCAGCGCGGCGAGCAGGTCGTCGGCGCGGGCGAGCCGGAGGGCGGTGAGCAGGTCGGCGTCGGGAGCGGCGGGGGCGCCGAGGCGCAGGTTCTCCGCGAGGGTCGCGGCGAGCAGGAACGGCTCGGGGCCGAGCCGCAGCACCGTGCGGCGGCGCTCGTCCGGGCTCAGGTCGCGCAGCGGCCGGTCCCCCAGGCGCACCTCGCCGCGGGTCGGCTCGCGGTCTCCGGCGAGCAGCTCGGTCAGCGTCGTCTTGCCCGACCCCACCGGCCCGACGACCAGCGTCGGGCGGCCGGGGGCGAAGTGATGGTCGAGCCCGTCGAGGATCGGCAGCACCCGCTCGGGGTGACGCACCATCAGATCAACGGCGACCAGGCCGTCCCCGAGGGGCGGGGTAGGACCGACCGCGTCCTCGGGCTCGCCGGGGTCGCCGAGTTCGGCGAGACGACCGCCGGAGACGACGGCCGAGCGCAAGGCGACGATGCCGTAGCCGACCGAGCCCATCGGCTCGACCAGCACCACGGCGAGGCCGATCGCCGCGACGACCTCCCCGACGCCGAGCCCGCCGTCGACGACGCGCTCACCGCCGACCCACAGCAGCGCGATCACCGTGATGCCGGAACAGACCTCGAGCACCGGGGTGAAGAACAACCACCACCGGCCGGCACGGGTGTAGCGGTCGCGCACCGCCTCCGAGCGCCGCTCGATGCCGCGGAGCACGCCGTCGTCGGCGCCCGCGCCGCGAATCGCGACGAAGCCGGAGAGCACCGCGTGGGCGTCGGCGACGTACGCGGCCAGCGCGGACGAGGTCTGCTCCGAGTGCCGCTTCCACGCCACCGAGCCCCACCACATCGCCGACACCGCGACGACGGCGGCCAGCACCGCGACCAGCGCGAGGACCGGGTCGATCACGACGAGCGCGGTGAGGACGACCGGGATGATCGCCGCCTGCGCGACGATCCACGACACGGACCCGGCCGCGGTCGCGACGGCCTCCATGTCCGCGGTCGAGCGGGCCACGACCTCCGACGCGGGCCAGCGGTCCCGGTGCGGACCGTCGGCACGCAACGCAGTCGCGGAGATCCGGTCCCACAGCACGACGGTCGTCCGGGCCTGGGCGGTGGTCTCGCACCAGTGGCGGGCGGCGTCGGCCGCCGCGGTCACGACGCCGACGCCGAACAGCGCGGCCGCGCCCCACCACACGGCGACGGTGTCGCCGTCGACGATGGCGCGGTCCACGACGACGCCGAGCAGGATCGGAACGGCCGCGACGGCGATCTGCCACGCCAGCCCGGCGGCCACGCCGCCGGCCAGCGGGCCCGGTTGGCTGCGCAGGACCTCGCGCAGCACCGGGTGCCGGCTCACGGGGTCTCCGCGACGCTCACGCGGTGCCGGCGCGGTCGACCACCTCGCGCTCGATGTCGTCCAGGATCCGGTGCAGCTGCGGCAGGTCGCCGCCGTTCCAGGCGCTGACGAAGTGGGCGTTGCCGGAGCTGACGACCTCGAGCCGCTCCCACAGCGGGGACTTCAGCGTCGTCAGGTTGTCGACGACGACGTCGTCGTCGGTGTTGATCAGCAGGATGTCGGCCTCGTCGAGGACCGAGAGGTTCTCCTCGCTGAGCTCGAGGTAGCCGTCGACGGTCGCGGCCGGGAAGTCGGGCCTCGCGAAACCGAGCGCGGTGAAGATCGCGTTGGGGGTCTGATCGATGCGCACGCCGATGAACCCGGCCGAGTCGAAACGGACGACGGCGAGCTTGCGCGTGTTCACCCCGGCGTCGGCGGCCTTCTGGCGCAGGACGTTGATGCGGCCCTCGTAGCGGCGGATCTCCGCCTCGGCCTGCTGCTCGCGGCCGATCGCCGCGGCGATACCGCGCACCGTCTTCTTCACGTCCTCGTCGGTGCCGGAGTCGTAGTACTCGGCGTACGCGTAGGTCGGCAGGGCCGCGCGGTACCGGTCGACGTTCTCCTTGTTGTACTCCGCGCCGACGGCGAGGATCAGCTGCGGCGCCATCGCGAGGACCTCCTCGAGGTCCACGGTCCAGCCGTCGTCGGCGACGACGTTGGTCATCGAGCCCGCATCCGGCGAGATGTAGTCGGCGCTGATCCCCTCGGGCAGCGCGGTCGCGACCGGCGTGACGCCCAGCGACATCAGGTGCCCGTACGTGCTCACCGAGTCCGCGACGACCTTCGTCGGGGCGACCGGAATCTCCGTCGGCCCGAAGGCGTCGTCGACCGTCCGCGTGCTCGGGGCACTCGGGCCGGGCGTTCGCGACTTCAGCAACGTGTCCTCGTCGTCGGAGCAACCGGCGAGCAGCGCGGCGCCGAGACCGCCGACGCCGAACAGGAAGTGACGCCGCGTCGAGTCGTCGACGACGTGCGAGGGGTGCTCCAGCAACAGGGCGGGCATGGACGGAACCTCCGAAGTCGGGTGGGGTGAGGCAGACCTTACTTCGGGGTGGGGCGGCCGCTAAAGCGTCGGCGCCGCCGCCTGGACGACGAGCACCGCGAGGTCGTCGCGGGGGGCGCCGGAGGCGCCGAAGTGCCGGCAGGCGGTCTCGACGACGCCGGCGAGCTCGGACGCGGTCGCAGCGTGGGCGGCGCGCAGGGTCGTCAGCAGGTTGTCCTCGCCGAAGAACTCCCCCGCCTCGCCGCGGCGCTCGGTGACGCCGTCGGTGTAGAGGACGAGCGACTCCCCCGGTGCGAGCTGGACCTCGTCGTCCGAGACGTCGATGTCGGACAGGACGCCGAGCAGCGACCCGCTGGTGCCCACGAACCGCACGCGGCCGCCGCCGACGGGGTCCGCGGCGACGTGGACGGGCGGCGGGTGACCGGCGCTGGAGAACCGCACCGCGATGCCGTCGCCGCGGCGGCGGACCGTGCCGAGAACGACCGTGCAGAGCCGTCCGCGGTCACCGAGGCCGAGCAGGGTCTCGTTGAGGCGCGACAGCGCGATCTGCGGGCTCGCGCCGTCGCGGACCAGCATCCGCAGCACCTCGCGGGCGATGCCGGTGATCGCGGCGGCCTCGGCGCCCTTGCCGCACACGTCGCCGATCGCGATGCCGCAGCCGCCCCCGGGCAGCGGGAAGACGTCGTAGAAGTCGCCGCCGACCTCGGTGCCCTCGCCGCCCGCGGAGTAGCGCGCGCCGAACTCGCACCCGGTCACCTCGGGCAGGTCGCGGGGCAGGAGCCAGGACTGCAGGCCCTCCGCGATCGCGGTCTGCTCCTCGTAGAGCCGGGCGTTGTCGAGGGCGAGGGCCGCGGTGCGGGAGAGGTCCGCGAGCAGTGCCAGGTCGTCGACGACGAAGGTCCGGCCGACGTCACCGCCGACGAGGATCAGCCCGAGGAGGCGGCCCCGCGCGGTCAGCGGGAGGACGAAGCACTCGCCGCCGACGCGCGGGTCGATCCCGCAGATCTCCGAGAGGCTCTTCGGGGCGGGCGGCTGCGCGAGCACGCCCTGGCGCATCTGGGTCTCCAGCCAGGCGCGGGTCTGCGGGCCGGCGAGGTGGGCGCGCATCGACTCGACCAGCGACTCGTCGGCGTGCGCGACGGCCTCGAGCGCCGGGGTCCGGCCGAACAGCGTCCACACCGCGGCCCAGGTGGCGAGGCGGGGCACGGTGAGCCGCGCGGCGAGGGTCGCGGTGAGCTTCACGTCCAGCGTCCCCGCGAACATCTCGCCGGCCTCGGCGAGCAGGGTCAGCGAGCCGCGGGTGCGCCGGGCCACGACCTTCGCGTGCTCGTCGCGCAGGATCACCCCGACCCGCTCCGCCACCAGACGCACCAGCGCGAAGTCGTCGGCGTCGCCCGGCAGGCGTCCGAGGACGAGCGCGCCGAGCACAGCGCCGTCGGCGCCGGGGAACGGCACGGTCGGCCAGTCGTCGGCCAGGCCGCGACAGACGGCCTCCGGGTCGGGGCCGGGAGCGTCGTCGTAGGCGACGAACACCGACCAGTCCGGGTCGGCCGGGCCGCGCGCGACCACCCAGCCGTGTTCGAGGTGCAGACCCTCGACGACGCGGGCGAGCAGCTCGGAGACCAGGCGCTCCGGCCCGAGCCGCTGCTCCAGGTCCGGGGCGAGGCCGAGCAGGAACGCGAGGTCGCGGCGGGCCGGGGCGCCGGAGGCCGGGCGCGGTGGCGCGCCCTCCGGGCCGGGCTTGCCGAGCTCGAACCAGACCGTCTTGCCCGCCGGGCTGTTCCGCGTCCCCCACGCCGAGGAGAGCGCGTCGACGAGCCAGATGCCGCGCCCGCCCTCCCGGTCGTCACCCGGCGTCGCGCCCATCAGCACGCGGCCGTCCCCGCGGTCGGAGACCTCGACGCGCAGCCGGTCGTCGTCGACCTCGACCTGCAGGTCCACTGCGGTCCCGCCGTGCACGAGCGCGTTCGTGACGAGCTCGGTCGTGAGCAGCAGCGCCTCGTCGAGGAGATGGTCGAGGCCGGCGTCGGTCACGGCGCTGTGGACGATCTGGCGCGCCGCGGCCGGAGACCGGTCCTCCGGGGCGAGCGTCGCGGAGACCGCCGTCACGCAGGCACCTGGGGCGTCGGCAACGCCGCCACCAGCGCATCGACCGCCACCAGGGCGTTCCGGGCGGCGGCGACGGCCTTGTCCTCCCCCGTCGCCTCGGCCGCCGAGAGCGCGGCACGGGCGGCGTCGAGGGCGGCGCGGGTCAGTTGCGGGAGCGACCCCGATCCGAGCACCGCCTCCGCGGCGGCCAGGCGCTCGGCCTGGGCGGCGAGTTCCTTGCGCCGCTGGTACAGCTCGATGAACACCCCGACCTTGGCGCGGAGCACCCACGGGTCGAACGGCTTGAACAGGTAGTCGACGGCGCCGGCCGCGTAGCCGCGGAACGCCTGGTGGCGCTCGCCGTCGATCGCCGTGAGGAAGACGATCGGGATGTTCTGCGTCCGCTCGCGGGCCTTGATCTGCGCGGCGGTCTCGAAGCCGTCCATGCCCGGCATCTGGACGTCGAGCAGGATCAGCGCGATCTCCTTGCGCAGCAACTGCTTCAGCGCCTCGGAGCCGGAGTTCGCGCGCACCAGCTCGTGCCCGAGCCCGGAGAGGATCGCCTCGAGCGCGAGCAGGTTCTCCGGCCGGTCGTCGACCAGCAGGATCGAGACTCCGGAGTCCGCCGGTGGGTGCCCCGTCACCGCGTCGACCCGTCCGCCGGGAAGCCGGCCCGGTCGTCGGAGTTCCGGTCGACCAACCACGAACGCATCACGGTCAACAGTTTGTCGAGGTCGACGGGTTTCGTGATGTAGTCACTCGCCCCGGCGAGCAAACTCTTGTCCCGGTCACCGGGCATCGCCTTCGCCGTGAGGAACAGGATCGGCAGGTCCGTGAAGACCGATTTCTGCCGGATGCGCTCGGTGGTCTCGTTGCCGTCCATCTCCGGCATCATCACGTCCATCAGCATCAGGTCGACCGTCGAGCCGTGCTCCTCCAGGAGTTCGATGCCGGCGCGGCCGTTGTCCGCGTAGAGCACCGACATGCCGTGCATCTCCAGCGCACTGGTCAGCGCGAAGACGTTGCGGACGTCGTCGTCGACGATCAGCACGGTGGCCCCCCGCAGCGGGTCGTCCGTGCCGAGCTCGATGGGGGCCCGGACCGCTCGCGAGAGCATCGGCACCTTCGGCAGCCGGGCCGGGGTCGCGCTCGGCGACTCGGTCGCCTCGACGACCTCGAACGGGAAGTCCGCCGGGACGTAGATGGTGAACGTGCTGCCGACGCCCTCGGCGGACTCGACCGCGATGGCGCCGCCGAGCAGGCGGGTGATGTTCCGGGAGATCGACAGGCCGAGGCCGGTGCCGCCGTACTTGCGGCTGGTCGTGCCGTCGCCCTGCTGGAACTCCTCGAAGATCAGGCCGAGCTTCTCGGCCGGAACGCCGACGCCGGTGTCCGAGACCGACAGCGCGACGACGGTCTCCGCGTTGTCGAGCGTGGGCACCGAGTGCCAGAGGTCCTTCGGCGCCCGGAACATCGAGAGCTGGACGCGGCCGTCCTCGGTGAACTTGATCGCGTTGGAGATCAGGTTCTTCACGACCTGCTGCAGCCGCTGCTCGTCGGTGACGATGGTCGCGGGCAGACCCTGCGCGATGTCGACGACGAACTCCAGCCCCTTCTGCTGCGCCTGCGGGGCGAACGTGCTCTCCACGAACGACCCGAGCTGGGTCAGCAGGATCGGCGCCGGGTGCAGCTCCATCTTCCCGGCCTCGACCTTGGACAGGTCGAGGATGTCGTTGATCAGGTCGAGCAGGTCGGACCCGGCGCTGTAGATCGTCCGCGCGAACTCGACCTCCTTGGCGGTCAGCGTCGAGGACGGGTTGTCGATCAGCAACTGAGCCAGAATCAGAAGACTGTTGAGCGGCGTCCGCAGCTCGTGGGACATGTTCGCGAGGAACTCGGACTTGTACTGCGACGCCCGTTCGAGCTGTTCGGCCTTCTCCTCCAGCTCCGCGTTGGTGCGCTGCAGCTCGACCGACTGGACCTGCAGCTCCTGCGCCAGGCCCTGCGACTGCTCCAGCAGTGCCTCGGTGCGGACGTTGCCGATGATCGTGTTGAGCACGACACCGATCGACTCGACCAGTTGCTCGAGGAAGTCGATGTGGACGTCGGAGAAGCGGCCGAAGCTCGCGAGCTCGATGACGCCGAGAACCTGCTCCTCGAACAGCACCGGGACCACGAACACGTCCGCGGGGCAGGCCTCCCCGAGACCGCCGCGCACGGGCAGGTAGTCGGGCGGGACGTCACGGACGCGGCGCGAGCGCTTGTCCGCCGCGGCCTGGCCGATGAGGCCCTCGCCGAGCGCGAAGCGGGTGTCCCGGGCCGGGATCCCGTAGCCGGCGGCGAGGCGCAGGCCCTGCCCGTCCTCGCGGGACTCCATCAGGAAGAACGCGCCGTGGACGGCCTCGACGACCGGGGTCACCTCGCTCATGATCATCTGCGTGACTGCCTGCAGGTCGCGCTGACCCTGCATCCGGCCGCCGATGCGGGCGAGGTTCGACTTGAGCCAGTCCTGCTGGGCGTTGATCTCCGTCGTCGACCGCAGGTTCGCGATCATCTGGTTGATGTTGTCCTTGAGCTCGGCGACCTCGCCCGACGCCTCGACGGTGATGCTCCGCGTCAGGTCGCCGCGGGTGACGGCGGTGGACACCTCGGCGATGGCCCGGACCTGGGTCGTCAGGTTTCCCGCGAGCTGGTTGACGTTCTCGGTCAGGTGCCGCCAGGTGCCGGAGACGCCGGCGACCTCGGCCTGACCGCCGAGGCGGCCCTCGGTGCCGACCTCGCGCGCGACGCGGGTGACCTCGGCGGCGAACGCGGAGAGCTGGTCGACCATCGTGTTCACGGTCGACTTCAGCTCGAGGATCTCGCCCTGCGCGTCGACGGTGATCTTCTGACTCAGGTCGCCCTGCGCCACCGCGGTGGTGACGAGGGCGATGTTGCGGACCTGGGCCGTCAGGTTCGACGCCATGTAGTTCACGGAGTCGGTCAGGTCGCGCCAGGTGCCGGAGATCCCCTTCACCTGCGCCTGGCCGCCGAGGCGGCCCTCCGTGCCGACCTCACGGGCGACGCGGGTGACCTCGTCCGCGAAGGACGAGAGCTGGTCGACCATCGTGTTCACGGTCGACTTCAGTTCGAGAATCTCGCCCTGCGCGTCGACGGTGATCTTCTGGCTCAGGTCGCCCTTCGCGACCGCGGTCGCGACCTGGGCGATGTTGCGGACCTGGCCGGTCAGGTTCGCCGCCATGTAGTTCACGTTGTCGGTCAGGTCGCGCCAGGTGCCCGAGACGCCCTTCACCTGGGCCTGGCCGCCGAGGCGGCCCTCCGTGCCGACCTCGCGCGCGACGCGGGTGACCTCGTCCGCGAACGAGGACAGCTGGTCGACCATCGTGTTGATGGTCTGGGCGAGGGCCGCGACCTCACCCTTCGCGTCGACGGTGATCTTCTGGCTCAGGTCGCCCTGCGCGACGGCCGTGGTGACCTGGGCGATGTTGCGGACCTGGCTGGTCAGGTTCGCCGCCATGCCGTTGACGTTGTCGGTCAGGTCGCGCCAGGTGCCGGAGACGCCGGAGACCTGCGCCTGACCGCCGAGCTTTCCTTCGGTGCCGACCTCACGGGCGACGCGGGTGACCTCGTCCGCGAACGACGAGAGCTGGTCGACCATCGTGTTGATGGTGTTCTTCAGCTCGAGGATCTCGCCCTGCGCGTCGACGGTGATCTTCTGGCTCAGGTCGCCCTTCGCGACCGCGGTGCCGACCTGCGCGATGTTGCGGACCTGGGCGGTCAGGTTGGCCGCCATGTAGTTGACGTTGTCGGTCAGGTCCTTCCAGGTGCCGGAGACCCCGCGCACCTGCGCCTGACCGCCGAGCTTCCCCTCCGTGCCGACCTCACGGGCGACGCGGGTGACCTCGTCCGCGAACGACGAGAGCTGGTCGACCATCGTGTTGATCGTCGACTTCAGTTCGAGCGTCTCGCCCTTCGCGTCGACGGAGACCTTCTGGCTCAGGTCGCCCTGGGCGACCGCGGTGGTGACCGCGGCGATGTCGCGGACCTGGGCGGTCAGGTTCGCCGCCATGCCGTTGACGTTGTCGGTGAGGTCCTTCCACGTGCCGGCCACACCGGGGACGACGGCCTGGCCGCCGAGCTTGCCCTCGGTACCGACCTCACGGGCGACGGTGATGACCTGCTCGGCGAACAGTTTCAGAGTGTCCGTCAGGTCGTTGATCGTGTCGGCGAGAGCCGCGACCTCACCGGCCGCGTCGACGGTGATCTTCTGGTTCAGGTCACCGCGGGCGACCGCGGTGATGATCAGGGCGATGTTGCGGACCTGGCTGGTCAGGTTGCCCGCCATCGAGTTCACCGAGTCGGTGAGGTCCTTCCACGTGCCGGCGACGCCGGGCACGTCGGCCTGGCCGCCGAGCTTGCCCTCGGTACCGACCTCGCGGGCCACGCGCGTGACCTCGTCGGCGAACGACGAGAGCTGGTCGACCATCGTGTTGAGCGTCTCGGCCAGCGCCGCGACCTCGCCCTTGGCGTCGACGGTGATCTTCTGGCTCAGGTCACCGCGGGCGACCGCGGTCGCGACCTGCGCGATGTTGCGGACCTGGTCGGTCAGGTTGGCCGCCATCGAGTTCACCGAGTCGGTGAGGTCGCGCCAGGTGCCGGCGACGCCACGCACCTCGGCCTGGCCGCCGAGCTTGCCCTCGGTACCGACCTCACGCGCGACGCGGGTGACCTCGTCCGCGAACGAGGACAGCTGGTCGACCATCGTGTTGACGGTGTTCTTCAGCTCGAGGATCTCGCCCTGGGCGTCAACGGTGATCTTCTGGCTCAGGTCGCCCTGGGCGACGGCCGTGGTCACCTGGGCGATGTTGCGGACCTGGCTGGTCAGGTTGCCGGCCATCGAGTTCACGGACTCGGTGAGGTCGCGCCACACACCCGAGACGCCGCGGACCTGGGCCTGGCCGCCGAGCTTGCCCTCGGTACCGACCTCGCGGGCGACGCGAGTGACCTCGTCGGCGAACGACGAGAGCTGGTCGACCATCGTGTTCACGGTGGTGCCGATGCGGAGGAACTCGCCCTTGACCGGCTGACCGGCGATCTCCAGCGCCATCTTCTGGCTCAGGTCGCCCTCGGCGACGGCGGCGATGACGCGGGCGACCTCGGTGGTGGGGCGGACGAGGTCGTCGATCAGGGAGTTGATCGCCTCGGCGCCGACGCCCCAGTCGCCGTCCGCGCCGACCTCGTCGATGCGCTCGGTCATCCGGCCCTCGCGGCCGATGACGCGGCTGGCGCGGACGAGTTCGCGGGTGCGGCGCTCGTTCAGGACGGCGAGCTCGTTCAGGCGGGCCATGACAGGGCCGAGCTGGCCCTCGCGGGGTTCGAGCCGGACGGAGAAGTCGCCGGCGCAGAGGGAGTCGAGCGCCTTGACCAGGTCCGCGATCTCGCGCGCGAGGTCGGGGTCGATCGAGCGTGGGGACCGCGCGGCCTGCACCGGGGTGTCCAACGCCATGGCAGTCTCCCTCCGCCGGGCACCGGCCCCGGCTTCTGGACTACCTCACCACGAACACAGCCGCCCCGCCGCCCGTGCGGGCGGCGGGGTTCTGCATGGTGAGACCGGCAGGACGACACGTGCTGTCGGCAGACGACACGTGAGCGTCGGCGCGACGCTTACCCCGCGCGGAAGTGGGTAAACCCGTTCCTTTTGGGGTTCACCCGATCGGATCAGCGCCGGTGGCCGCCGGCGGCGGAAACCTGCTGGTCAGCGCCGTCGTCGGCGTCTGCCGCGTCGTCCGAGGGATTCTCGGAATCGAGAACGGCCTGGCCGTCCTCGGTCGTGACGGTCGAGTCGATGTCCTGGGCCTCGACCATCTGGCGCGAGGCGGCCATGTCCTCGAGCACGCGGTGGTCCGCCTCGGTCCCGGGGGCGTCGATCAGGGCGCGCGGCCAGTAGTGCCGCTTGAGGACGACGTTGACCTGCGCGCCGAGCAGCGTGAGCTGGGACTGCAGGTAGAACCACCACAGGATCGTGATGACGGTGGCGAACGTCCCGTAGGTCTCGGAGGCGCTGGAGAGGTGCCGGGTGATGATCACCGAGGACAGGATCCCGAGCAGCCAGAAGCAGAAGCCGGCGAAGACCGCGCCCGGGACGACGTCACGCGTGGTGATCTGGCGGTCGGTGAGCAGGCGGAACGCCAGGACGAACAGGCCGATGTCGACGACGATCGCGGCGGCGTACCCGAGGATCCGGCCGAGCGGGCCGAGGTCGATCGCGGGGTCGTTGCCGGAGACGAAGCCGAGCAGGAACGTGCTGCCGACCAGGCCGACGCCGATCGTGCCCATCGTCAGCAGGCTGCGCTTGAGGGCCTCGACGAGCTTGGGGCGCTCGACCTGGGGGACCTCCCAGACCGCGTTGAACGCGTCCTGGGTGATGCGGACGACCGCGGAGCCGCTCCACAGGGCGGCGAGCAGACCGACGATCAGCGCGAGCGCGTTGCCGTTCAGGCCGCCGACCGAGGACGGGTCCAGCAGCGGGAGATAACCCGAGATCTGCTCCAGAACCCGTTTCTTGTCCTGTTCGGGCAGCACGTAGCCGAGCACGGTGATGGTGGCCAGCATCAGCGGGAAGATCGAGAAGAAGGCCCAGAAGGCCATCATCGAGGCCAGGTTCGAGGACTTGTCCTCACCGAACTTCTTCACGGTCGCGATCGGGATCGCGAGCGCGGGCTTCTGCTGCTGCGCCTCGTCGAGGCGGCTCAGGCGGCCTTTGAGTCCCATGCGGACAGACTGCCCGTCCCGTCTGGGGCAATGCACGGGGCCGACCCGCAGACGAGGGGCGTGTGCGAGGCGTCCGCCACAGTCCGGGAGGATCGGGCGTGTGCGTGGCCTGATCGTGGACTGGGGCGGAGTGCTGACCTCCGGGGTGTTCGACGCCTTCGATGCGTTCTGCGCGGCCGAGGGCCTGCCGCCGGGACGCATTGCGGACGCCTTCCGCACCGAGCCGGCCGCGCGCGAGCTGCTGGTGGAGTTCGAGTGCGGGCGGATCTCCCCCGCCGAGTTCGAGGCCGGACTCGCCGCGCACCACGGCGTGGACCCGGAGAACCTGCTCGACCGGCTGTTCGTCGGCGGCGCGGACTCGGTCGACGTCTCCATGCACGACGCGGTCGAGGCGCTGCACGACGCGGGCGTGCGCACCGCGGTGCTGTCGAACGCGTGGGGCACGGATCGCTACGACCGCTCGCGGTGGGACGCGATCTTCGACGCGGTCGTCCTGTCCTGCGAGCACGGCGTGCGCAAGCCGGACCCGGCGATCTACCCGATCGCGCTCGACGCGCTCGGGCTGCCGGCCGCGGAGTGCGTCTTCGTCGACGATCTCGGCGGCAACCTCAAGCCGGCCCGCGCGCTCGGGATGACGACGATCCGGCACACCGACGCCGCGTCGACGATCGAGCAGCTGGAACGAATTTTCGGAATCGCCATCGTCGGCGATCGTACTGTCAAGGAAGGGCAACGATGAGCGGACCTCTCACCGGGCTGCGGGTGCTGGAACTCGGCGGGATCGGACCCGGTCCGCACGCCGCGATGATGCTGGCGGACCTCGGCGCGGACGTCGTGCGCGTGGACCGCCCCTCGGGTGGCCTCAAGGTCGCGCCGGGCGCGCGGGACTGGATGCTGCGCAACCGTCGCCGCGTCGACGCGGACATGAAGACCGACGAGGGCATGGCGACGATGAAGGCACTGCTCGACGCCGCCGACGTCGTCATCGAGGGCTTCCGGCCCGGCGTCGCCGAGCGCCTGGGCATCGGCCCGGCCGACGCGCACCGGACCAACCCGGGGCTGATCTACGCCCGCATGACCGGCTGGGGCCAGGACGGCCCGTGGGCCAAGGTCGCCGGCCACGACATCAACTACATCAGCGTCACCGGGATGCTGAAGGCCATTTCGAAGGGCGACAGCGGGCCCGTCCCGCCGTTGAACATGGTCGGCGACTTCGGTGGCGGCTCGATGTTCCTGGTGTTCGGCATCCTCGCCGCGCTCTACGAGCGGGAGAAGTCGGGGCAGGGCCAGGTCGTCGACGCGGGCATCGTCGACGGCACCATGACGCTGGCTCAGATGGTCTGGGGCCTGATGGCCGGCGGTGCCTGGAGCGACGCGCCCGCGGCGAATTTGCTCGACACCGGGTGCCCGTTCTACGACACCTACCGGTGCTCCGACGGCGAGTGGATGGCCGTGGGGTCGCTCGAGCCGCAGTTCTACGCCGAGCTGCTTCGGGGACTCGGCCTCGACGGCGAGGACCTCCCGAAGCAGGGCGACCGCTCCGGCTGGCCGACCCTGCGGGCGCGGTTCACGGAGGTCTTCGCCTCCCGGACCCGCGACGAGTGGGCGAAGGTGTTCGAGGGCACCGACGCGTGCGTGACCCCCGTCCTGTCGTGGGCCGAGGCCGCCGAGCACCCCCACATCACCGGCCGCGGGTCGCTGATCGAGGTCGACGGTGTCACCCAGGCCGCCCCCTCGCCCCGGTTCTCCCGCTCCGCCCCCGCCACCCCGACCGCTCCCCCGGACTCCTCCGTCTCCCTCGACGAGGTCCTCACCAGCTGGAAGCGCTGACGCACTGGAGATGTCATCTCCACCGCATCGGGGGTGGAGATGACATCTCCTGGCTCGGGCCGGGTAGTGCTGCGCGCATGGACGCGACGACGGACCACACCTCCCCGCACCGGCCCCGCTCCCTGGTGAAGCGCCTGGTGCGGACCATGCGCCGCCACACCGAGGCGCCCGCGGCCGACCGCGCGAACGCGGTGCGGATCGACGACGTCGCCCCGGACTGGACCCCGCCCGTGCAGCCCGAGGTCGACGGCCCGCAGACCTGGGCGGACCTCGACGCAGCGCGGGTGCCGAAGGCCCGCCATTCCGGCAGCGACCCCGTTCAGCTCCCCGAGAGCCGCGCCGAGGCCGGCGGCCCGCCGGTCTACGCCGACCCGCAGATGGTCAACCCGGCCGCCGCGGAGAAGATGCGGCCGCTCTTCCGGCCCGGCCGGTAAGGAACGCCACAGTACGAATTCGTACCGCGCCGCGCCGTCCCCGGGCCGGACGTGGTGTTATGTGAACCATGAATAGTCCGGAGCGCATCGACCTGCCCGGGGCGGGGCTCCGGCTGGCCGCGGACGCCGCGGGGCCGGAGGACGGACCGCCTGTCCTGCTGCTGCACGGCGGTGGCCAGAGTCGGCGGTCCTGGGGCCGCGCGCTCGAGGCGCTCGCCGAGGCCGGGGCCCGCGCCGTCGCCGCGGATCTGCGCGGCCACGGGGACAGCGACTGGGCGCCGGACGCCACGCAGTACCGCCCGGAGCACTTCGCGGCCGACGTCGTTCGCGCCGTCGAGGCCGTCTCGGAACGCAGCGGGGGTCGGCCGGTGCTCGTCGTGGGCGCCAGCATGGGCGGCGTGGCCGCGATGGTCGCCGCGCCGCAGCTTCACGATCGGTTGACCGGGCTCGTCCTCGTCGACGTCGTCGCCAACATCCGGATGGACGGCGCGCGCCGCGTCCTGGACTTCATGAAGAGCGCCCCCGACGGGTTCGCGACGCTGGAGGAGGCGGCCGATGCCGTCGCCGCCTACCTGCCGCACCGGCCGCGCCCGTCGGACCACGAGGGCCTCAAGCGCAACCTGCGGCAGCGTCCCGACGGCCGCTGGGTCTGGCACTGGGACCCCCGCCTGGTCACCGAGGACGCGCTCGACCGCGTCGAGGACGTCCACAACGGGCAGCTCGACGACTCGGCCGCGGCGATCCGCGTCCCAACGCTGCTCGTGCGCGGGCTGCTGTCCGACATCGTCGACGAGGACGGCGTCGCGCACCTGAAGGGCCTGGTCCCGCAGCTGGAGGTCGTCGACATCGCCGATGCCGCCCACACCGCGGCGACCGACGACAACGACGCGTTCGTCACCGCTGTCCTGGAGTTCACCGGCCGCGTCGCGGCGGGCGTCCGCTAGGCGCGCATCCCCGCGACGTCGACGCGGTAGCCGGCGTTGCCCGGCCACTCCGCGGAGAGGCTGAAGCGGTCGCCGCGGATGAGGCTCTCGCGGAACTCCAGGGGCCGACCGTCGAGGCAGCCGATGCGCGTGACGGCGAGGACGGCGACGTCGGCCTTGATGCCGAGCAGGCGCCGGGTCGGGGCGTCGGCGACGAGGGCGGTGATGCTCTCGCGGCCGCCGTTGAGGCGGATGCCGGTCAGGCGGGCCATCTCGCCGTAGAGGCTGGTGTGCTCGAACGTGCCGCCGAGCAGCGGTTCGCCGATCTCGCGCGGGAGCCAGCTGCGGTCGAGGGCGAGCGGTTCGCCGTCGGCGAGGCGGAGGCGTTCGAGGAACACGAGGTCGGACTCGGGCCCGACCCCGAGGGTCTGCGCGACGTCGGTGTTCTGACGCAACTCGAGGACGCGCACCTTGCTGCGCTGCTCGACGCCGGTGGCCTCCACCGAGCGGAACAGCGAGTACAGCGCGCCGAGCGGCTGTTCGATCGCCGCGTGCCGGACGGAGCTGCCGCGGCCCCGCGTCGAGTCGACGACGCCGGAGGCCCGCATGCGCCGCAGCGCCTCGCGGACGGTGTGCCGGCTGACGCCGTACTGCTCGGCGAGCTCGTGCTCGCCGGGGAAGGCGCTGTCGAACGCCCCGTCAGCCAGGCGGCGGTGCAGGTCCTCCTCGAGCTGCGCCCACAGCGGGCGGGAGGAGGCGCGGTCCAGCTCGCGCGGCGCCGCGGGGCTGGACACGACTGGCACACCTCCGCGGCGGGGACCGGAACGCCCCAGCGTACTGCGCGGGCGGTTCCGGGGCGCCGGGTTCAGGCGGCGTCAGACCCCGTCGTCACCGGTCGGTCAGAAGTGGTTGCAGACGTACGCGTCGCCGCTGCGGTAGCCGCGGTCGAACCACGCGGACCGCTCGTTCGCGGTGCCGTGGTGCAGTTTCGAGGAGGTCTCGGTGTCCCCGAGGGCCCGGAGCGCGCGGCGGGCGTCGGCGACGTCCTTCGCGTTCAGGGAGCCGTTGCCGACGGCGGCGCGAACCCAGATCCCGGCGAGGCAGTCGGCCTGCAGTTCCTGCTTGCTGACCTTGGGGTCGGCGATGCCGATCGTGTGCTGGATGTGGTGGCCGAACTCGTGGGCGACGATCGCCGCGACGCCGCCTTTGTTGTAGCGGGCGTAGATCGCGCCGTGCATCCAGCCCGACGCCAGGTACACCGTCTTGTCGCCGCGGCAGTAGAACGCGGGGTAGGCCTTCTTGGAGTCGGCTGGGTTCGCGACCGCGCGGCCGCACTTCGACATCGCCGACTTCCCGGGCGCCGCGACGACGAGCCGCGGCCCGCTGTAGCGCACGCCCGCACGGGAGAGCGCCGAGACCCACCAGTTGTCGATCGTGTTGATGATCCCGCGCTGGTAGCCGGCGTACTCGGCGAGGCTGATCCCGGCGGTGGCCGGCTTCGCGGGAGCAGTCTGGACGCCGGGCTTGTTCGTCGTGGGCGCGGCTGCCTTCGCGGGCTGCGCGGCCGCCGCCTCCGGGGCCGCCGCGGCGGCGGGCGCGGGTGCCTGCTGCTGCGCGGTGGCCGCGTCGGACTCCGCGATCGCAGCCGAGTGCATCTCCTTCTCGGACCGGAACTGGCCCTCCGCCGCGAGCACCACCCCGCCGACGAGGCCCAGCACGGCCACGGGCACGGCGATCGCCGTCACCACACCCGGAATCCGCATGCCGAGCCCCCTTCCCGCCTCGAGCTGATTCTCCGCGAGCGGGACCCCGAAACCGACCGAGGTTGTCCGGGTTTGACCGCGTCCTTACTCCCGGACGCCCAGCGGGACCCGCCCTTGCAAGATCGTTACGTCCGAACATGTGGTCGCAATAGCAGCCACATCCTCGGACGTCCGCCCTCCCTACGAGGGGTAGCCGGGAATCGGGACGGGTGTCGCGCGGGAACGCATCGATGCGGGCAGGCCCGCCCCCACGACGTCGCTCACGCCGCCGACGACGGACAGACGCGAGGACCTGGCGGCGGGATCGGTCGCGGTCGGGTCAGGCCCGAGCTGAGCTTCGAACGGCCGGCCCAGGACGTTCGCCCGGACGTCGCACACCAGCAGAGACCGGCTCCCGCCCCGCAGCTCCCCGCACCACGGGGTCACGTCCGTCGCGCCGATCTCACGCAAGCCGTCAGCAAGTGCACCGGCTGTCGCGGGAATGTCCGCTTCGCCGCGCCAGCAGAGAAAGTGCGTCGTCGCCAACGTTCCGGGGTTGCACTCCGTGACCCCGGCCGGGGGAGCCAGGCGAGCGAGTTGATCGACCGCGGGCTGCTCACGGTCGAACGCGCGCTTCGCGGCGTGGAGGGCCTCGCGGTCCGGGATCGTCATCACGGCGTCGACCGCGAACGGGTGGACGTCCGGCGCCGCGTGAGCAATCCCGCCGCCGGCAATGACGGCGACGAGGGCAGCGAGGAACGGCCACCGGGGAGACTGCACCGAGGAGTATCGGCGCCCGCCTCGGCCCGCTTGATCCGGACGTCCGACGATGTGGTTGCAATAGCAGCCACATCCTCGGACGTCCGCTATGTCTCGACGCGGAAGGCGCGGCGGCGGGGCTTGACCGGGCGCATCAGGAACTCGGGGCGGCGCTGGCCGCCGGGGCCGAGGGTGGCTCGGGTCTTGGCGAGCCACTCGCGGTACATCTCCATCGAGCGCGCGGTGTCGACGTAGACGTCGCCGTACTGGTCGGTCGCCTCGGCGGGGGTCATCCGGACCCTCTGGAGCCAGCACTGCTGCCCGGACCACGGGTCGGCCTGGACGGCGAAGGCGAGGTTCTGGTGGACGCCGGGGTCGGTCCACCAGATGCGCTCGGAGTCGGGGTCCTCGGACTTGAAGGGCTGGATTCCGCCGCGGTAGCGGAGGAAGAAGCTGTCCGGGCCGTCGGGGTGAGAGATGTCGACCAGGCCCTGGGCCCACCGCGAGCCCTCGGTCTCGTGCAGGCGCCAGCGGCCCATGTGGTGGCTCAACGCGCAGACACCGGGGCGGATCGCCTCGGTCACCCACACCCGCGGGACGAAGTAGCCGATCGACGTCCGCAGCCGGACCAGGTCGCCGGTCTTCACGCCGTGCCGGGCCGCGTCGACGGAGTTCAGCCAGAGCGGATGGCTGTTCGAGATCTCGTTCAAGTACTTCGCGTTGCCGGAGCGGGTGTGGATCAGCGTCGGCAGCCGGAACGTCGGGACGAGGACGAGGTCGCCGGCGGCGAGGTCGATCTGATCCGCCGCCACGTGGGAGCGGATGTAGCCGGGCGTCGCGTGCTCGGGCCAGCCCCAGTCGCGCATCGTCTCGGAGTAGAGCTCCAGCTTCCGGCTCGGCGAGAGCCACCCGGCGGTGACGGTGCCGTCCTCGTGCTGGACCCCGACCGCGCCGGCCTCGCCGATCAGCGGCGGAACTGAGTCTTCGTTCGTCGGCTTGCGGAGCACGCCCCGCTCGTCGGGGACGGCATTCTCGAGCTCGGCCTCGGTCAGCGGCCGCTCGTCCTGCCGGTAGAGCTGGTCCGCGACCTCGACGACGCCGTAGCGGCGCATGTACTCCAGCGGGGTCAGGCCCTCCTTCTCGGCCTTCTCCGGCAGGCTCGGGACGCGGTTCTCGAAGATCCACCGGTAGTACTCGTCGACGGTGACCTTCTCGCCCGGGCGGTACTTGGACTCGAAGTGCTGCCGGATCCCCATCGACCCGTCGGGGTCGATGCGCCACGACAGCTCGAACCAGAGCTCGTTCTCCTCCCACACCTCGCCCGGGTT
The DNA here is from genome assembly GCF_000384115.1 of Sporichthya polymorpha DSM 43042. Taxonomy (NCBI): domain Bacteria; kingdom Bacillati; phylum Actinomycetota; class Actinomycetes; order Sporichthyales; family Sporichthyaceae; genus Sporichthya; species Sporichthya polymorpha. Next base: position 931,591 of record NZ_KB913029.1, read on the forward strand.
GGCGTCACGGGTGTCGGCGTAGGGCATCCCGAGCTTCTCCATCGCGACGCGCTTCACCGGCTGGCGGAAGCCGAGCCACCGGCTCGAGTGCGTCTCGTAGGAGTGGGTGTCGTGCCGCTCGGGTGCGTGGCCCATCGGGAGGATGTAGTCCGCGAACTCGGCGGTCTCCGACCACGTCGGCGTCAGCGCGACGTGGCAGCGGACGGTGCTCTCGTCCGTCAGCGCCTTCATCCACGTGAACCCGTCGGGGTAGGTCCAGATCGGGTTGAAGACACGAGAGAAGTAGACGTCCATGACACCGCGGCCCTCGGCGAGGAAGTGCGGCAGCAGGATCGACATCTCGTTGCAGGCCAGCGGGTACTCCGGCGGCCAGTGCAGCTCGTTCCAGTGGTCGTGCGCCGGGACGTCGGGTCCGTGCGGGATGAACTTGTTCCAGCCGTTGGGCGCGGTGCCGCCGATGGTGCCGATGGACCCGGTGAGCGCGAGGACGAACCACAGCGCTCGGCTGACCGCCCAGCCGCCGTAGTTGCCGGCCGCGGCGCTGCGCCAGATGTGCGCGGAGAGCCGGTGGTCGCTGTCGGCGACGATCTCCGCGATCGCCCGGATCTTCTCCGCCGGGAGCTGGGACTCCGCCGCCGCGAACTCGAAGGTGTACTCGGTGTAGTCCGCCTCGAGGCAGTCGAGGAACTCCTCGAAGGTGGACTTCTCCGGGTGCAGGTTCTGCAGGTAGACGTCCCAGTTGAACCAGCGCCGCAGGTAGCCCTCGTCGATCTGACGGGTCCTCAGCAGGTGGCTGGCGATCGCGAGCAGGATCGCCGCCTCGCTGCCGGGCCACGGGGCGAGCCAGACGTCGGCGTGGGAGGCCGTGTTCGACATCCGCGGGTCGACGACGATCAGCTTCGCCCCGGCCTGCTTGCCCTCCATGATCCGCTGGGCGTGCGGGTTGAAGTAGTGCCCGGTCTCCAGGTGACTGGAGAACAGCAGGATCACCTTGGCGTTGGCGTGGTCGGGGCTCGGCCGGTCGTAGCCGCCCCAGAGGGTCTGGCCCAGACGCGCCCCGGACGAGCAGACCTGCGTGTGCGAGTTGTGCCCGTCGACGCCCCAGGCCTGCAGCACCCGCTCGGCGAAGCCGTCCTCGCCGGGCCGCCCGACGTGGTACGCGACCTCCTCGTGGCGGCCCTCGTGGATCGCCTTTCGAATCCGGCCCGCGATGTCGTCGAGGGCTTCGTCCCAGCTCACCTGCTGCCACTGGCCCCCGCCCCGCTCGCCCACGCGCTTGAGCGGGTGCAGGATCCGCTCGGGGTCGTTGACCTGGTTGACCGTCGCCGGGCCCTTGGCGCAGTTGCGGCCCCGTGAGCCCGGGTGCGCCGGGTTGCCCTCGAGCTTCTTGATCGAGAGGTCGCTCTTGTCGACGTAGGCGAGCAGACCGCACGCGGACTCGCAGTTGAAGCAGGTCGTCGGGATCAGCATGTACTCCCGCGGGACCTTCCGCGGGTGGGCCTTCGCGTCGTACTCGACGTGGGAGTCCCAGTTCTCGACCGGCGGGAAGTTCCGCAGGTGCTCGTGGGTCCGGTGGCCGGGCAGCTCGCGCGGGAGTTCCGTCGTCATGACAGCGGCACGTCCTGTCCCGCGCGGACGAACACCGACTCGTACATCAGCAGGGCGACCTGGACGCCGATACCCGCCCAGATGGCCGCCTCCATGTTGTCGCCACTCCAGGCGAACGCGCCGCACGCCGCGGCAACCAACGCGAGCACCAGGGACCCGTGGAACAGGAATCGGTACGGCCCGCGGGTCGCCAGACGGGCCGCGGCCGTCGCCTGCTTCGTCTCGTGCTTGCTGTAGAACTCCACGATCGCGAACGCGATGTGCACCACGGTCGCCACGACGAGGCAACCGAGGATGACGTTCTCGAAGCCGGCGTTACCCACCCGCTGCTCTGGGCCGATGATGAGGAAATCGCTGACCGGATCAGGCTCTTCTGCCAACAACGGGCTGGCAAGATTCCCCGATCCGTCGTCCTTGGACCGGAACGGCGTGCTCGGATCAGCGCCGTACTTGCCGTAGACGACCGCGAGCGTTCCCGCTCCCACCATGACGGCTTGGACGATCAGGTGGGGGAACAACAGCTTCGACTGCCACAGGTCGCGACCCTCGGCCTGGGCGAACAGGAACGCGGTGTACCCGGCGAGCAGAACCGCCGCCGGGATCGCCAGGTAGGTGACCGCGTCGACGAGGTCGAACTGCCACGCGCTCAGGTCGTAGCTGTCGGTGCTCTCGGCCGAGATACCCAGGAGAAGCCATATCCCGGCGACCCCGGCGAAAGCGGCGAGGGCCAGTGAGCCCTTGAACAACCACGACGTCCAGTTGCCCTTGGTGAAGATGTACCAGAACCGCTCGGGGCGCTTGAGGTCCCAGACCAGCAGGACACCCGTGGCGGTGACGCCACCCAGGGCAATCAGCGGCGCCCAGACCGTTTGGTACCGGCCGAGGTCCTTGCCCAGCACCATCGCGAGCGCGATCACCAACAGCACGCCGGCGGCGACACCCTTCGTCCAGAGGTAGGTGGTGACGCGCCAGCCCCACGGCCGGGGGTGGGCGGTGTTGAGGGTCGTCTTCGCGTTGTCCGCGGAGGGCGGGAGGTGGGAGGACACCATCGCGCGCTGCTTGTCGGGCAGGGAGTAGATGTAGGCCTCGTCGGTCGGGGCCTGGAGCGGGTCGAGGACCGGGATCGTCGCGCCGATGTAGAAGACGTTCGGACCGGTCTTCTGCTCGGGAGCGCGGACGCGGGTCTCGTTGCTCGCGATCAGCTGCGAGATGCCGGAGTTCTCGTCCTCGAGGTCGCCGACCCAGATCGAGTGCGTCGGGCACACGACGACGCAGGCGGGCTCGAGGCCCTCGTCGACCCGGTGAGCGCAGAAGTTGCACTTCGCCGCGGTGGAGGTGTTCTCGTCGATGTAGAGCGCGTCGTACGGGCACGCCTGCAGGCAGGACTTGCAGCCGATGCAGCTGTCGCCGTCGAAGTCGACGATGCCGTCCTTGCGGGTGAACAGCGCGTGCGTCGGGCAGATCTTCACGCACGGCGCATCGGTGCAGTGGTTGCACCGCATGACGCCGAAGTCGCGGGTGTTGTCCGGGAACGTGCCGGAGTCGACGTACTTGACCCACGTGCGGAACTGGCCGACCGGGATCTCGTGCTCGGTCTTGCAGGCGACCGTGCAGGCGTGGCAGCCGATGCAGGTGCGCTGATCGATGGCGAAGCCGTAGCGCATGGCGGGATTCCCGGGGGCAGCGGACGCAGATTTGTACGTACAATATCCCGGCGCGGCTCGCGGCGCGACCGAACGCGCAGCGTGGCACGCTGACCGGCGGAAGGAGGTCGCATGGACCCCCGCGACTCCGAACCGGAGGAGTACGACCTCGACTACCGGTTCACCCTCGCGAACGAGCGGACCTACCTGGCCTGGCTGCGGACCGCGCTGGGCCTGCTGGCGGGCGCCGTCGCCCTCGTGCACCTCGTCCCCGCCGGCGGCGAGGACGCCGACGACGCCGAACGCGGGATCGGCTTTGCCCTGGCGCTGCTCGGCATCGCGGTGGTGATCGCGAGCATGCGGCGCTGGCACACGGTGCAGCGGGCGATGCAGCGGCACGAGAACCTGCCGGCCTCCCGGGCCCCGGTGTACCTGGGCCTGGCGGTGGTCGGGATCGGGATCGCCGTCGTCGTGCTCCTCGCGCGCTGATGCGCCTGACTCCGGTGCACGGCCCACGCGGACGGCTCCCCGGCCTGCCCGCGCAGCGGACGATGCTGGCCTGGGACCGGACCGCGCTCGCCCTGATCGCTCACGGCGCGTTCGTTCTGGTCCGCAACCCGACCGACGGCAGCCCCGCCCGCATCGTCAGCGCCGCGCTCTCCCTCGCGCTCGCGCTGCTGGTCGCCGCCCTCGGCCGCCTCCGCGCCCGCGAGATCGGCGACAGCGACCGGACCCGCTACGCCCGCGTCCCCACCGGCCCGCTGATGATCCTCACCGCCGGGGTCCTGCTCCTCGGCGTCGCCGACGTCGTCGCGATCCTCCACTGACGCCGCCTGTGGAAAAGAAAGGGTGACACCCCTTACTGCGGAGTAGGGGGTGTCACCCTTTCTTGACAGCGACTACGCGGCGGAGGACTCGGCGGCCCAGGCGGAGTAGCCGCCGAGGAGGTCGGAGACGTCGGGGAAGCCGTTGGCCTCGAGGAGGCTCGCGGCGGCGATGGAGCGGTAGCCGCCGGCGCAGTGGACGAGGACCGGGCGGGTACGGTCGAGCTGGTCGAGGGTCGTCCGCAGCCGGGTGACGCAGAGGTTGACCGCGCCGGGAAGAGCGCCGCCCTTGTGCTCGCCGGGGCCGCGGACGTCGACGACCTGCAGGTCCGGGTTCGCCGCGATGGCCGCAGCGGCCTGATGCACCGTCAGCCGTGACGAGGAGACGACGAGCTCGGGGTTGTTCGTCAGCTCCTCGAGGTCGGTCAGCTGACACGCGACGAGGTCGATGCCGACGCGGGCGAGGCGCATCCGCGCCTCGGCGCACTGCTCGGGCGAGCCGACGAGAATCACCGGCTGGTCGGCGGCGATCAGGGCCGCGGCGTACTCGGCGAACCGGCCCGACAGCCCGACGTTGATCGCGCCCCGCAGGTGGGAGGCGGCGAAGGCCTGGTCGTCGCGGACGTCGAGCAGCAGGTAGCCCAGACGCTGCTGGTGGCTGATCGCGGTGGCCGCGTCGACCTCCTGCACCGGGAGCTCCGGGTCGAACGGGAGGTGTCCGGCCTTGTTCACCGCGACCTCGTCGACGAAGTACACCGGCGGCGCCCCGAGCCCGTCGGTGACGACCGAGACGAACTCGTCCTCGCTCATCGGCGCGAGCGCGTAGTTGCCGCGGCGCTGGTCGCCCAGGGTCGAGACGGTGTCGGTCGAGAGCGCCTTGCCGCACGCGCTGCCGGCGCCGTGGCCGGGGTAAACGAGCACCTCGTCGGGCAGCGGCAGCAGCTTCGTGTGCAGCGAGCGGTAGAGCATCCGCGCCATCTCGTCCGCGGTGCGGCCCGCCGAGCCGAGCAGGTCGGGCCGGCCGACGTCGCCGAGGAAGAGCGTGTCGCCGGTGAGGATCGCGTGCGGCGCGGGGTCGCTCCCCCGCTCGTACACGGCGAGCGTGATCGACTCGGGCGTGTGCCCCGGGGTGGCGAGCACCTCGAGGACGACGCCGGTCTCCGGGTCGCCGAGCGGGATGCGCTCGCCGTCGGCGAGGCGGCGGATCGGAAACTCGACCGGCGAGAGCTCGCCCATCGCGATCTCGGCCCCGGTCCGCTCCGAGAGCTCGGTGTGCCCCGGGATGAAGTCGGCGTGGACGTGGGTGAGCAGGACCAGCTCGATCGTCAGGTCCTGCGCCTTCGCGTCCTGCAGGTACTGCTCGACGTCGCGGCGGGGGTCGACGACCACCGCCCGGCGGCTGACCGGGTCCGCCACCAGGTAGGACGCCTGCGACAGGCACTGCAGGTAGTACTGGTTCAGGATCATGGCGATCTCCCACTGCATCGGTCCCACCGGAACCAATTGTCCGTACAATATCTTCCGGAGCGGATCGATGCCAGGGACCACGGAGCACTGGGACGCCGCCTACGCAGCCGAGGGCGAGCGGGGCGTCAGTTGGTACGCGCCGACGGCGGCGCCGGTCCTCGAACTTCTCGACCGCTTGGACGTGCCCACCTCAGCCCGCGTTCTCGACGCCGGTGGCGGAGCGTCGCCGCTGGTCGACGGGCTCGTCGCCCGCGGCCACCGGGACGTGACGGTGCTCGACCTCTCGGCGACAGCGCTCGCTCTCGCCCGTGACCGGCTCGGGTCCCGGTCGGCGAACGTGGAATGGATCGTCGCGGACGTGCGCACCTGGCGGCCGCGATCGCCCTTCGAACTCTGGCACGACCGCGCGGTGCTGCACTTCCTGGTCTCCTCCGATGACCGGGCGGCGTACCTGGAGACGCTCGCGAGCGCGACCCGGCGGGAGTCACTCGTCGTCCTCTCGACGTTCGCGCCCGACGGCCCGGACCGGTGCTCGGGCCTGCCCGTGGTCCGGTACTCAGCAGCGGACCTCGCGGCTCTCCTCGGCGCGGACTTCGAGCTGCTGGAGGACGACCGCGAGCAACACATCACCCCTTGGGGCACCGCCCAGGCGTTCGTCCGGGCGGCCTTTCGGCGCCGGTGAGCTCAGGCGTTCGGCTTGCGCAGCTCCGCGCCGTAGACCGCGGCCTGGGTCCGGCGCTCCATGCCAAGCTTGGCGAGCAGGGCCGAGACGTAGTTCTTCACGGTCTTCTCGGCGAGGAACAGGCGCTCGCCGATCTGGCGGTTGGTGAGGCCGTCGGCGATCAGGCCGAGAATCTCCCGCTCCCGCTCGGAGAGCGACGCCATGCGCGGGTCGGCCGGGGTGCCGTCGCGCAGGCGGGCGAGCAGGCGCTCGGTCACGGACGGGTCGAGCAGCGACTTGCCCTCCGCGACCTGGCGGATCGCGTCGAGCAGGCTCGTCCCGCGGATCTCCTTGAGCAGGTAGCCCGCGGCGCCGGCCATGACGGCGGCGAAGATCGCGTCGTTGTCGTCGTAGCTGGTGAGGATCAGGCACCGCACCTCGGGCATCGCCGAGCGGATGTCGCGGCAGACGTCGATGCCGCTGCCGTCGGGCAGCCGGGCGTCGAGGACGGCGACCTGCGGCTTGAGCGCCGGGATCCGCGCCAGCGCCTGCGCGGCCGTGCCGGCGTCGCCGATGACCGTGATGTCGGGGGCGGAGTTCAGCAGATCCGCCACTCCGCGCCGCACGATCTCGTGGTCGTCGAGGAGGAAGACGGTGATCGGTTCGCCGGTGCCGTCGCCGGTGGTGTCCATGTCCTGCCTGCTTCCCGTTCGGCTGAGCGTCCCCCGTGAGCCGAGCCTTCCGAGACGTATCGGTGCCCGGGCCCGCGGACTTGAGGCCTTCGGTAGACGTTATCGGTGGACGTCACAAATGGTCGTGACACACCGCCAGATGACGGACGCCGTGAGGGCCCGGATCGACCGCAACGATCCGAGCCCTCACGTCACCCCGAGAACCTCACCCGCCAGAGTGAGTGCAGCGACCGGGAGTTGGGCGGCCGCCTGAAAGCATGAAACCGAACGCGACGGCGGTCACCCAGGGTCGAAGGTCCTTTCCTTCCGGCACGGCGGTCCCGGCAACAATCCGTGACGAGAGCCGGCTCAGACTCCTCAACTCCCCGTCCGCCCGGCCGACAAGAACCGGCGAGCCAGGACGGCCACCCCCTCAAGCGCCACGGACCGGCGCTGCCCCACCAGCAGTTTCGATCTTTCGCATCGGAGCGGTCCGTGTTCGACGCCATCGGCCTCACATCCGGCCCCACATCGGGCAGCATCGCGATGTACGCGATCACCAGCGCCCTGGACGGTCTTGCCGCCCGCCAGCGCGCGATCGCGGACAACGTCGCGAACATCAACACGCCCGGCTTCCTCGCCGGCAAGGTGCAGTTCGAGGACGCGCTCGCGAGCGCCGTCGCCACCGGCGACACCTCCGGCGGTCCGACCTGGTCGATCGCCCGCTCGCTCGAGCCGACCCGCACCGACGGCAACAACGTCAACCTCGACCGGGAGACGCTGCTCAACGTCGACACCGGTCTGCGCTACTCGCTGATGCTGCGGGCCGCGGACCACGAGTTCGGCGTCCTGCGCGCCTCGATGCGGGCGGTGTGACGATGAGCCTGTTCTCCGTCTTCGGCATCGCCGGCTCCGGCGTCACCGTCCACCGCAAGTGGCTCGACGCGGTCGCCGACAATCTCGCCAACGTCAACACCGTCCGGTCGACGAACGAGGAGGCGTTCCGCGCGCGCTACGTGCTCGCGCAGGCCGTCGACTACGGCAACGGGACCGGCGGGGTCGCGGTCGCCGGCACCGCGCTCGGCAACGCCGAGGGCCGCATCGTGTACGACCCGCAGCACCCGCTGGCGGACGAGAACGGCAACGTCCGACTGCCGGACATCGACCTCGCCGCGCAGATGACGCAGCTGATCGTCGCCCAGCGCGGCTACCAGGCCTCGCTCGCGGTCGTGGACCGCGCACGTGACGCCTACTCGGCCGCGATTCAGGTCGGACGCGCATGAGCATCTCGCCCGTCGGCTTCACGCCGATCGCCCCGATCACCCCGCCGGTCGCGACCGGCGCGACGACCGCCGCGGCGCCGTCCGGGGACTCGTTCGCGACCGCGCTCGGCAACGGCCTCGAGGCCCTCGCCGGCACCCAGGCCAAGGCCGAGGGGCTCGCGGTCCAGGCCGCGACCGGTCAACTGACCGATGTCCACCAGTACACGATCGCCGCCACCCAGGCCCAGCTCGCGACCGAGCTGACCGTGGCCGTCCGGAACAAGGCGGTCGAGGCGTTCAACGAGATCCTGCGGATGCCGCTGTGACCGCGCGCTCTTCGGCGAGTGTCACGGCGAAAGTGACGGAGACCCACTGATGCCACCCGTCGTCTCCGGCCTGCTCGGCAAGGGCGGCCGGATGTTCTCCTCGTTCACCGTCGGCCAGAAGGTCGTCTCGGTGGTCGGGGTTCTCGGGCTGCTGTTCGGCGCCTACTTCTTCATGTCGTGGGCGACCAAGCCGACCTACGCACCCCTGTTCACCAACGTCGCGCCGGCGGACGCGTCCGCGATCGTCGACCAGCTCAACGCGGCGGGGACGCCGTACCAGCTGGCGAACGGCGGCACGACGATCCTCGTCCCGCAGGCGCAGGTGTACGACACCCGCATCGCGATGAGCGGCAAGGGCATCGCCCCGAGCTCGAGCAGCAGCGGGTGGGGCATCCTCGACAAGCAGGGCATCACGACCTCGAAGTTCCAGCAGGACGTCGGCTACCGGCGCGCGCTGGAGGGCGAGCTCGCCCGCACCGTCCAGGGCATCGAGGGCGTCAACACCGCGGTCGTGCACCTGGCGCTGCCGGAGAAGACGGTCTTCACCAAGCAGGCCGACACCGCCAAGGCGTCCGTGCTCGTCGACACTGCGCCCGGGACGTCGTTGACGTCGGGTCAGGTCCAGTCGATCGTCAACCTGGTCTCCTCCGCGGTGGAGAACCTCAAGCCCGACCAGGTGACCGTCGCCGACTCGACCGGCAAGACTCTCTCGGCGTCGGCGGAGTCGTCGGCCGGCACCGCGGCGGACAACCGCGCGCAGCAGACCCGCGAGTACGAGACCCGCGTCGCGTCCGACCTGCAGGCGATGATCGACCGCGTCGTCGGTCCCGGCCACTCCGAGGTCCGGCTCTCCGCCGACCTGGACTTCGACGCGACGAAGACCACCAGCGAGACCTTCACCGACCCCGGCACCAAGCCCTCGGCCACGTCGACCACGACCGAGAAGTTCACCGGCAACGGTGCGGCGGTCGGCGGCGTCCTCGGGCCGGACAACCAGGCGGTGCCGAACAACGGCGCGGGCGGGACCGGCAACTACGAGAAGACGACCGGGACGCAGAACAACCCGCTGAACCGCGTCGTCGAGGAGCGGACCTCCGCCCCCGGCGCCGTGCGCAAGCTCAACGTCGCGGTCCTGCTCGACGCCAAGACGGCGACCGCGGTGAACACCGCGCAGATCGAGGCGCTGGTGTCCTCCGCGGTCGGCCTGAACGCCGAGCGCGGCGACACCGTCGTCGTCGACGCCCTGCCGTTCGACGAGACCGCGGCCACCGCGGCCGCCGAGGAGCTCGCCGCCGCGAAGAAGGCCGAGGCCGCCGCCGAGCGCAACGCGATGATCTTCACCGGGGCCAAGTACCTCGGCGGGGCGCTGCTCCTGCTGATGCTGTTCCTCTGGGGCCGGCGCAAGATGGCCCGGATGTCGCGGGTCGCCGAGGACCGCCGCGAGATCGAGGCCCTGCAGCGCGCCCTGGCCGCCCAGCAGTCGGAGACGTCGGAACTGGCCGCGATCCCGGGCGGGGTCGCCACCGGCGCCTACGGCGAGCTCGCCGCGTCGCCCGCCGCCGAGGCCCGGAACGACGTCGGCGACCTCGTGAAGTCCCAGCCCGACGAGGTCGCGCAGCTGCTGCGCGGCTGGCTCGCGGACCGGCGGTCCTAGATGAGCGAGCTGGCCACGCTGTCCGGCGTGACGAAGGCGGCCATCCTGCTGATGCAGGTGCCGCGGGACGACTCCGCGCGGATTCTGGCGCAGATGCGGGACACCGAGGTCGAGGCCGTGACGGCCGAGATCGTGCGCCTGCAGCACGTGGACTCCGAGCTCGCGGACAAGGTCATCACCGAGTTCCGCGAGATGGCGGCCGCGCGGCACGTCGTGCTGGAAGGTGGTGTCCGCTACGCACGCGACCTGCTCGCGGGCGCGCTCGGCGAGGAGAAGGCGGACGAGGTCATCGGCCGGATCTCCGCGTCGATGAAGGAGATCCCCTTCGAGTTCCTCCGCCGCGCGGACCCGCGGCAGATCCTGTCCTACCTCTCGGACGAGCACCCGCAGACGATCGCGCTCGTCCTGGCGCACATGAGCGCCGACCAGGCCTCCCTGGTGCTGGGCGGGCTCGCGCCGGAGCTGCAGGCCGACGTGGCGCACCGCATCGCGGTCATGGACCGGACGTCGCCGGAGATCATCACCTCGGTCGAGGCGTCGTTGAAGCGGCGCCTGCTCTCGGTGCTCGCGACCAGCGAGTTCTCCGAGGTCGGCGGCATCTCGCCGCTGGTGGACATCATCAGCCGCGCGGACCGCTCGACGGAGAAGCTGATCCTCGAAGGTCTGGAGGGGCGCGACCCCGACCTCGCGGACGAGATCCGCAGCCACATGTTCATGTTCAAGGACATCGTCGGCCTGGACGACCGGAGCGTTCAGCTGGTCCTCCGTCAGATCGACACCAGCACGCTCGCCACCGCGCTCAAGGGCGTCAGCGAGGACGTCAAGGAGAAGATCCTGAAGAACATCTCCGAACGGGCCGCCGAGAACCTCCTCGAGGAGATCGACCTGCTCGGTCCGGTGCGCCTGCGCACCGTGGAGGAGGCCCAGGCCTCGATCGTCCAGAGCATCCGTTCCCTCGAGGAGTCCGGCGAGCTCGTGATGCGACGGGAGTCCGACGATGACTTCGTCTCCTGAGCTTCCCTCCCGCCTGATGCGCGGGACCGCGGCGGCCGACCTGCCCGCGGCACCGCTGGAGGGACTGCTCGACCCCCTGCAACGCACGGCGCTCGAGGAGCTGTCCGCGGAGACGCGGGCCGCGGCGCGGGCCGAGGGCTACGCCGTCGGGTGGGCCCAGGGCCGGCGGGCCGCGGACGAGGCCGCCCGCGAGGAGTCCGCGCGGTTCGCCACCGAGCGTGCCGTGGCCGCCGAGCGGTCCGACCTCGAACTGCTGAACGCGCTGCGGGCGCTGACGGCGGCCGCTGACTCTCTCGAGGCTCGGGCCGTCGTGCCCGCGCAGGAGCTGACGGACGCGATCGTGCGCGGCGCCGTCGAGCTCGCGGAGAGCCTGCTCGGCCGGGAGCTGACGCTCGCGACCGACCCCGGTCTCGACGCGATCCGGCGAGCGCTGGTGCTGCTTCCGCAGAACCGGTCGGTCACCGCGCGACTGCATCCTGACGATGCGTCAGCGACACGCGCCGCGCTGGCCTCGGCCGACCTCGGTCGTGAGGTGCTCGTCGTCGCCGACCCGAACGTCGAGCGTGGCGGGGCGGTCGTCGACTGCGACGCCACCCGTGTCGACGCCCAGCTCGGACCGGCCCTGGAGCGCGTTCGGGCGGTGCTGGGGCTGTGACGACCATGTTCGCTGCTGACGTCCTCGCCGCCGCGCGCCCGCGTGCGACCGGTCTGGTGACGGGTGTCGTCGGGCTGGTCGTCGACGTCGTCGGCGTCGAGGCCGCGGTCGGTGAGCTCGTGATGCTGGGGCCGGACGAGATCCCGGCGGAGGTCGTGGCGGTGCGCCCGGCGACCGCCGAGGGCAGCCGCCTCGCGTGCATGCCGCTGGGCTCGACGAACGGCATCCGCGCCGGACACCCCGCGCGGGGCACCGGCTCCGCGCTGACCGTCGGCGTCGGGGAGGCGCTGCGCGGTCGCGTGCTCGACGGCCTCGGCTCGCCGATCGACGGTCGGCCGCTGCCGGCCGGGCTCGAGCGCGTCCCCGTCGAGGCCGACGCCCCGCACCCGCTGCGGCGCGGCCGGGTGAACGAACCGCTGTCGGTCGGCGTCCGCGCCCTCGACACGCTGGTGCCCGTCGGCCGTGGTCAGCGCATCGGCATCTTCGCCGGGTCCGGCGTCGGTAAGTCCTCGCTGCTGTCGATGATCACGCGCGGCACCGAGGCGGCGGTGACCGTCGTGTGCCTGGTCGGCGAGCGTGGCCGTGAGGTCCGCGAGTTCCTGGAGAACGACCTGGGGCCCGAGGGCCTCGCGCGCGCCGTCGTGGTCGTCGCGACCTCGGACGCGCCGCCGATGGTGCGTCTGCGCGCGCCGTTCGTCGCGACGCGGATCGCCGAGCACCTGCGCGACTCCGGCCAGGACGTCCTGCTGCTGATGGACTCGCTGACCCGCCTGGCCTACGCCCAGCGCGAGGTCGGGCTCTCCGCCGGCGAGCCGCCGGCCACCCGCGGGTACCCGCCGTCGGTGTTCGCGCTGCTGCCGCGGCTGCTGGAGCGGGCGGGCCCGGGCGAGACCGGGTCGATCACCGGCATCTACACCGTCCTCGTCGACGGTGACGACCACAACGAGCCGGTCTCGGACGCAGCGCGGTCGATCCTCGACGGGCACGTCACCCTGACCCGGCGCCTCGCGACCGCCGGGCACTTCCCCAGCATCGACGTGCTGGAGTCGGTGTCCCGCGTCTCCGGCGCGGTGACGACGCCGGAGCAGCGCGCGCTCGCGACCGAACTGCGCCGGCTGATGGCCGCGCACCGCGACGCCCGCGACCTGATCGAGATCGGCGCCTACGTGGCCGGGACGAACCCGGTCGTCGACCGGGCGCGCGAGCTCGCCCCGGCGATCGACGCGTTCCTGCGCCAGGACCTGCACGGGCAGACCTCCGCCACCGAGGCGTGGACCGCGCTGTCCGCGCTGCTCGGGGGTGCGGCATGAGATTCCTGCTCGGCACCGTGCTCAAGGTGCGCAAGCTGCGCGAGGACATCGCGAAGGCCGAGGCCGCCGCGGCCCAGGCCGCGTCCCACCGCGCCGCGACCGACTTCGCCCGCCGCGAGGCGGCGCTCGCCGGCCGACCCGAGCCCGGCACGGCCGAGGCGTCGCAATGGCTCGCGGCCCGCGCGGCGTTGCTGACGATGGCTTCCGACGTCGCGGTCGCCCGCGAGGTCGCGGTCGCCCGGGACGCGGACGCCGCTGCGGCCATGGCCCGCTTCGCCACCACCCGGCGTGAGCGCGAGGGTGTCGAGGATCTGGCGCAGCGTCAGAAGGAGGCGGAGCTGCGCGAACGCGAGGCCGCGGAGCAGCGGGAGGCCGACGACCGTGCCGGCGCCCGTCTCTTCGCCGCCCGGGAGGACCAGCCATGAGCATCGCCGACGTGCAGGCCCGCATGGCGGCCATCACCGCGCAGTTCGTCTCGCCGCTGCAGACCGTCGCGTCGGCGTCGGCGTCGGCGTCGACGTCGACGGCGTCGGGCTCGACCGCGACCACCTTTGCCGCCGCGCTCGCCGAGGCGACCAACTCGACCGGGGCAACCGGCGCGGGTTCGGGGGCGGGTTCCAAGGCGACCGGCACGGCCGCCGAGCTCATCGCCGACGCGAAGCGCTACCTCGGCGTCCCCTACGTCTGGGGCGGCACCAACCCCGCCAAGGGACTGGACTGCTCCGGCCTGACCCAGCTGGTCTACGGCCACGTCGGCATCGACCTGCCCCGCGTCAGCTACCAGCAGGCGAAGGAGGGCACCGCCGTGAACGGGCTCGCCAATGCCAAGCCCGGCGACCTGCTCGCCTTCGACTCCCCCGTCGACCACGTGGCGATCTACCTCGGCGACAACAAGATGATCCACGCCCCCCGGCCCGGAAAGGTCGTCGAGATCTCCGACGTCTACGAGACCCCGACCCACATCCGCCGCCTGCTCCCCGAGACCGCTCCGGTCAGCAACGCCCTGCCGGGTGGGCTGCCGAGCGGAGTGGCGAACGCCCTGGCGACCGCGCTGCCGGGCGGGACGGCGAACTCACTGCTGGCCCAGTACCCGGCCCTGGCCGCCGCGCTCGGAGGGAGTGCGTCATGACGACCCCCACGATCGGTTCGCTCCCGGTGCCCGTCCCCGCGACGGCCCCGACCGGCCGCGCGGCCACGGACTCGGGGTCGGACGCGGACGCCGGTACCGGCTCCGGCTCGGGCGAGCAGTTCGCGGGGATGGTCGCCGACCTCGTCGCGGCTCTCCTCGGCACCCCGGCCCCCGCGGCGTCCGACCTCTCCGGCGAGGCGCGCCCATCCGTCGCCTCGGATGGGCGCGGCACGCCGGAGAAGTCGGCCCTCGCGGCGGGGGTCGTCGCCCCGTCCCCGCTCCCGGGCGCGGCCCCCACCCCGGGCGGCGCGGACCCGGCCTCGGCAGCGACTCCGGCGACCGGCTCTGTCGCGGCGGCGTGCGCGACACCGGCCGCCGCCACGGGCACCGCCGATTCCGCCGCGACGGGCCCGGCCGGTCTCGACTTCTCCGGCGAGGCGCGCCCATCGACCGCCTCGGATGGGCGCGGCACGCAGGAGAAGACGGCCACCCCGGGCGGGGCCGACGTCTCGGAGGTCTCGGAGGCCCCGGCTCCCGCGCCCAAGTCGCCGGACAAGGCCGCCCCGTTCGAGGGACGCGCCGACCCCGCTGGCAGCTCATCCGGCCAGGACCCCCACAACCCCAACTTCTCCGGCGCGGGGCGGCCATCCCCCGCCGGGGAAGGGCGCGGCGCGCCGGAGAAGTCGGACGGGGTCACCCCGGCCGGCGCGGCTCCGGGCGCTGCGCCCACGTCGGCGACCTCGACCGTGGGTCCCGCGGCCGCGGCGTCGTCCGCGACTCCCGCGACTCCGACGCCCGCACCCCTGGCGGCGCAGCTCGCCGCCCCGATCACCGCGGTGCACCAGGGCGGGGCGGAGGGGACGCACGTCCTGTCCGTCGAGGTCACGCCCGAGGAGCTCGGCCCGGTCCGGGTGGAGCTCGAACTCCGGGACGGGACGGTCGAGCTCCGGCTCGCCGGCCAGAGCGAGGCCGCCCGCGACGCCCTGCGCGCGGCCCTGCCCGACCTGCGGCGCGCGCTCGAAGCGGCCGGCATCGGCACGGGCACCTTCTCGCTCGGCGGGGACGGCGGCTCGCCGCAGCCCGGCCCGGGCGACCCCCAGAACGGGCACGCCCGTCCCGCCTGGGCGGGCGGGGACGGGCGTGTCCCGCACGGCACCACGCAGAACACAAACGCCGGAGCACCCACCGGCGCCGGCACCCCGGCACCCGCCGGCTCGCTCGACCTGCAGCTGTAGTCAGGAGAAACGTTGACCGTCCTACCCCCCACCCCGATCTCGTCGCTCTTCGAGCCGAAGCCGGCGGCGACCAGCACGCCGGGCAACACGCTCGGCAAGGACGCGTTCCTCAAGCTGCTCGTCGCGCAGCTGAAGTACCAGGACCCGACCGCGCCGACCGACTCGGCGCAGTTCATGGCGCAGACCGCGCAGTTCACGCAGGTCGAGAAGCTGGAGGAGATCGCCGCGGCGGTCACCCAGTCGCTCACCGCGCAGAGCGTGTTCGGTGTGAGCGCGATGGTCGGACGGACCGTCAGTTGGCTCAATGCCGACGGGACCGAACTCTCGGGCGTCGTTCACGCCGCCTCGTTCACCGCCGCCGGCCCCTACCTGACGGTGGCGGACGGCACGCAGGTCGCCATGGGCGACATCACCTCGGTGCGGGCGACTCCCGCGAACCCCCAGTAACAGGAGACTCTTCATGCTTCGCTCGCTCTTCGCCGGCATCTCCGGTCTGCGCTCGCACCAGACGATGATGGACGTCACCGGCAACAACATCGCCAACGTGAACACGACGGGCTTCAAGTCGAGCACGACGGTCTTCCAGGACACGCTCTCGCAGCTGCTCAAGGGCGCGGGTGCGCCGGTCGGCGGCAACGGCGGCACGAACCCGGCGCAGGTCGGCCTGGGCACGCGCCTGGCCGCGATCACGACGAACTTCGCGCAGGGCTCGGCGCAGTCCACCGGCCGCTCGACGGACCTGATGATCCAGGGCGACGGCTTCTTCGTCGTCCGCAACGGCGGCGAGAACCTCTACACCCGCGCGGGTGCGTTCTCCTTCGACACCGACGGCCGCCTGACCACGCCCGAGGGCGCAGTCGTGCAGGGCTGGTCCGCGAACAACGGGCTGATCGACACCAACGCCCCGGTCGGCGACATCCAGCTGCCGGTCGGCGCGGTCCTGCCGCCGGTCGCGACGAGCACCGCGACGCTGGCCGGCAACCTGCCGTCCGACGCGGCCCTCGGCACCGTCGTCCGCACGTCGATCAAGATCTACGACGCGGCCGGCACCCCGACCGACATGGACGTCACCGCGACGCTCGCCGCGGGCGGCGTCTGGAACCTGACGTCCAGCGTCGGCACGCTCTCCCCCGCGACGCTGTCGTTCACCGGCGCCGGCGCGACCCCGTCCGCCACGTCGCTCACCTTCACCGCCACCGGCGGGCAGGTCGTCACGGTCGACACCAGCACGATCACCGGCTTCGCCGGGCAGAACAGCCTCGCCGCGACCGGCCAGAACGGCTCGGCGATGGGCACCCTGCAGGCGTTCACGATGTCGCCGGACGGGACGCTCATCGGCGTCTTCTCCAACGGCCTCAAGAGCCCGCTGGCGCAGGTCGCGCTCGCGAACTTCAACAACCCGCCGGGGCTGGAGAAGGTCGGCGGGTCGATGTACCGCACGACGGTCAACTCGGGCACCGAGCAACTCGGCACCGCCGGGACCGCCGGCCGCGGCCTGCTCTCCTCCGGCCAGCTCGAGATGAGCAACGTCGACCTCGCGGCCGAGTTCACCAACCTGATCGTCGCCCAGCGCGGCTTCCAGGCGAACTCCCGCGTCATCACCACCAGCGACCAGATCCTCGAGGACCTGGTCAACCTCAAGCGCTGATCCCGCGGGATGACGTCCCGCAGGGGGCCCGCGTCAGCCCGGAGGAGGGCTGACAGGCACCGCTGCGGGACGTCATCCCGGAGCAGCAGGGCGCTCAGAACGGGCGCTCCGCTGCCGAACTGACCGATGACGGGCCGACGGATCGGCCCCGACAACCGAATCGAATAAGGGGTGTCACCCCTTGTTGTCCTCAGGCCCAAGGATGGTGCCGCAATGATCGTCGTGACCCGCCTCGGCGGACCCACGTTCGCCGTGAACCCCGATCTCATCGAACGGGCCGAGGCCAGCCCGGACACGGTCGTGACGCTGGTCGACGGCACGAAGTACGTCATCGCCGAGTCGCTCGACGAGCTGGTCGAGCGGATCCGGACGTACCGGGCGTCGGTGATCGCCGCCGCCGCGCTCGCCGAGCACGTCCTGCGTGAGGCCTCGCCCGCGCAGACGCCCGCGCCGGCACCGACGCGCACACGCTCCTCCGACGGGACCGTCGTCGCGCTGCCCCACCGGGACCGTTGATGGATCCGGCAACCCTGGCCGGGCTCGGCCTGGCCTTCGGCGCGATCTTCCTCGCCGCGATCCTCGAGGGCGCGGACCCGATGTCGGTGTTCCTGCTGCCCCCGATCCTGCTCGTCTTCGGTGGCACCTTCGGTGCGGGCCTGGCCGGCTCCACGATGAAGGACTTCCTGGGCACGATGAAGAGCCTGCCCAAGTACCTCACCGCGAAGGTGACGCCGCCGGACGAGACCGTCGCAACGCTCGTCGACCTCGCCGGCACCGCCCGCAAGGAGGGCCTGCTGGCGCTCGGCGACAAGGTGCGGCACGTCGAGGACCCCTTTCTCAAGAAGGGCCTGGAGAACGCGATCGACGGCACCGACCCGGACGAGCTCGCCGAGATCCTCGAGGCCGAGATCCGCGCGTTCAAGAAGGACGCGAAGGTCAGCTCGAAGCTGTTCACCGACTTCGGCGGCTACGCGCCGACGATCGGCATCATCGGCACCGTCCTGTCGCTGGTCCACGTGCTCGGCATGCTGTCCGAGCCGGACAAGCTCGGCGGCTCGATCGCGGTCGCGTTCCTCGCGACGCTGTGGGGCGTCCTGTCGGCCAACGTGATCTGGCTGCCGATCGCGAAGCGCATCGACCGCATCGTCGAGTTGGAGGCCGCGCGCATGGAGCTCGCGGTCGAGGGCATCCTCGCGATCCAGTCCGGCTCGAACCCGCGCCTGGTCGCGCAGAAGCTGAAGGCCCTCCTGCCGCCGGGGGCACTGGTCGACAAGGCGGCCTGAGATGTCGCACGCCAAGGTCCGCCGGCGCGCCCGGCACGAGGAGCACGAGGAGCACGAGAACCACGAGCGTTGGCTCGTGTCCTACGCGGACATGATCACCGTGCTCATGGCGCTGTTCATCGTGCTGTTCGCGATGTCGACCATCGACGAGACCAAGTTCTGGGAGCTGCGCGCGAGTCTCGCGTCCAGCTTCGGGCACGAGCTCGCGGCCGTGCAGGCCGGCCGGAGCCCCGTCCCCGGCGATTCCGCCCCGGAGGGCCCGCTCTCCTCCGGGCCGATTATGCCGGGCAGCACGGACGTGAAGAACCAGATCGACCAGGCGATCAAGGTCGCCCGTTCCAAGGAGGCGATGGCACAGGCGCAGGCCACGCGGGCGCAGGTCGAGAAGGAGGTCGAGGCGCTGGAGAAGATCCGCAAGGCGATCGCCAAGGCCCTGCAGGGGACGTCGGCGGCGAAATCCGTCCGGTTCCGCTACGACGAGCGCGGCCTGGTCGTCTCGGTTATCACCGACGCGGTCATGTTCGCCCCCGACCGCGCCGAGCTCACCGAGACCGGGCGCGAGATCGTCCACGCCTTCGGCCCGGTGCTGCGCTCCGCCCCGAACGACCTGCTGATCGAGGGCCACACCAACACCGTCCCCGTGAGCCCGAAGTTCTACCCGTCGGAGTGGGAGCTCTCCAGCGCCCGCGCCTCGGCGGTCGTGCGTCGGATGGTCGAGGCCGAGGGCATCGCCCCGAACCGGCTCTCCGCGACCGGCTGGGCCGACCAACGGCCGCTGATCCCCGGCACCTCCGCGGAGGCCAACCGCGTCAACCGCCGGGTCGAGATCGTCGTCGGTTCGACCCTCGCCCCCACGGACCGCTCCCTGCTCGGCACCGTCGCCGCCCAGCAGGTCCCGGAACTGAGTAGCTCAGCGACATCGGCAGCGAAGGAGCAGACATGACCACCCCCACGATTCCTCGCCCGGGCAAGGCCGAGGACGGCGCCACGGACGGCGCCGGAGACCTTGCCGGCAAGAAGGGGAAGGCGGCCAAGGACGGCGCCAAGCCCGGCAAGAAGAAGAAGCTGATTCTCGTCGCCGTCGTCCTCGTGGCGCTCGCCGCGGCCTACTTCCTGGTGCTCAAGCCGAAGCCGGCGGCATCCGGCGAGCCGGAGCCCGGCATGGTCGTCCGCCTCGACCCGCTGACGCTCAACCTCGACGGCGGGCACTACCTCAAGCTCTCGATGGCGCTGCAGTTCACGGCGGCCGCCTCCGCCGGCGGGGGCGGGCACGGCGGCGGGGCCGAGGAGCCCGACGGCTCCCAGGCCCTCGACATCGCGATCGCCCAGCTCTCCAACCGCAAGATCGCCGAGCTCAACACCGCCGCCGCCCGCTCGGCCGCCAAGACCAAGCTCCTGGAGGCGATCGCCGAGGCCTACCACCACGACGTGATGGACCTGTACTTCACGGAGTTCGTGATGCAGTAGCCGGCGGCGCCGCAGGCGCCGGCCCCCCCACATCACCACGAAAGCGCAGATCGGTACGCAAATCGGACCGATCTGGCGTACGGATCTGCGCTTTCGTGGGTTTCACTCAGGCCTCCCCGTCCGCTGCCGAACAGAGCACCGTGGCAGACGGGCAGTTCGGTGTGACGACCCTCGGGCGAAACCGCCGTGGGTCGCGGACGGAGCCGCGGGCGTACGACTTCCGACGGTCGACGAAGCTCTCGCGCAAGCACGTCCGGTCGCTGGAGATCGTGTTCGAGACGTTCGCCCGGCAGTGGGGGACGCTCATGACGTCCAGCCTGCGCACGGTCACGACCGTCCACGTCGCGTCGATCGAGGAACTCACCTACGACGAGTACGTCTCGCGGCTGAGCAACCCGACGATGGTGAACGTCCTGTCGGTGGAGCCGCTGGCCGGCGCCGGGATCCTCGAGCTGTCGATGACGAGCGCGATGGTCTCGGTCGACCGCCTCCTCGGCGGCCCGGGCACCGGCGAGCAGCCGCAGCGCCCGCTGACCGACATCGAGGTCGGGCTGCTGCGCACGATCGTGACGCGCGTCCTCGGCGAGCTCCGCTACGCGTTCGAACCGATCGCCCGGATGGAACCGGACGTCACGGCCGTCGAGTACAACCCGCAGTTCGTCCAGGCCGCCGCCGCGGCGGACGTCCTGATCGTCGCCGGCTTCGACCTGCGCATCGGCGAGACCGAGGCGCCCGCGACGCTGTGTCTGCCGTTCGCGAGCCTGTTCCCCCTCCTCGAGGTGGCGATCGGTGCGAACGCGGACCCGCAGCGTGCGGTCACGCCGACGCCGGCCCCGGTGCGCGTCGAGGAGCGGATCTCGGCGGTCCCGATCGAGGTCTCGGTCGGCTTCGCGCCCACCACCTTCACCCCGCGCACGCTGGTCTCGCTCGCCGTCGGGGACGTCCTGCGGCTGAACCACCGCGCCGCCGCTCCCCTCGTCGTCACGGCCGCGGACGTCACGTTCGCGCACGCCGTCCCCGGTACCCGCGGTCAGGCCCTCGCCTGCCGCATCGTGGACACCCCGCCCGAGCCCGCCCCCGGGAGCACTTCGTGACCGCACCCTCCGTCCTGCCGAGCGTCGTCCCCGCTGTCGCCGCCGCGCTGAGCTCCACGCTGCCGCTGGCGGCCCCCGCCACCGTCGGCGAGGCCGCCCCGGCCGGGCAGCCCCCGGCCGAGATCTTCGGTCTGCTCCCGCCCGGCGCGAGCACGGTCGTCGTCGCTCCGCTCGAGCCCGAGCGCGGCCTCGTCGCCGTCGTCGTCGGCTCCACGCTGACCGAGGCGCTCGCCGCCAGCCCGCTGGGCGAGCTCGACGTGGCCGCCGCGGTCCAGCCGGCGCTCGACGCCGCGGCGACGGCCGCCGGTGCGTCCGCCGGCCCGGCGCGCGCGGTCGACCTCGACTCCGCCGTCGCCGAACTGTTCTCGCTCCCCGACGCCTGGCTCGTCCCGCTCAACGACCCGGACGGCTGGGTGTGCGCGACGGCGATCGTCGTCGCCGCCCCGGAGACATTCGTGGCTGAGGCCCCGTCAGCTCCCGCCGCCGCCCAGAACGTGACCGAGCCGACGGGCACCGCGATCCCGCGCCAGAGCGTCCCCGCGCGTTCGGCCGTCGGGATCGCCGCCGGCGCCGGCCTTGACCTGCTGCGCGACGTCGTCATGGAGGTGACGGTCGAACTCGGCCGCACGCGCATGACGATCTCCGAGCTGCTCTCGCTCTCCCCCGGCGCGGTCGTCGAGCTCGACCGGGCCGCCGGCAGCCCCGCCGACCTGCTGGTCAACGGCACGCTGCTGGCCCGCGGCGAGGTCGTCGTCGTCGACGAGGACTTCGGCATCCGCATCACCGAGATCGTCGGCCCGGCCGTGCCCGACGCGGCCCGGACGGTCTGAGGGTCCCTGGCGTGACTGACAACTTTGCGCTGCTGCTGCGGGTCGGGTTCTCGTTCACCCTGGTCCTCGGCCTGATGTGGGTCGCCGCCCGGGTGCTGAAGAACCGCACCTCCGGCCGGCCGACCGACACGGTCGAGGTGCTCGCGCGCACCCAGCTCGGTCGCGGTTCCTCCGTCGCGGTCCTCCGCGTCGGGGACCGGGCGCTCGTCCTCGGCGTCACCGAGAAGAGCGTCGTCCAGCTGGGCGAGGAGATCCGCGACCTCTCCGCGCTCCGCGGCCGCACCGTGGCCGAGGTCCTCCCGGCCGAGATCCCCGCCGACCTCCCCGCCGCCGTTGGAGATGACATCTCCAACGTGCGCGCCCTGTTCAGTGGAGAGAACATCTCCACCGGTTCCCGTTCCGCTGCCCCGTCCGCACCCCAGGCCATGGCCGGCCAGGGTGCGTTGGCGGGCTCGATTCTCTCGCCCGCCACCTGGCGGATGGGCATGGATGCCCTGCGGGAACGGACCGTCCGGAGGGGATGAGCCGCGTCCTCGGGCGCGCGGTCGCGGGGCTCCTGCTCGGCCTGACTGCGCTGTTCGCTCTCCTGTTCGCGAGCGCCGGCTCCGCCGCTGCTGCTCCCGTGCCGATCCCCGGGCCGGGCGTCGTCACCATCACGGCGCCGACGGCTCCGGCCGCTCCCACTGCGCCCAATCCGGGCGGAGGCGGGGCCGACGGTGCCGTCACCGTCGACCTCGGCGGGCTGACGGACAAGCCGAGCACGTCGATCACGGTCATCATCGCGATCACGCTGCTGTCGGTCGCGCCGGCGCTGCTGCTGATGATGACGAGCTTCACCAAGATCGTCGTGGTGCTCTCGCTGACCCGTAACGCCCTGGGCCTGCAAGGGATCCCGCCGAACCAGGTCCTCGCCGGCCTGGCGCTGTTCCTGTCGCTGTTCGTCATGGGGCCGGTGCTCTCGCAGGTCAACGACACCGGCATTCAGCCCTACCTGAACGGGACGAAGTCCCAGACGCAGGCGTTCAACGACGGCGTGCAGCCGCTGCGCGAGTTCATGCTCAACCACACCCGCACCGACGAGCTCGCGATGCTGTCGCAGGTCGCCGACCGGGAGCTGCCGGCCACGCGCGAGGACGTCGAGCTGACGACGCTGATCCCGGCCTTCGTGCTCTCGGAGTTGAAGAGCGCGTTCATCATCGGCTTCGTCATCTTCGTGCCGTTCCTCATCATCGACCTCGTCGTCAGCGCGGCGCTGATGTCGATGGGCATGATGATGCTACCGCCGGTGATGATCTCGCTGCCGTTCAAGATCCTGCTGTTCGTCCTCGTCGACGGCTGGGCGCTGATCATCACCGCCCTCGTCCAGAGCTACGGTTGACGAGGGAGATCTGATGGTCAATCACGCCCTGACCGACACCCAGGTCATGTCGATCGGTCTCCAGTCGATGATCGTGGCGACCAAGCTGTGCGCACCGATCCTGGTGACCGCGCTGGTGATCGGCTTCGCGATCTCGCTCTTCCAGTCGGTGACGATGATCCAGGAGGTCACGCTCTCCTTCGTCCCGAAGCTGATCGGGGTCGGCGTCGCGTTGCTGATCAGCGGCAACTGGATGCTCTCGACGATGATCACCTTTACCGAGCAGCTCTTCGAGCAGATCCCGCAGCTGCTCGCGTCGGGGTAGCGCCGTGGGCGTCGAGTTCGCGATGCCGACCCTGCTCGGGCTGCTGCTCGGCTCGGTGCGATCGGCGGCGTGGCTGCTGGTCAGCCCGCCGTTCGCGACGCGCACGATCCCGGGCACCGTCAAGGCGATGCTCGCGGTTGCGCTCGCGCTTCCGGTCGCGTCGCAGATCGGCCCGAAGGTGCCCGAGCTCTCGACGGGCGGGCTGATCAGCGCGATCGTCCTGCAGGTCGTCACCGGCGCGGCGCTGGGCTTCGTGACGTACCTGCTGTTCGCGGCGATTCAGGCCGCCGGCGACCTGATCGACCTGTTCGGCGGCTTCACGCTCGCGAGCGCCTACGACCCGATGTCGATGTCGCAGAGCTCGATCTTCGGCCGGTTCCACCAGCTCCTCGGGCTGACGCTGCTGTTCGTCACCGACGCGCACCTGCTGATCGTGTCGGGTTTCCTGCGCTCCTACGACGCCATCCCGGTGACCGAGGGGGTGGCGCTCGATGCGACCGCCGACACCCTCCTCAAGGGAATGACGCAGTTCTTCCTCGCGGCGCTGGAGATCGCGGGGCCGATGATCATCGTCCTGTTCCTGGCGGACGTCGCGCTCGGTCTGCTCACCCGTGTCTCGCCGCAGCTGAACGCCTTCACGCTCGGCTTCCCGCTCAAGATCTTCCTCACGCTCGCCCTGATCGGGTTCACGTTCCCGCTGCTGCCGGGCGCGATCGACGGCCTGTCCGACGCGGCCGCCGACGCGACGCTCTCCTTGTTCGGAGGTGAGACCGAATGAGTGGGGGCGGCGACGCCGACAAGACCGAGAAACCGACACCGAAGAAGCTGCGCGAGGCCCGCAAGGAGGGCCAGATCCCGCGCTCGCAGGACATCGGCGCCTGGGCCGGCGTGCTCGCCGCGTGTTACCTGCTGCAGTTCACGATCCACCTCGCGAGTCCGCGCCTGCGCACGCTGTTCCACCGCACCGGCGAGCTCATCGCGGAACCGACGGAGGAGGCCGCGCTTGCGCTCTTCGTCGACGGGTTCCGCGACATGGCGATCATCCTCGCGCCCCTGATGCTGGGGCTGACGGTCGTCACCTTCGCCGCGTCCGCGGCGCAGGGTGGCATCCACCTCGCGACCAAGCACGCGAAGCCGCAGTTCAAGCGTATGAACCCGATCTCGGGCTTCAAGCGGATCGCCGGCCCCCAGGCCGGGTGGGAGGCGACGAAGACCGTCCTCAAGACCACGATCGCCGCGCTCATCGCCTACCGCGCGGTGAAGGGCACCTCGGTGCTGCTGACCTCCGGCGGGATGCCGCTGTCCGCCCAGCTCGACATCGTCTCGGGGACGATGTTCGACCTGATGCGGGACGTCGCGATCGCGGGCCTGCTGATGGGCGTCGCGGACTACGGCTACCAGCGACGGCGCGTCGGCAAGCAACTGAAGATGTCGATGCACGAGGTCAAGCAGGAGCACAAGCAGACCGAGGGCGACCCCCAGCTCAAGGGCGCGATCCGCTCGAAGCAGATGGCGATGAGCCGCAACCGCATGATGAGCAAGATCGCCCAGGCCGACGTCGTGCTGGTCAACCCGACCCACGTCGCGGTCGCGCTGCAGTACGTCCCCGACCGCGGTGCGCCCCGCGTCGTCGCGAAGGGCGCCGGCCACGTCGCGGCCCGGATCCGCGACGAGGCGACCAAGCACCGCGTCCCGATGGTCTCCGACGTCCCTCTCGCCCGCGCGCTCTACCAGGCCTGCGACCTCGACCAGGAAATTCCCGGCGAGATGTTCGCCGCCGTCGCCGCCGTCCTCGCGTTCGTCCTCTCCCTGAAGGCCCGCGGCTCCGCCGCCGGGACGCACAAGCTGCCGCAGGTTCTGGGCCGGTCGGCGTGAACGAGACATGCCGAATGAAAGAGCAGTGACGCACGGGAACCCCACGAGCCCCAACCGTCGCAATTGGCATGCCAGGTTCACGCTCGGGCAGGCAGGATCGAGCCCGTGGCTCTCGAACTGCGTCCCAACTGCGAGTACTGCGACATCGACCTACCGCCGGACTCCCTCGACGCCCGGATCTGCACCTACGAGTGCACGTTCTGTTCGTCGTGCGTCGAGAACGAACTGCACAACGTCTGCCCGAACTGCGGCGGGGGCTTCGAGCAGCGGCCGATCCGCCCCGCGCGGGAGTGGCGGCCGGGTCTCTCCCTCGCCCAGCGGCCGGCGTCGACCGAGCGCCGCTCGCTCTCCTACGACAAGACCGAGATCGCCGCGTTCAGCGCGCGGATTCGGGACATTCCGCCCGCCGAGCGCTGACCGCGGAGTCCGGCTCAGGTCCGCGCACCGGGCGCCGATAAGAACAGCGCCAGGAGGGCACCGCGTACCACCCGCCACGGATTCGGCGTTCGTCGTCTCGCCCGAGACGCGTCCGATTCGCGGAGGTTGATGACGTGTCGAGCCCCCCGGCTCTCCCGGGTCCGGCGGCCAGCGGACGTAACGGGAAGTCCGGCACGGTGCCGGCGGGACGCCGACTGGCAACGGTCGGCATTCCCGTCGGCATCGTGTCGATCGTCATCATGCTGGTCGTGCCGCTGCCGGCCGTCCTGCTCGACGTCCTCATCGCGTCGAACATCGCCGTCAGCCTGCTGATCCTGCTCGTCGCGATGCAGGTGCAGCGGCCTCTCGACTTCGCCGTGTTCCCGTCGCTGATCCTGGTCGCGACGCTGTTCCGGCTCTCCCTGAACGTCTCCTCGACGCGTCTGGTCCTCGACGACGGCTACGCCGGCAAGGTGATCGACGCCTTCGGTCACTTCGTGATCAGCGGCAACCTCGTCATCGGTCTGGTCATCTTCCTGATCCTCGTCGTGATCCAGTTCCTGGTCATCACGAACGGCGCCGGCCGCGTCGCGGAGGTCGGCGCTCGCTTCACCCTCGACGCGATGCCCGGCAAGCAGATGGCGATCGACGCCGACCTCAACGCCGGCCTGATCGACGAGGACACCGCGCGCAAGCGGCGCGAGGAGGTCGCCGCCGAGGCGGACTTCTACGGCGCGATGGACGGCGCCAGCAAGTTCGTCAAGGGCGACGCGATCGCCGGCATCATCATCATCCTGATCAACCTGCTCGGCGGGTTCGCCATCGGCGTCATGCAGAACGGCATGTCGATGGGCGAGGCGATCGAGAAGTACAGCCTGCTGACCATCGGCGACGGCCTGGTGACGCAGATCCCGGCGCTGCTGCTCTCGGTCGCGACCGGTCTGATCGTCACGCGCTCGACGACCCGCGGCGGCATGGGCGACGACATCGTGGCCCAGTTCGGCGCGCAGAAGCACTCGATGCGCCTCGGCGGCGGGTTCGTCCTCGCGCTCTGCCTGATCCCGGGTCTGCCGAAGCTGCCGTTCGTGCTCGTCGGCGGCGCGCTGCTGATCGCGGCGCAGCGGGTCCCGGACGCGATGGACCCCCGGCCCGAGCCGGAGGAGGTCGCCCCGCCGGTCAACCCGGACTCCCCCGAGCAGCTCGCCGAGGCGATGCGCATCGACCCGATCGAGCTCGAGCTCGCGGCCGATCTGCTCGACCTCGTCGACGCCGGGGTCGGCGGCGACCTGCTCGAGCGCGTGCGCGCGTTGCGGCGCAAGGTCGCGATCGAGTTCGGGCTCGTCCTCCCGCGGGTGCGGACGCGCGACAACCTCGACCTGCCGATGTCGACGTACGCGGTCAAGCTCAACGGGGTCGAGGTCGCGCGCGGCGAGGCCCCGCCCGGGTGCGTGCTCGCGATCGGCGACGGTCTGTCCGGCCTGCCCGGCCGCGCGACGACCGAGCCGGTCTTCGGCCTGCCGGCGACCTGGGTCCCGATGGAGATGCGCGCCCACGCGGAGGTCGCGGGCGCGACGGTCGTCGACCGCGCGTCGGTGCTGACGACGCACCTCGCGGAGGTGGTGCGAGAGCACGCGTCCGAGCTGCTCGGCCGCGAGGACGTCCGCGCCTTGCTCGACCTGACCAAGCGCACGCACCCCAGCGTGGTCGAGGAACTGACGCCGGCTCTGATGTCGGTGGGCGAGGTGCAGCGGGTGCTGCAGGCCCTGCTCGCCGAGCAGGTGCCGATCCGTGACCTGGTCCGGATCTTCGAGGCGCTGTCGCTGCGTGCGAAGGCTTCCCCGGACCTCGACGGACTAGTCGCCGCGGTGCGCACCGTCCTCGGGCCCGCGATCTGCGCAACCCATCTGGTCGACGGGCGGCTGCCGGTGCTGACGTTCGACCCGCTGCTGGAGCAATCACTGCTCGAGACCGTCCGGCAGTCCGAGGCCGGCTGGTACCTGATGCTCGACGGCGCCCGGGTCGAGGCCATCGTCTCCGACGCCGTCCGCGTGACCGAGGCGGCCGAGCGGACCGGCCGCACCCCCGTCCTCGTCTGCTCGCCCCAGCTGCGCGCCGCCGTGCGCCGGCTGATCGCGCCGTCCCTGCCGCGTCTCGCGGTGCTGTCCTACAACGAGGTCCCCGCCGGCCTCACGATCGATGCGTTGGGAGTGGTGACCGGTGCCGCGGTTGCTGTTGGAGGGTAAGTCCATCACCGAGCTGCTCGCCCAGGTTCGGGCCGAGCACGGCGACGACGTCACCATCGTCGCCGCCGAGAAGGTTCGGTCCGGCGGGGTCGCGGGCTTCTTCGCCCGGGAGTCCTACGCCCTCACCGTCGAGGTCCCCGGCCCCGGCGCTCCCGCCCCGGCGGCCCCCGGCGCCCCCAGCACTCCGCTCATGCATGAGCAGGGTGTCGATGGGACCGGGACAAATCGGGCGCAGTTCGACCGTCTGCTCATGCATGAGCAGACGGCGGCCACCTCCGCGCCGGCGACTCCCGCGGTGGCGGCGCAGCAGCCGGGGACGCTGCTTGACCTGGCGGCGGCGATCGACGCCGCGGAGGCGGCGGAGCAGGGGGTGGTCCTCGGGACCGCGCCGATGCACGCGACCGTCCAGCGCCCGACGCTCTCGACCGCGAGCCCGGAGTTCCAGTCGATCCTCTCCCGGCTCACCGCTCTCGACGCCCCGGCTCCGGCTGCGGCTGCTGAGCCCGCGCCGGCCGCCCCGGTCGACCCGTACACGAAGCTGCGCGAGGCTCTCACCGAGATCGCCCCGCACCTCGACCTGTCCGCCGCGGTTCCGTTGGTCCTCGTCATCCCGCCGGCCGCGCTCGCGGCCCCAACCGCGGCCGCGTCAGTCACGGCAACTCCGGTCACGGCCGCGTCGGTCCCGGAGGCCGCGACCCCGACCCCGACGGTCCCCCGTCAGGGGCGGCACCGCCGGTCGGCTCAAGCGGCGGAGAGCACCGCGTCGATGACGGCGGGGAGCTCGGTCTCCGACCCCTTCTCGACGTAACCGCGGGCGCCGGCGGCGAGGGCCTCGGCGCCGAGCTCGACCACGGCGGAGCCGGACATCACGATGACCCGGGTCCGCGGCGCGACGGCGAGCAGCAGCGGCAGGGCCTCGAGCCCGCCGAGGCCGGGCATCGCGAGATCGAGCAGGACGACGTCGGGCTGCAGGAGCTCGGCCAGGCCGATGGCCTCGTTGCCGTCGCACGCGCCGACGACCAGGTCGAACCGTCCGGTCCGCTCCAGCGCCGCGGTGACGAGCTTGCGCTGGAACGCGCTGTCGTCGGCGATCAGAACCTGCAACCGGCACCACGTCGCGAGGGCAACGGGTGGGTCCAGGTGAGCCACGGCCTCCGCCGCGTCGGCACCGGTCTCGATCTGCGTGAGCATGTGCATCCGCCTCCCGAATCGACCCCACGACAGCTTCGGACGGTGCACTGATTTAGTGAACAGGCCGAGAGTCCCGGCCGACGGGACCTAGTACCTACGGCGCATCCGGGCACGGTGGAAGGGGGCGCGCTCACTCGCGCGGCGGTGTGTCCGGCGTAGCTCGTGGTGGGTCGGGGTCCTCGGGTGGAACCTTGAGGCCGTTGCGGATGAGTTGCCAGTGGGCGTTGCGTCTTGGCTTCTGTTCGGAATCAACCCACTTCGGGGGGATCATTTCTGGGTGGCCGTCGGCGGCCATCCGCACGCCCCAGCCCTTCCCTTGCAACGCGGTCAGTGGTTGCGGTGGGTCTCTGCGCGGTGATGATCGGATCAGATAATGCTCGTGGGAGCAGACCAGGGCCATCTTGTCCACGTCGGTCGGGCCCTCGTCGCGGTCCCACCACTCAATATGGTGGGCCTCGCACCACGCGGCGGGACGGGTACAACCCTCGCCGATGCAGCCGATGTCCCGGGCGACCAGCGCCGCCCACTGGGCCGGGGTGGCGGTGCGGACCTCGCGGCCCATCGCCAACGGCACCCCGAGAGTGTTGGCGACGATCGGGGTGATCCCCGCGTCGCACGCGATCCGCTGCACGGTCGTGATGTCCAGGTCCTCACCGGTCGCGGTCCTCGCGAACGGGTGCCCGGTGTCGCCGGCCATGGTCTCCACGGTCGCGGTCACGTGCAGGTGCGGGCGCACCCCGTGGGACGGGGGCAGGTCCCCGAAGCGCAGGAACTGGCGGAACACGTCCCCGAGCGCGTCGTGGCGCCGCTGCGGCGCCGACCGCTCGTCCCGGACGCCGTTCACCGCGGGTCGGGGCGCGGCCAGGGGGTCGAGGGCGGCCTTCACGAGGGCGGCGACTTCGTCGGTCAATTCACCGCGGATGCGGTGCAGCCCGTTGCCCAGGTCGGTGATCGTCAGCGATCGCTTCCGCTGCGCGCGGGCCGCGCGCTTGGACTCCGTCGGCGCGTCCCCGGTGGGGTCGTCCGGGTCCGGTGCCGGGGGTTTGCCGTCCTCGTCGATGACCTCTTCGATGTGCTTGCCCAGGCGCAGGATCGCCCCGGGGTCCGCCCCGTGGGACTTGGCCAGCAGGAACGTCTCCGCCTTCGCGAGCTCCGAGGCGGAGCCGACCGGTTCGATCTTGCGCAGGCTCCGCGCGACCGCCCGGGCCTGGTCCCGGTTGAGCTTGCCGTCGGCGAGAGCTTCGACGGTGGCGGTGCCCTTGCGGGACAGGATGTCGGCGTCCTTGACGCGCTGCCGCGCCTCGACCGGGTGCAGGTTCAGCTTCTGGCCCAGCCAGACCGCGGTCGAGATCTTCCCGTCCTGCAGAGACAGCCCGCGGACATCGGCCTCCCGCACCGCCCGCACCCCGACAGCCGCGACGGCGGAGTCCAACTCGGACTGCGCCCGCACCATCAGCTCCAGATCAGCGTCGGTGAGCGTCCAGACCTCGTCCGCGGTGAGCATCGCCGCCACCTTGCGGACGTCCTCCACCGCACCGGCGATCGTCGCCAGTGCCGGCTGCATCCCCACCCCTGCGGACATACCACGATTCTACCCGTGTTCGAACACATGTTCTCGTGCTGTCAAGACCTCATTAGCCCCTACTGTCACTATTTTCTGACGTAGCGTCAGCTCATCACTCGTTCGACGAGCTCAGCCGGCGGCGAGGTGATCGTTGAGGTTCTCGACGACGACGCGGATCGCACGGACGGCGTCGTCCATGCAGTCGAGGGTCCGCTGGACGGACGCGTCGGGGGCGGAGCCGTCGAGAGCGGTGCGGAGCATCAGCCCGGAGGCGAACAGCGACTGCAGGACGTCGTCGTGGACGGTGAGCACGGCGCGCTGGGAGTCCTCGAGGCTGCCGATGCGCTGCTTCGCAGACCGCAGCGAGGCGTAGCTCCCACGAACCTCGCCGACGAGCCGGTTGTTCAGCGCGACCAGGTCGCGGCGCGCTTGCTCACGCTGATGGTCGAGCAGCCGTAGCGACGACGCGATCCGGAGCAGCAGCGCGGACACGGCCACCACGAGCAGCGTGACGAAGAAGGCCTCGGTGACGCGCTCGTCCTCCCAGAAGAGCCGTTCACCCTGCAGGTGCAGGAATGTAAGGGCAGGCATGCCCAACACGACGGGCGGCAGCGCGCGGCGCAGCATCGCGGCGCCCGCGTCCGTCCCGGACCAGACCCACGGCAGCCAGCCCGTCGGCGTCCGCGCCAGCACGGCAAACGTCAGCAGGACGACCGCGACGGCGGCGGGCACGCTCATCGATGCGTGCGAGAAGTGCGTCAGCGAGTGGGTGCCGTAGGTGTAGCCGACGAGCACGAGTCCGCCGATGCTCCCGGCCCCGATCGCCGTCAGTTGGCGAAAGCACGACCGACGCTCGGTCGCCGCGGCCAGGACGAGCAGCAGGACGCATACCGCGGTCGCCAGCGGCATGTGACCGGACGCGTCGAGCGCCAGGCCCGGCGTCCCCAGGTACTCGGCCGTGCAGATCGCGGAGGGCGCGGCGGCTCCGGCCAGGGCGAGCGCGCGTGGCGTCCGCGCGGGTGCGACCAGCCCCAGGCCCACCAGGGCCAGCGCACCCGCCGACCCGGGCTTCATGTCCCCGCCTCGCGGGACGGGTGTGTGGAGCACCTCGACACCGATCGCCCAGCCGAGCAGGCCGATCAGGCCGAGCAACCCCGCGACGGCGGCGGCCGCGACGGCCCAACCGCCCAGGCTCCCCCGCGCTGCGATGCGCTCGATCATGTTCTCCCCCGTCGGCTCCCGGTGGGCCGAGGCCGACCCGTGATGCGTACACCAACGATGTCGGTTCTGCCGGATTCGACCTGATGCGACCAACGAACCGAACCTCCGGGACCTAAGTCACCTCAAGCGCTCTCCCGCCCTGCCGATCAGAGCGGGACAGGCACCCCAGGGACGGGGTGCAGACGCCCCACAGGAGTGCAGCGTGAGTGATCGGCCGGTGTTCGCCGACGGGTTGGACGACATCGCGCAGGAGTTCCTGATCGAGAGCTACGAGAACCTCGACGAACTCGACCGCGCGTTGGTCGCGCTGGAGCGCGAGCCCGACTCGCAGCCCCTGCTCGCGTCCGTCTTCCGCACGATTCACACGATCAAGGGCACGAGCGGCTTCCTCGCGTTCAACCGCCTCGAGGCCGTGACCCACGTGGGCGAGAACGTCCTGTCCAAGCTCCGCGACGGCGAACTCGCGCTCACCCCCCAGATCACGACGGTCCTGCTGCAGATGGTCGACACCGTCCGCGCGCTGCTCGCCAGCATCGAGACCACCGGCGTCGAGGGTGACATCGACGTCGAGGCCGTCTCCGCCGCCCTGGCCGGCTGCCTCGAGCCCGCCCCGCTCGTCCCCGCGCCCCGCGACGAGGTCGAGCCGGCCCCTGCCCCCGTCGCCGAGGCCGCCCCGGACCCCGCTCCCGAACCCGAGCCCGCTCCCGAGCCGGTGCTGTCGTTCGAGACCGCCGCTCTCGGGAACGCGCCGATGGACACCGCCGACCACGACGAGGAGCACGCCCGTCGCAGCGTCGCGGACTCCAGCATCCGGGTCGACGTGGGTCTGCTCGACCAGCTGATGCGCATGGTCGGGGAGCTCGTGCTGACGCGGAACCAGGTCGTCCAGTACGTCGGCGAGACCCAGCACACCGAGCTCCAGCGCGCGAGCCAGCGGCTGAACCTGATCGCGACCGAGCTGCAGGAAGGCGTCATGAAGACGCGCATGCAGCCGATCGACCAGGTCTGGTCCCGGCTCCCCCGCGTCGTCCGCGACCTCGGCGCGCAGTGCGGCAAGTCCGTCCGCCTCGTCATGGAGGGGCGGGAGACCGAGCTCGACCGGACCCTGCTCGAAGCGGTCAAGGACCCGCTGACGCACCTGGTCCGCAACGCGATCGACCACGGCCTGGAGGCCCCCGAGGTACGCACCGCGGCCGGCAAGCCCGCCGAGGGTACGTTGAGCCTGCGGGCGTACCACGAGGGCGGCCAGGTCGTGGTCGAGGTCGGCGACGACGGTCGCGGCATCGACCCCGCCAAGGTGGCGGCCAAGGCGATCGAGAACGGCCTGGTCTCCCGCGACCAGCTCTCGCGGATGAGCGAGCGCGAGATCGCGGACCTCGTCTTCCGGCCGGGCTTCTCCACCGCCGCGGCCGTGTCGAACATCTCCGGTCGCGGAGTCGGGATGGACGTCGTCCGCACGAACATCGAGAAGATCGGCGGCACCGTCGACCTCGCGTCCGAGATCGGCGTCGGCACCACGGTGCGCGTCCGCATCCCGCTGACGCTCGCGATCATCCCCGCGCTGGTCGTCGGCCAGGCCGGCGACACCTACGCGATCCCGCAGGCGAACCTGCTCGAGCTGGTGCGCCTGGAGGGCGAGGCCGCGACCTCCGGCATCGAGCACGTCGCCGGTGCCCCGGTCTACCGGCTGCGCGGGACGCTGCTGCCGCTCGTCTACCTCGACGAGCAGCTCGGCCTGCCGGCCCCGGCGGAACGCGAGGCGCTGAACATCGTCGTCCTCGCCGCGGACAACACGCACTTCGGCCTCGTGGTCGAGGAGATTCGCGACACCCAGGAGATCGTGGTCCGCCCGCTGTCCCGCCAGATCAAGCACGTCGAGGCCTTCGCGGGCGCGACGATCACCGGCGACGGCAAGGTCGCGCTGATCCTCGACGTCGCCGGCATCGCGCAGCGTGCGACGCACCAGACGGTGGCCGCCACCGCCGCCCGTATGACCGAGACCGAACGCGGCCGCACCACCGAGACGACCCGCCTGCTGATCTGCCAGGTCGGCGCCGACCGCCGCCTCGCGCTGCCGATGACCGACGTCGCGCGGCTGGAGGAGTTCGGCGTCGACCAGGTCGAGAAGGCCGGCAACGCCGACGTCGTGCAGTACCGCGGCGACCTGCTCCGCCTGGTCCACGTCGGGCCGCTGCTCGGGATGGGCTCGGCGAAGTCCGACGCGGAGACGTACTCGGTCGTCGTCCACCGGCACGAGAACGACGCGGCCGTGGGTCTCGTCGTCGACAGCATCCTCGACGTGATCGAGGAGGAGGTCGTCCTCTCCGCCGTCGGCGCCCGCCGCGGCCTGGCCGGTTCCGCGGTCCTGCAGTCGCGGGTCACCGACATCGTCGACGTCCCGGCGCTCGTCGCCGCGACCCAGGAGAACTGACCATGAATCAGCCCCGTCAGCTCTGCACCTTCACCGTCGACGACCTCTACCTGGGCGTGGACGTCATGGAGGTGCAGGAGGTCATCCGCTACCAGGAGATGACCGCCGTGCCGCTCGCGCCCGAGGTCGTGCGCGGCTTGATCAACCTGCGCGGCCAGATCGTCACCGCCCTCGACCTGCGCCGGATGCTCGACCTCCCGCCGCTGGAGGGCGACGAGCTGCCGACCAACGTCGTCATCCGCGACGGTGCCGACGAGGCGGTCAGCCTGCTCGTCGACCAGATCGGCGACGTCGTCGACACCGACCCAGCCGACTTCGAGCCGCCCCCGCCGACCCTGTCCGGCCCCGCCCGCGACCTCGTGCTCGGCGCCTACAAACTCCCGCACGCGCTGCTCCTCGTGCTGGACACCGAACGCGTTCAGAACTCCCAGCGACCCGCCGCGGCGCGGGTCTGACCCTCCCTCATACCCCACCGCATTCGCCCGCCCTCCCGAGGAGAATCGATGTCCAGCACCACCGCGAACAACCGGGCCCAGTCCGTGCCGGCTCCTGCCCGCGGCGGCCGCCCGGCTTCCGCCAAGGCCAAAGCCGCGAGCGCCGAGCTCGACCTCGCCTCGCTCCGCTCGGTGATCGACAACGTCCCGTCGCGCGTCATGCTCTGCGACCGCGACCTGGTCGTCCGCTACGTCAACAAGGCTTCGATGGAGGGGCTGAAGGAGCTCGAGGAGTTCCTCCCGATCTCGGCCGACGAGATCCTCGGCGCGAACATCGACATCTTCCACAAGAACCCGGCGTTCCAGCGCGGCATCCTCGCCTCGCCGGAGAATCTCCCGCGCAAGAACTACATCCAGGTCGGACCCCAGACCCTCGACCTCGCGGTGCAGCCGATCTTCGACGACAACGGCGTCTACGTCGGCGCGATGGCGTCGTGGGAGAACGTCACCGAGCAGCTCGCCACCGAGGCCGCCCGCCGCGACGCCGAGATCGACGCCACCGCCGTCAACAAGGTCCTCACCGAGCTCGCCGCCGCGCGCAGCAACGACGAGGCCGTGCAGCTGGCGCTCGACTCGGTGCGTGAGGCCTACGGATGGGCGTACAGCTCGTTCTGGTCGCTCGACCCGGCCGACCAGTCGCTGAAGTTCGCGCAGGAGTCGGGCAACGCCGGCGAGGAGTTCGCCCGCGTCACCCGGACCGCCTCCTTCAAGGAGGGCGTCGGCCTCTCCGGTCGCGCGTGGAAGAACCGCGACCTGTTCTTCACCCCGGACATCGGCGAGATGACCGACTGCGTCCGCGCCCCGATCGCCCAGCGTGTGGGCGTGAAGTCCGGCGTCTGCTTCCCGATTCTCGTCGACGGTGACGTCGTCGGCACGATGGACTTCTTCATGCTCGAGACGCTCGAGCCGACCCCGCAGCGGCTCGACGCCCTGCGCAACGTCGGCCGTCTGGTCTCGCAGGCGATCGAGCGCATCCGCAAGGAGGAGGCCGACCGCGCCGCGGGCGAGGCGCTC
Organism: Sporichthya polymorpha DSM 43042; assembly: GCF_000384115.1. NCBI lineage: Bacteria > Bacillati > Actinomycetota > Actinomycetes > Sporichthyales > Sporichthyaceae > Sporichthya > Sporichthya polymorpha. The sequence continues at coordinate 967,504 of NZ_KB913029.1, forward strand.
CGCGCCCAGGTCGACCAGATGCTCGACGTCGTCTCCGCGGCCGCCGCCGGCGACCTGACCCGCGACATCACCGTCTCCGGGGACGACGCGATCGGGCAGATGGGCGAGGGCCTGTCCGCGTTCCTCGGCACGCTGCGCTCGTCGATGTCGGAGATCGGGCAGACCGCGCAGGCGCTGGCCGCCGCGGGCGAGGAGCTCTCCGCGGTGTCGGAGCAGATGATCTCCAACGCGACCTCCACGTCCTCGCAGGCCGAGTCGGCGTCGGGGATCTCGTCCGAGGTCGCCTCGAACATCGAAACGGTCGCGACCGCCGCCGAGCAGATGACGGCCTCCATCGCGGAGATCGCGCGCAACGCCTCCTCCGCGGCGGACGTCGCGGGGCAGGCCGTCGACGGCGCCGCATCCGCCAACCGCACCGTGTCGAACCTCGGCGACTCGTCGCAGGAGATCGGCAAGGTCATCAAGGTCATCACCTCGATCGCGCAGCAGACCAACCTGCTCGCGCTCAACGCGACCATCGAGGCCGCGCGCGCCGGCGAGGCGGGCAAGGGCTTCGCGGTGGTGGCGAACGAGGTCAAGGAACTGGCCAAGGAGACGGCCCGGGCGACCGAGGACATCTCCGGGAAGATCGAGGCCATCCAGGCCGACACGACCTCCGCGGTCACCGCGATCGGTCAGATCTCCACGATCATCAACCAGATCTCGGACATCCAGAACACGATCTCCTCGGCCGTCGAGGAGCAGACCGCGACGACGAACGAGATCGCGCGCAGCGTCTCGTCCGCCGCCAGCGGCTCCGGCGAGATCTCCCGCAGCATCGGCACCGTCGCCGAGGCCGCCCAGAGCACCCGGCAGGGCGCCGAGGACAGCCAGCGCGCCGCCGCCGAGCTCGCGGCGATGGCTGCCGAGCTCCAGCGGCTCCTCGGTCAGTTCCAGTTCTGAGACCAGGCACCGATCCCCGGCCGTTGACAAGGGGTGACACCCCTTGTCAACACCCCCGCCCCTCTCCCGCAGGAGGAACCACATGCCACCGATCCGCGTCCTCGTGGTCGACGACACCGTCGTCGTCCGCCGGCTGGTCGCTGACGTGATCGCCGGGGCCGAGGGCATCGAGGTGGTCGGGACGGCGGCACACGGGCAGCTCGCCCTGGACCAGATCCCGGTCTGCAAACCCGACGTCGTCACCCTCGACGTCGAGATGCCGGTGATGGACGGGCTGACCACGCTCGCGGAGATCCGCAAGCGGTGGCCGAAGCTGCCGGTGATCATGTTCAGCACGCTCACCTCGCGCGGGGCGTCGGCGACGCTCGACGCCCTCGCGCTGGGTGCGAACGACTACGTCACGAAGCCCACGGCGCTGCGGGACCGGGAGGCAGCGTTGGCCGCGGTGCGGTCCTCGCTGGTCCCGCTGCTCAAGCTGTGGGGCCGGGTCGGTGCCGCGGACGCTCGGCGGGCTGCCGCCGGGCCGACCGCGGCGCCGGCCCCGGACCTGACGGTCCTGCCCGCAACCCCCGCGCAGCGCCGGCCGGAGCTCGACGGCCGCCCGCCGCTGGGCGTCGTGATCGGCGTCTCGACGGGCGGCCCGGTGGCGCTGTCCACCGTGGTTCCGGCGCTGCCGGTCGACCTCGGCGTGCCCGTGGTGATCGTCCAGCACATGCCGCCGGTGTTCACCAAGCTGCTCGCTGAGCGGCTCGACGCGGCCAGCGCGCTCGACGTCGTCGAGGCGGCCGATCTGATGCCGCTGACGCCGGGCCGGGTCTACATCGCGGCCGGCGGCTTCCACCTCACGATGACAACGGTGCGGGGTATGCAGGTGCTGCGCCTCGATGACGGTCCGATGGAGAACTCCTGCAAGCCGGCCGTCGACGTGACGCTGCGTCACGCGAAGGCGTTGTGGGGTCCGCGGACCCTGACGGTGATCCTCACCGGCATGGGCAGCGACGGACTCGCCGGCGCGCGGGACCTCCGTGCCGCCGGCGGCCGCGTGATCGCCCAGGACGCGGAGACCTCGGTCGTCTGGGGCATGCCCGGCGCGGTGGCCAAGGCCGGCGTCGCCGACGCGGTGCTGCCGCTGGCCCGGATCGCGCCGACCATCGTCGACGCGGTGCGCGGCGCCAGACCCGCCGTCCCGACGGCCGCCGGGGGGATCAGATGACCTCCACCGTCACCGAGGCCACCGCCGCGGACCTGAAGATCGTCGCGCAGTTCGTCGAGGGCCGCTCGGCGATCCTCTGCCCGGAGGACAAGTACTACCTGTTCGAGGCGCGACTGCGTCCGGTCCTGCGCAAGCACGAGCTGCCCGGCCTGGCCGAGCTCGCCGCCGCGCTGCGCACGGGTCCGCCGCCGGCGCTGGCCGAGGCCGTCATCGAGGCGATGACCACGAACGAGACGTCGTGGTTCCGCGACGTACACCCGTTCGACGCGATCCGCACCGGCATCCTGCCGGAGCTGATCGCCGCCCGGCAGGGCACGAGGAAGCTTGCGGTCTGGAGCGCGGCGTGCTCGACGGGGCAGGAGCTCTACAGCCTCGCGATGATGCTCGACCTCCAGTTCCCCGAGATCGCGGGCTGGGACGTCGCGCTGCACGGCACCGACATCAACCTCGAGGTGGTCGGGCAGGCGAAGTCCGCACGCTACTCGGCACTCGAGGTCAACCGCGGGCTCCCGGCCCAGTACCTCGCGCGGTACTTCGAGCGGGAGGGCGCGTCCTACGTCCTCGCCGAGCGGATCCGGTCGCGGGCGACGTTCACCCAGCTCAACTTCGTCGGGCCGTGGCCGGTGCTCCCGCGCTTCGACCTCGTGCTCTGCCGCAACGTGCTCATCTACTTCGACATCGAGGTCCGGGCGCGGATCGTCCGCAAGATCCGCGACACCCTCGCCCCCGGGGGCTACCTCGTGCTCGGCAGCTCGGAGACGTCCATCGGAGACGTCGACGGCTTCACCCGCGTCGTGTTCGGGCGCACCACCGTCTACCGAAAGGAAGCCCGCTGATGCTGGCCATGGTCATCGACGACTCCCGGGCGATGCGCGCCATCCTCCGCCGGATCGTCACCGAACTCGGCTTCGAGTGCACCGAGGCCGGCGACGGCCAGGAGGCGCTCGACAAGATGCGCGCCGGTGAGGTCCCCGAGCTCTGCCTCGTCGACTGGAACATGCCTGTCCTCGACGGGCTCTCGTTCATCCAGGCGGTCCGCGCGACCGCGGAGTGGCGCAACATCACGCTGATGATGGTCACCACCGAGGGCGAGCAGGCGCAGATCGTCCGTGCCCTCGCCGCCGGCGCGCACGAGTACGTCATCAAGCCGTTCACGCCGGACGCCATCGAGGACAAGCTTCAGCTGCTCGGGCTGGTGGGGGTGCGCGCATGAGCGCACTGCTGCTCGCGTCCGACGAGCTGCGCGGTCTGGTCGACGACATCTGGACCTCGCTGTTCGAGACCCCGCTGGACCAGGACGCGCCGATGCCGGACGACCCGGTCACGGCCTTCGTCGACATCAGCGGCGGCTGGCAGGGCCGCGTCCTCGTCGCGACGACGACCGAGGGCGCGCTCGCGCTCGCCGCGCACATGCTCGCCGTGCCGGAGTCGATGGTCCGTGAGACCGACCTCGCCGACGCGATCGGCGAGCTCGCGAACATCGTCGGCGGCTCGGTGAAGTCGTGCGTCGACGGGCAGTCGACGCTGTCGCTGCCGAACGTCTCGCGCTTCGCCCCCGGTGCGCCGGGGCCCGACGCGCTGCAGGTCCTCGCGACCTGGCACCACCACCCGCTGTGCATCCGGGTCGCACCCGCGCGCCCGTTGATCCCCGCCCGGCGAGCCAGTTCTGAAGGGAGCACGTCGTGAAGGTCCTGATCGTCGACGACAGCCGGGTGATGCGCCAGATCGTGTCGCGCACCCTCCGGCAGGCCGGCTTCGACGACCTCGATCTGGTCGAGGCCGAGAACGGCCGGCAGGGCTGCGAGCAGGTGCGCGCCGAGCGTCCCGACCTCGTCCTGTCCGACTGGAACATGCCGGAGATGAGCGGCATCGAGTTCCTGCGCAACCTCCGCAGCACCGGGGACCAGACTCCGTTCGGCTTCGTGACCAGTGAGGGCACCGCCGAGATGCGCGAGACCGCGACCGCCGCCGGGGCCCTGTTCCTCGTCGCCAAGCCCTTCACGCCCGAGGCGTTCGCCGAGGTGCTCTCCCCGGTCCTCGGTTAGGAGTTCGCGACAATGGCCACCCTGGTTCTGCCCAGCCCGAAGGACGTCCGCGACCTCGTCGAGGGCCTGCTCGGGCGGGACGTCACGGTCTCCCCGGGCCGCCCGGTCGTCCCGACCGCCGACGTGCGGGCGGGCGTCGGCGTCTACGTCGACGACAACCTCACCCTCGCCGCCGCCGCGGCCGCGGACCTCCCGTTCTGCGCGTTCGCCGGCAGCGCCCTGGGCCTGATCCCGGTCGCCCACGCCGAGGGCGCGTCCGAGGAGGGCCTGACCCCGGCGATGTGGGAGAACTTCGCCGAGATCCTCAACGTCGGCGCGGCCCTGCTCAACCGCGACGGCGCCGCCCACCTGCGGCTGTACTCGACGACGTCCCCCGCGGAACTTCCCGCCAACGACGTCGGCGAGCTCCTCCGCGGGTTCGGCAACCGCATCGATCTGACGATCGACATCGCCGGCTACGGCTCCGGCTCGCTCTCGATCGTCCGCAAGCCGTTCTGACGCTCGGGGTCAGTCGTGCATCGGCGGCGGGATCTTGAGGTGCTTGCTCAGCTCCGCCTCGGCGGCGGGGTCGGCGCCGGCGGCCTCGCGGTTGGCCTGCTCCAGCGCCCGGTAGACCTCTTCGCGGTGGACCTTCACGTCCCGGGGCGCGTCGATCCCGATCCGGACCACGTCCCCACGCACCTCGAGCACCGTCACCACGATGTCCGAGCCGATCATCACGCTCTCGCCCTGGGAGCGACTCAGCACGAGCACCCCTGGTCCCCTTCCCTGGGAGGCGGCGGCTCTTCCGTGCGCCGCGCCGTCTGTCCGTGAGCTTAGGGGACATTGCCCTGGCGTCCGACGATCTGGTCGCTGTTGCAGCCACTTCTTCGGACGCATCGCTGTCAAGAAAGGGTGTCACCCTTTCTTGACGGGGAGGGGGCGGACCCGGTCGAGAACAGCCGCGAGGACGGGGGCGAGGGCGGCGGGATCGGGGTACGACTCCTGGCTCCCGTAGGCGGTGACGGCGCAGGTGGAGGCGGCGACGGCGTAGGCCGCGGCGTCGAGGGTGGAGCGACCGCCGAGCAGGGCGACGGCCAGGGCGCCGGCGAAGGCGTCCCCGGCTCCGGTGGCGTCGACGACCTCCACCGCGGGCGCCTCGATCAGCGTCACCCCGTCGGCGGAGGCGGTGACACACCCACCGTCCGCGAGCTTGACGTGGACGACGCCCGCGCCGCGCTCCCGCAGCGCCTCCGCGGCACGAGCCGCGTCCGCCGAGCCTGAGATCTTCACCCCGGTCAGCTCCGCCGCCTCGGAGTGATCGGGCGTCAGATGGTCGGTCAGCGCCAACAGCTCGTCGCTCACCCGCGACGGGGGCGCCGGGTCGAGCACCGTCACGAACCCCCGCTCCCGGGCCCCCTCCAACGCCGCCCGGACCAGCGCGACAGGAATTTCGCAGTCGACGGTCACGACACTGCCGTCGGGGGCGGCGTCGACCTCGAGCGCGACCTTCGTCTCGTCCTCGCCCCACGCGTCGTTGGCGTTGGGCACCCGCAGGATCGTCTTCGCCCCGTCGGTGGGGACGACGATGCTCGCGTACCCGGTCGGGCCCGGCCGTCGGCGCACGGCGCGCAGGTTCACGCCCGCGTTCTCGGGGCCCCGCAGCGCCTGGGCGGCGAGGTCGTCGTCCCCCACCCCGGCGAGCAACCGTGCCGGCGCCCCGAGGCGGGCGGCCAGCACCGCGCGGTTCCCGGCCTTGCCGCCCGAGGTCCGCAGCAGCGAGTGCGCGGCCAGGCTCCCCGGGCCGGCCGGCGAGCTCTCGGTCCGGACGACGAAGTCGGCGTTGACGCTGCCCAGCGCGAGAACGGCACCCATGACCACCCCCTACCCGGGTAGCAGGAGGGAATGGGCAGCACACGACGGATTGCGCTGGTCGGTCTCATGGGCAGCGGCAAGACCACGGTCGGCGAGGCGCTGGCACAGCGGCTCGGCCTGGCCTACCACGACAACGACCGCGAGCTGGTCGCGCGCTTCGGGGAGTCCGCCGCCGGTCTGACGGCCCGTTACGGTCTCGACGCTGCGCACGCGGCGGAGGCGGCCGTGCTGCTCGACGTCCTCGCGGTCGACACCCCGGCCGTGATCACGGCGGCGGCGTCGACGATCGAGAGCGCCGCCTGCCGGCGGGCCCTGGCCGAGCGCGCGTTCGTCGTGTGGCTCCGGGCCGACCCGCAGCACCTGGCCGCGCGCGCGACCGCCGGCGCCGGCCGTCCCTGGGACGTCGACGTCGAGGCCCAGCTCCGGGCGCAGGTACGCCGGCGCCACCCGCTCTACGAGCGGGTGGTCGACCTGACGACCGACACCTCGGACCTCGATCCGAACCAGACCGTCGACGCGTTGCTGCGCCGCATCAAGCGGCGGACAACGCGGCCCTTAGCGGCAGTTCCGGGTCACTGAGCACGACCTGCGCCGCGCGCAGGGTCACCGTGTTGACGATGATCGGCGCCATCAGGTTCGCCGTCGCGTCGGCGATCGACGCCCCGGCGTTCACGATGACGAGCACGAGCGCGTCCTCGGCCCGGGTCAGGCCGAGCGTCTCGGCCCAGTCGTCACTGATCTCCGGGGCATAGTCGGGGAACACCGGACCGGGCGGCATGACCAGGAACCGCACCTCGCGGTCCTCCAGCGACTGCAGCGCACACACGATCGACGCGGGGTCGATCTCGGTGAGCACGAAGCTCCGGTGCCCCGGGAATCCCGCGATCGGACCGACGAACTCCAGCGCCGGCACAGCCTCGGCCTCGGTGCCGGTCTGAGCTTCGGAAAGCATCTCCACCGCCGCGGTCATCGGAGGAAGTCCACGAGCGAAGGGGTGACGACCCGTTCGGTGGCGGCCAGCGCCGCCTGCTGCGCGACCTGCGCCAGCGAGAGCTCGACGAGCGTGGCCGGCAGGTCGACGTCCTCGACGTCCGACAGCGAGGCCTTCAACGTCAGGATCCGGTCGTCGGCGGCGGTACGCATCTGCTCCACGCGGTTGTAGGCGGCGCCGACCTCCGCGACCTTGCCGGCGATCCGCTTCATCGCCGAGTCGAGGTCACCGAGACCGGTGTTCAGCGCGGCGTGGTCGCCGGCGCGGAGGGCGGTCGAGATGTCGTCGAGGACGGTGAACAGGTCCGCCCCCGCGGGCCCGAACACCTCCGGACCGGTCTGGTCGACACGCACCGTCGCGTTGGCCCCGACCGTCCGCAGGATCGGCGGGGAGGCCGCCGGACCGACGTAGGTGCCGGACGCGTCGTACGCCTGCACCCCACCCGTCGTCCCGCCGAAAACGGGGCGGTCGAGGTAGCGCGTGTTCGCCAGGCCGATCAGGCCCTGCCGGAGCTGGTCGATCTCCGCGGCCAGCGCCTCGCCCGAGTTGGCCGAGGCCGCGCCGGAGTTCAGGCCGGTCAGCGTGAGGTCGCGCGCGCGCCGGACGGACGACAGCGAACTCGTCAGGCTCTGGTCGATGGTGCCGAGCCAGCCGAGGCCGTCGTCGGCGTTGCGCGACCACTGCGTGTTGTCGCGGATCTCGGCGCGCATCTGCATCGCGGAGACCGTGCCGGTCGGGGAGTCCGACGGCTTCGAGATCAGCTTGCCGCTCGAGAGCTGCTGCTGGATGCCGCTGAGCCGGGTCAGGTTGTTCTGCAACCCCGCCAACGTGGTCGTAGCGATCGAGCGCTGGGTGATGCGTCCGATGGTCATGCGTTACCTCCCCACCAAGCCGGTGCGGTTGATCAGGACGTCGAGCGCCTCGTCGATCGCTGTGATGACGCGCGCGGCCGCCTCGTACGCGCGCTGATAGCTGAGCAGGCCCACCATCTCCTCGTCGACGTTCACCCCGACCGCGGACTCCAGCGCGGCTGCCGCCTGCGTGGAGACCGACGCCTGGATCGACTGCCGGCGGTTCGCCGCCTGCGCCGCCGCTCCGACGTCGACCACCAATCGGCGGTAGACGTCGTCAGGTGAGCTCGCACCGCGACCGATCTCGGCGAGCACGGACGCGTTGCTGCCGTCGAGCGAGGGATCCGGGTTCGGCGCCTGCGCGGAGGCCGCGACCATCCGCGGGTCCGTCACCAGGTTCGCGATGTCCTTCGCGGTCGCCGTCGCGGAGAACATCGCGACGCCGGCGTTGCCGTCGAGGTCGTAACCCGCGGCGTGCGCGGCGTTGACGGTGTCCCGCAGCGCGAACGCGACCGCGTCGAGGTCGTCGGCGTACTTCGGGATCGTGACACCGAGCGCCTCGACCTGCCCGCCGATGCTGCCCCCGAGCACGGCCGGCGTACCGATCGACGTCCACGTGACCGACGGTGCCGGGCTTGGGCCGGAACGCAGGTCGGTCATCGACGTCGCCCCACTGACCGCCAGCGTCTCCGCCCGGTCGCCGCGGACGAGCGCGATCCCGCCGAGGTAGACGTCGATCGTGCCGTTCTCGCCCGCCCGCGCGACCGCCCCGGTCGCCTGCGCGAGGGAGTTGATCAGCTGGTCCCGCTGGTCGCGCAGCTCGTTGACCGGGATGCCGGCCTGCGTGCTGCGCAGGATCGCCTGGTTCAGCTCGGCGACGTTCGCCGCCGTGATGTTCACCTGGTCGACGGCGACCGCGAGCTGCTCGCGCCCCGCCGACCACTGGGTGTCGAGCTTGAGGTGCGCGGCGCGGAAACCGTCGGCCGCCGTCGTGGTGCGCGCGAGGAGCTGAGCACGCGCGGCGAGGTCGCCGGGCCGGTTCGCGACGTCGTGCCACGCGGCCCACAGGTCCGAGAGCTGCGAGGCGATGCCGGTGTCGCCGGGCTCCCCCAGCACCGACTCGACGCCGGCCATCGTGGCCTGACGCGCCGTCAGCTGAGAGAGCGTCCCGGACTCGCTCCGGGCGCGCGCGGTGAGGAAGTCGTCCGAGAGGCGCGCGATGTCCGTGACGCGGACGCCGCCCCCGCCGCCGTCGTAGGTCGCCCACAGCGCCGGCACCTCCGGCGCCCCGACCGACTGCTGCACGACCCGCTGCCGGGTGTAACCGTCGGTGTTGGCATTGGCGATGTTCTGGCCCGTGACGTCCAGACCGCGCCGCGCGGCCTGCAGGCCGGTGAGCGCGGTGGACAGGCCCGAGAAGCTGGTCACAGGGCCTCGTTGATCAGCCGGGCCCGGGGAACCGAGGCACTGGCCGCGCCGCTCGGGGAGTAGGTCGGGACGTCGTCGCCCTTGGAGTTCAGGGCCATCAGCATCCGGATGGTCTCCTCCGTCGCCTGCTTGCCGGCGGTGATCAGGTCGCGGTTGCTGTTGGCGAGCGCGGTGATCTCGGCGGTCAGGGCGTGGAAGGACGTGCGGTGGTCCCGCAGGATGCCGGCCCACGGCTCCGCGCAGGCGTCGGCGAGGGCGGCCAGGCTCGGGTTCGGCGCCAGGCCGAGCGCCTCGGCGGCCTCGTCGACGGCGGTGGCCCGGGCGAGTTCCGTGCGGCGGATCTCCGCGAGCACGATCTCGACCTCCTTCGTCGCACGCGCCAGCCAGCGTGAGCGGCCTGATGTGAGGACGAGCTGCTCCTCCTCGAGCTTGAACAGCAAGAGCTCCAGAAGCTCGCGCTCGCGCCAGAGAATCGTGGAGACCTCGGCGAGACCCATCGCCCTTCACCCTTCACCGGTGTCGTGTCAGGGGACCTATCGGCGCGGTTCCACCCCACCTGAGGGGAACCGCTCCGGCGTGTCGCTCGGGACTTTGGTCCCGAGTTCTCGGCACAAAACGGGCACTACGGAACGTGACCGGACACGGGCGGTGACCTGGGCCTTCAGTCCCGGGCCTTAAGGGGCCGAGAAGGCCCTCGTGACCAACTCTTTGCTTTCCCCCACCGCGACGCCGCTGCCCCCGTCGGCCCGCTCGATCGACGAAGAGGCCATGGTCCGCGAGAACCTTCCGCTGGTCGGCTACCTGGTCTCGGAAGTTCTCGCGAAGGTTCCCGCGCACGTGTCGCGCGCGGAGCTGACCTCAGCCGGTCTCGCCGCCCTGGCGTTCGCCGTCCGCGCCTACGACGAGGACCGCGGCGTGCCGTTTCCGCGGTTCGCGAGCATCCGCATCCGCGGCGCCCTCATCGACGAGCTGCGCAACACCGACTGGGCGTCCCGGTCGGTCCGCGCGAAGGCTCGCCGGCAGGAGGCGGTCGTCGCGCAGCTGACGACGGAGCTCGGCCGCACGCCCACCGACGTCGAGCTGGCGACCGCCCTGGGCGTCGAGGTGTCGGAGATCGCCGACGGCCGGCACGACGTCCACCGCGCCGTGGTTCTCTCCCTCGACGGCTTCGCCGACCCGGAGTCCGTGGAGACCCTCGCGCCCTCCTCCGAGGCCGGCCCCGAGGACCAGCTGCTCGCGCACGAGCGCATCGGCTACCTGCACGACGCGGTGCTGACGCTGCCGGAGCGGCTGCGCATCGTGGTCACGCAGTACTACTTCGAGGAGCGCCCGATGGCGGAGACCGCCGCCCAGCTGGGCGTGACGGAGTCCCGCGTCTCGCAGATGCGCGCCGAGGCTCTGACTCTCCTGCGCGGCGGCCTCAACGCCGCCCTGACCGAGGAGCGGCCGGCGCCGACCGCCGCGTCCACCGGACGCGCGGCCAAGCGGCACGAGGCGTACTACGCCGCCGTCGCGGCCCGCAGTGACTACCGCTCGCGCCTGTCCGCGCGTCCGGTCGACACCCGTCCGCGGACGGGCGAGCAGAAGACCGCCTGACTCCTCAGGTTTCCGCTTCGGCGGCCGAAATCCTCGGTGTCGGGCCACGGACGGCCCGCATCGATCACCACCGCTCATCCCATTCGGAAAGGACTCCATCATGGGACTCCGCATCAACCAGAACATCTCGGCGATGAACGCCTACCGCAACCTGTCGGTGACCTCGGGTCAGATGGAGAAGTCGCTCGAGCGTCTCTCCAGCGGTTTCCGCATCAACCGCGCCGCGGACGACGCGGCCGGCCTGTCCATCTCCGAGGGCCTGCGCTCGCAGATCGGTGGCCTCAAGGTCGCCGTCCGCAACAGCCAGGACGCCATCTCGGTCGTCCAGACCGCGGAAGGTGCGCTGACCGAGACCACCTCGATCCTGCAGCGCATGCGTGACCTCTCCGTCCAGGCCGCCAACGGCGGCAGCCAGGACGCGAAGGCCCAGGCCGCGGCCCAGACCGAGTTCGCCCAGCTCCAGGGCGAGCTGGACCGCATCGCCAAGACCACCTCGTTCGGCGGCCAGAAGCTGCTCGACGTGGGCGTCAACGGCTCCACCGGGTACAGCGGCAACTTCCAGGTCGGCGCCAACAACACCGCTGACGACCGCATCGACGTCGCCCTCACCGCGGCGGCGTTCGGCACGGCCGTCTCGGCGTCCGCCGCGACGGCGGCCACGGTCACCGGCGGCCAGGCCGTGCCGGCCACCTACACCGGCGGCACCCTGACGTTGTCGGTCGACGGCGGGGCGTCGTTCAACGTCACCGTCGCCAACGACGCCACCGCCGCGACGGTGGTCACCGCCATCAACACGGCGTACCAGACCGCGACCGGCTCCTCCGGGAACATCGCGAGCCAGGCGGCCAGCGTGATCACGCTGACCTCGGAGACCACCGGCTCGTCGTCCAGCATCAACGTGCTGGCGGCGTCGACGGACTCGCTCACCACCGCGCTCGGCCTGGCCGAGACCTCCACGGCGGGCGCCGCCGCGGTGCTCGGCACCGCGACCGGGTTCGACAGCGCCGGCCTCGGGGTGAACTCGGCGTCGCTGAGCAGCACCGCGAACGCGCGGTCGGCGATCGACGTCGTCGACAACGCGATCAAGAACGTGTCGACCGCTCGGGCGCAGCTCGGTGCGTACCAGAACCGGTTCGAGCACACGATCAACAACCTCAACGTCGCGGTGGAGAACCTGTCCGCGTCGGAGAGCCGGATCCGCGACACCGACATGGCGTCGGAGATGGTCAACTTCACCCGGAGCCAGATCCTCTCCCAGGCCGGCACCGCGATGCTGGCGCAGGCGAACTCGGCGCCGCAGGGCGTGCTGCAGCTGCTCCGCGGCTGATCGCGCCGGTCGTCCCGTAAGACGCGCGACGCCCCGGGGAGGGGGCCACACCTCCCCGGGGCGTGCGCACCGCTCGTGCAGTGCTCTCCCAGTAGCCGAAGGAGGTCCCGATGGCCGGTATGTCGGTCGACGGACTGATCAGCGGGCTGGACACCACCTCGTTGATCAACCAGCTCGTCCAGGCCGAGGCGGCGCCGCAGACGTCGCTGAAGAACAAGGTCAGCGAGGCCCAGGCCGCCGTGTCGGCCTACCAGAGCATCAACACCCGCTACGCCGCGCTCGCGACGGCCGCCGAGGCGATCGCCGACGCCGACACCTGGACCACGCCGGTGACGTCGTCCTCGTCCGGGTCGGTCAAGGCGAGCAGCACCGCCACCGCGGCCCTCGGCCGGCTCGACTTCGACGTCACCTCCGTGGCGCGGTCGCACTCGCTGGCGACGGGGACGTTCTCCGACATCAACGACATCGTGCCGACCTGGCCGGTCGTGCTCACCGGGGACAAGGGCGGGATGGCGTTCGCGATCACCGCGACGGACAACTCGGTCTCCGGCCTGATCAACGCGATCAACAGCGCGACCGGCGTCAACGGCGCCTCGCTCGACCTGCAGGCCACCGTCGTCCAGGTCGCCCCCGGCACGTACCGGATCCAGGTCAGCGCGAAGGACACCGGCGAGGCGAGCCAGTTCACGCTCGACGGCCTCGGCGCCACCAGCGTCGTCCGCACCGGCACCGACGCCGAGATCGACCTCGGCGGCGGCCTGACCGTGAAGTCGTCCACCAACACGTTCACCGACGTCCTCCCCGGCACCACGTTCACCGTGAGCAAGGAGGAGACGGGGGTGTCGGTGTCCACGGCGGTGACGGCGGCGTCGATCGCGGACAAGGTCGCCGCGATGGTCAACGCCGCCAACGCCGCGCTGGCCGAGGCCGCGAAGCAGTCGGCCTACGACACCGCGAGCAAGAAGGGTGCGCCGCTGGTCGGCGAGGCCACGATCCGGACGCTGCAGTCGCAGACGCTCGGGGCGGTGGACGTCGTCTCCGGCGCCGGCTCCCCCGGCACCGCGGGCATCGGGCTCGATCGCAACGGCCGCCTGACCTTCGACCGCGCGCGCTTCGTCGAGCTGATGGGGGAGGACCCTGCGCGGGCCCAGGCCCTCGCCGCCGGCGTCGGCGCCTCGCTCGCCGCGGTCGCGAAGGGTGCGACGGACTCGACGTCCGGCTCGGTCACCCTCGCCATCCAGGGCCGGGACGCCGCCATCAAGGACCTCGGGACGCGCATCGAGAACTGGGACACCCGGCTCTCCGCCCGCAAGGCCGCCCTGGTGCGGCAGTTCAGCGCGATGGAGACGGCGCTCTCGTCGCTGCGGAACCAGTCGTCCTGGCTCTCCGGCCAGCTCTCGTCCCTGCCGACGTGGGGCTCGTCGTGACACCACCCCTCCTGACGGACCATTCAGCAGCATCGAACGGGGAGCCCCGGATGAGCAGCGGCCTGACCACGGCGAACGCCCTGGGCCTCAACGGCGGAGGGAGGATCGCCGCCCAGCGGGCGCGGTTCCTCGACGACGCCGTCGCCACCGCCTCGCCCACGCGGCTCGTCACGATGCTCTACGACCGCCTGCTGCTCGACCTGACCCGCGGCGCGGACGCGCAGTCGGTCGGGGACCGGGCCGCCGCGAACACCCACCTGCTGCACGCCCAGGAGATCGTCCTGGAGCTGGCCGGCAGCCTGCGGCCCGAGCTGTGGGAGGGCGGGCCGGCCCTGGCCGCGCTCTACACGTTCCTGCACTCGGAGCTGGTCCGGGCGAACGTCTCCGGCGACCCCGCGCGCACCGCGGCCGTCCGCACGCTGGTCGAGCCGCTCGCGGAAGCGTGGCGCGCCGCCGCGCTGGAAGTTTCGGCCGCGGCGGCTTCGGTCGACCGCGTGGGGTAGGGGGTCGCCATGACCGATCGCACCCTCCGGCTCGTTCCCGCGGAACCCGCGACGTGGGACGACGCCTGGTCCGACGCCCTGACCGCCCTCGAACTGGACGTCGCCCGCGCCGAGGAGCTCCTCGCCTCGGGCGCCCCCGCCGAGTTCCCCGCGCCCCGGCCGGACTGGGTCGCACCCGAGCTGTCCGGCCCCCTGCCCGAGCGCCTGCGAGCCCGCGCCGAGGCCATCGCGGCCCGGCAGCTCCGCGTCGCCGAGGACCTGAGCCGGGCCATCGCCGCCGCCCGGACCGAGCTCCGCCTGGCCGAACGACTGCACGCGAACACGCTCGACCGCAGCACTCCCGCCTTCCTCGACGCGAGCTTCTGAGCCCAACCTCCCCCGTAGCGCGGCCCCGAGTGGGCACAGTAGGGCCATGAGAACCGGGGTACTGCGGACGAGGAATGCGTGCCTGGCGGGCGGCCTTGCCCTGCTGCTGGCCGTGGGCGGCTGCGCCGGCGACGACAACGGCGCCTCGATCGACGGGCAGCTGGACTTCGTCCCCGCCGATGACGCCAAGGCCCTGGGCGACCGGGCGCAGAACGAGCCTTCCGGGGACCACGAGGGCCTGATCAAGGGCGACGACCCGGAGAAGAGCGGGCCGAAGGTCGCCAAGAGCGAGTGCGCCCGCTCGATCGAGGTCTCCAACGCCCTGCTCGCCAAGCACGTGATGACGCTGTTCCCGGCGAAGAAGCTGCGCCGCGTCGAGCGGATGAAGCCCGCCGACACCCTGAACTGCGACCCCGCCGAGGGTCCGGACTGGGGCGGCATCGCCGCGCTCTGGAAGGGCATGAGCGGCGCCGACGCGATCGCGATCCTGGAGAAGGCCGGCTGGACCCGCAAGGACCCCGCGTCCGGTCCGCCGAGGTGGGCCACGGACAAGCTCCCGCCCGGGAACGGGGACCTGAACCTCGAGCCCGACCCGAAGTTCGTCGTCACCTTCACCGCCACGAAGGCGGGCCAGAAGATGTGGATCGACCTCACCCAGGACGGAATGCGGACCGGGATCGACTGATCCCCGGGTCTACTCGACCGGGGCGGCGTCCGGCTCGACCGACTCCACCGGCTGCTGGGAGGCGGCCCGCAACTGCTTGCGGGTGTTCCAGATCTGCCGGATCACGATGAGGACGACCAGCGCGATCGTCAGGTAGAGCGTGTAGTCCGCGAACGCCTCGACGGCGTCGACCGCGGACTGCCCGACCCAGTAGCCGAGACCGGCCAGGACGCTCGTCCACAGCAGCGCACCGAGGACGTCGAGGACCAGGAACGTCGTCAGCCGCATCCCGGCCCAGCCGGCGGCGGCGTAGATCAGCACGGTGGGCAGCGGCGAGTAGTACGCGGTGAGAACGGCGATCGCGCCGAAGCGGACCGTCAGGCGCTTGACCTTCGCCAGCCGCATCTCGGTCTTGCGGGACTCGCCGAGGATCATGTGCAGGCTGCGCTCGCCCCACCGCTGACCGGCCCACCAGTACGCCCAGTCGAACAGAACGGTCGCGGGGAGGCCGACGAGCACGGCGACCCAGAGGCTGACCTCGTCGACCCGGGCGAGCGCCCCGAGGTTGACGATCGCGGTCATCCCGCCGCGGATCGCCGCGAGGGCGACCGGATGGTTCTGGATCATCCACGGGATCAGCGGCATCGTCGCGAGCCCGTAGAGCCCGCTGATCATGATCGCGGTGACGAGAATCTTGTCGGCGGGCTGGGCCTTGCCCTCCCAGGGCAACGTCGGGCCCGGCGCGTGCGAGTTCATCGCGGTCAGGGTCTCACGCCGATCTTGGGCTCCGACGCGGAATCGGCACGGCGATTGGTCTAGAGCTAGACTATTTTCATGGCACACCGCCTCGAACACCCTTTCAGCGGCGCGATCTACGCCGGGCTGGGCGACGGCCGCGTCGAGGTCACGAAGGGCGACCGGCGCGGGGTCTTCGACTACCGCGGCTTCTGGCTCGAGGGCGACCTGCGCACCGCCGACCCGGAGATGTGCCGCTGGGTCGGCACCCACGGGTACACGCCCGCGTCCCGGCACCTGGTCGGGTTCACCCAGCACGACGGCGTGGAAGGCGAGCGATCCGGATGACCGCACCCACCGAGCGACCTGCCCAGCGCCCGCGCCGCAGCCTGTTCGACCAGCCCCGACCGGACCGTTCCAACGGCCCGAGCTACCAGGACCTGCTCGACGCGGACACCCACGAGGTGCCGGCGTTCCTGCGCGCGGAGGGCGAGTCGGACTTCGGCGTCGCCGACATCGCGGCCCGCTACTACCTGGACCGCGACATCGCCGTCCTGGAGAAGGAGCGGATCTGGAAGACCGTCTGGCAGTTCGCGTGCCGCGAGACCGCGGTCGCGAACCCGGGCGACACGGTCGTCTACGACATCGCGGACCTCTCGATCCTGCTGGTGCGCGGCGAGGACGGCGTCCTGCGTGGGTTCTACAACGCGTGCCTGCACCGCGGCCGTCAACTGCGGCACGAGGACGGGCCGGCCGGCGAGCTCGCGTGCCAGTTCCACGGCTTCTGCTGGGACCTGGACGGCGGCCTCAAGCGCGTGCCGGCGCGCTGGGACTTCCCGCAGGTGACCGACGAGGGCTTCGCGCTGCCGCAGGTCCGCGTGGACACCTGGGGCGGGTTCGTCTTCGTCTGCCTGAGCGAGGACCAGGTCCCGCTGCGGGACTACCTCGGCCGCCTCACCGAGCTCGACCACTGGGACCTCGAGGGACGGTACGTCGAGGCGCACGTCGAGAAGCTGCTCCCCTGCAACTGGAAGGTCGCGCAGGAGGCCTTCATGGAGAGCTTCCACGTCGTCACCACCCACCCGCAGCTGCTGCGCGGCATCGGCGACGCGAACTCCCAGTACGACGCGTGGGGCTGGATCAGCCGCGCGATCACGCCCCGCGGGACCCCGTCACCGCATCTGACGTACGAGCCGACCGAGCAGCAGATCTTCGACGCGATGATGGGTCTCGGCATCGACGACCCGCGCATCCTCGAGCTGCCGGACGACGCCACCGCCCGCACGGTCATCGCGGCCGCGACGCGCAAGCGGATGCTCGACTCCCTCGGCGACAAGGCCGAGACGCTGTCGGACTCCGAGTGCGTCGACACGTTCTTCTACACGGCGTTCCCGAACTTCCACCCGTGGGGCAGCTACAACCGGACCTGCTACCGGTTCCGCCCCAACGGCTTCGACCCCGAGACCTGCTTCATGGAGGTCCTCGTCCTCTCGCCGTTCCTCGGCGAGCGCCCCCCGGACGCGCCCGTCCGCCGCCTCGGCCTCGAGGACTCGTTCCTCGACGCGATCGAGCTCGGTCCCCTCGCCCGCGTCTTCTTCCAGGACGAGTACAACGTCGGCTTCGTCCAGAAGGGCCTCCACACCCTGGTGGAGCACAAGCCCGGCGTCTCCTTCGGCGCCTACCAGGAGACGAAGATCCGCCACTTCTACGCCCTCTACCGCGAGCTCATGGACCTCTGACGCCCCACCCGTTTCAGTAGGGGTGACACCCTTTATCAACGTTGGCCGGCCCGGTTGGTCGACAAGGGGTGACACCCTTTGTCAACGTTCGCCGGGCCCGATTGGTCGACAAGGGGTGACACCCTTTGTCAACGTTCGCCGGGCCCGATTGGTCGACAAGGGGTGACACCCCCAAGGGCGTTGAACGGGGGGTCGGGTCAGTCGGCGGCGCGGAAGTCCGGCTTGCGCTTCTCGAAGAAGGCCTGAACGCCTTCCTTCACCTCGGAGGCGCGGGCGGCCTGGGCCTGCGCGACCGCCTCCTTCTCCAGGGCGGCGGAGAAGCTGGTCTCCAGCGCGGTGTTGATCTGCGACTTGATCATCGACAGCGCGCGACGGGGGCCGGCGGCGAGGGTCGAGGCCCACTCCGCGACGAGGCCGTCGAGAGAGTCCCCCGGCACCGACTTGTTGATCAGCCCGATGGCCGCGGCCTGACTGCCCGTCAGGCTTTGGGCGAAGAACGCGATCTCCTTCGCCTTCTGCGGCCCGACGAGCCGGGGCAGCGACCACGAGCCACCGCCGTCGAGGCCGAGGCCCCGGGCGGCGAAGAGCTCGCCGAAGGTCGATTCGTCGGCGGCGAGGACGAGGTCGCAGCACAGCGCGAAGTTCGCCCCGAACCCGATCGCCGGGCCGCGGACCTTCGCGATCGTCGGGATCGGGAGCTCGTGCAGGTTCCGGCAGAGGATCCCGACCCGGCGCATGAACGTCAGCTCGTCGGGCGCCATCGGCTCGACGAGGTCCATGCCGGAGCAGAACGCGTTCCCGGCCCCGGTCACGACGAGCACCCGGTTCCGGTGGTCGGACGCGACCTCGTCGAGCGCCGTGATCGCGGCGTCCACCATCCCGCGGTGGATCCCGTTCTTCCGGGCGGGCCGGTTCAGGGTCAGCGTCGCGACCCCGTCCTCGTCCCGCTCGAGCAGGATCGTCGGGCCCTCGTCTTTGGCGGCAGCCTTCGCGTCACTCATCCCGCGATCCTCTCAAGCCGCCCGTCAGCCCTTGTCGGGGTTCGCCGTCCAGCCGCTGCCCTGCGGGACGCCGGCCTCGGCGACGGCCTTGGCGAGGCCGTCGACGGTCCAGCGGCCGTCGGTGTCGAGCTTCCACTCGCGGTCCTTCTCCCACGGCTTCACGCGCTGGACGCGGGAGCCGCCGACGATGAACACCTCGCCGGTGATCTCGCACAGCGGGGAGGCGAGGTAGACCACGAACGGGCTGACGTTCGCCGGGTTGAACCGGTCGAACTTGCCCTCCTTCGGGGCGAGCGCGTCACCGAAAGCGGACTCCGTCATGCGGGTGCGGGCCTGCGGCGCGATCGCGTTGACGCGGACGCCGTAGCGCGCGAGTTCCTTCGACGCGACCTGCGTCAGCGACGCGACCGCGGCCTTGGCGGCGGCGTAGTTGGCCTGCCCCGGGTTGCCGAAGACGCCGGACTCGCTGGTGGTGTTGATGACCGACGCCGCGACCTCGACGCCGGCCTTCGACTGCTCACGCCAGTAGTTGCCGGCGGCGCGGGTGCAGACGAACGTGCCGGTCAGGTTGACGCGGACCACGAGGTCCCAGTCGTCGTCGCTCAGGTTGATCAGGACGCGGTCGCGCAGGATGCCCGCGTTGTTCACGAGCACGTCGAGACCGCCGAACGTGTCGACGGCCTGGCGGACGAGGCGCTCGGCGCCCGCGGGGTCGGCGACGTCGTCGCCGTTGGCCACGGCCTCGCCGCCGGCGGCGCGGATCTCGGCCGCGACGTCCTCGGCCGGGCCGGCCGCGGCCCCGGTGCCGTCGTGGGCGCCGCCGAGGTCGTTCACGACGACCTTGGCGCCCTCCGCCGCGAGCAGCAGCGCGTGCTCACGACCGATGCCCCGGGCCGCTCCGGTGACGATCGCGACGCGTCCGTCCAGGTTCCCCATGGCTGCTCCTCCGTGCTCTCCGGCAGATGGTCTAGTTGTAAACTATTATGGCATAGACATTCGAGTACGCGATAAGCTGCGCGCATGAGTGCGGAGCCCGCGACCGAGGGCGGAGGCCGGGCGAAACCCCACTCCGACCCCGTCGACTGGGCGCGCCACTACTGGCGCCAGCAGAACCTCGGCCCGGGCGAGGACGCGTTCATCGCGATGAGCTCGGTCCTGCGCTTCCACCGCCTGATGACCGTCGCCGTCGAGGACGAGCTCAAGAAGCACGGCCTCAACCTCACCGACTACATGCTGCTGATGACCCTCGAGCTGTCCGAGACCGGCACCCGCCCCGTCTCGCGCCTCGCCCGCGGCCTGCTCGTCCACGCGACGACGGCGACGCTCGCGACCGACCGCCTCGAGTCCCGTGGCCTGCTCTCCCGCGGCCCACACCCCTCGGACCGCCGCGCCACCCTGGTCACGATCTCCGACGAGGGCCGGGCCCTGGTCCGCAAGGCCTCCGCCGCGCTCGGGGAGTTCGAGTACGGCCTCGCCGGGACCTCCGTCGCCGACCGCGCGGAGCTCGTCGAGGTCCTCGCCCGCCTCCGCGCCGCCGCCGGCGACTGAAACACCCCGTGACGTCCGACGATGTGGTCGCTATTGCCGCCACATCGTCGGACGCAAGGGCAGCTCAGGCGATGTCGGCGTTCAGGGTCTCGATCACACGGTCGATCGGGGGCTTCGGGCCGTCGACCGCGCCGGACTCGACGTTCCGGACGGCGCGGAGCGCGATCACCGCGAGCTTGAAGACCGCGAAGACCTGCCAGAACTTGATTCGCTCGGGCTCGAGCTCGGGGCCGCCGCGCTCGACGTAGCGGGCGAGGAAGTCCTCGACGCCCCAGCCCTCGGGGAAGTGCTCGGTCCGGTAGAGCGAGCAGGTGTACCAGCCGACGTCCTCGGCGGGGTCGCCGAGGTGGGCCATCTCCCAGTCGAGCAGGGTCGTCGGACGGCCGTCGTCGACGAGGAAGTTCGCCGGTCGGAAGTCACCGTGGACGAGGCAGAGCTCCGGCGAACCGGGCTGCATGTGAACCTGCAGCCAGTCGCGCGCCGGCGCGAGCAGCCGCTGCGGGTCGAGCTGCTCCTTGTCGACGGCGTAGTCCCACTTGTTGACCTCGCTCATCACCGAGTCGTCCGGGTACGGGAGGACGAGGTCGAGGCTGTGCTCCGCCGGATTCAGCGCGTGGAGGTCGGCGAGGACGCCGGTCATCGCGCGGGCGAGGTCGATGCGGCCTTCGAGCCCGAGTTTGAAGGGGTCCTTGTCGCGGAGCGCGGCCCGGTCGGCCTCGCCGCGGCTCTGTTCGAAGATCAGCGTGCGGGTGTCGAACCACGCCGGCTGCAGGTCCGACCACTGCAGCATCGGGACGGGGACGTCGCCGCCGCGCAGCGCGTTGAGGATGATCGCCTCGGTCTGCATGTCCGAGTCGACGACGCCCGACGCCGGCTCCTGACGCAGGATCATCTGACGTCGGACGCGCTTGGTGCCGTTGAACCAGCTGACCGCGAACTTGTAGTGCTGTTTCGAGCTGCCGCCCGCAATCGGTACCGGCGGCGCCTCGATCACCGGCCCGGCTTCCTCGTTGAGCTGGTCCTTGAGGAACTCCTTGAGCTGGGCCTTCAGCCCCGACGACTCGTCGTCGACCTCGAAGATGTCCTCGTCATCGGCGACGTCGTCCTCGAAGAGGTTCTCGGAGAAGTGAGGCTCAGTCATGCGTCCCTCCGGGGAGGCAGGGCCTCGGTGTAGCGGTGGTATCCGGGCAGCACCATGTACTCGACGATGCCATAGCCCGTCTGCCCGTTGTGCGTGACCTCGACGAGGTGGTCGCTGCCCGCCTTGGCGTAGCGGTAGAACTGGCCGGGGTCGGTCAGGTCCCAGACGTCGGACTCGGCGGTGTCGTCCCCGCGCCAGTGGCCCTGGAACCAGCCGTTCCAGCCCTCGTACCCGCCGCCGCGCAGGTGCGCGCGGCCCGGCAGCGCCCGGATCCCGACCTCCAGCGCCCGGCCGTCGGACAGGCGCAGCACGATTGTGCCGCCGGACAACGTCGGGGCCGGCGCGCCGGCGACCCATTCCAGGTCGTGCTCGACGGCGACGATCGCCTCGGGCTCGGGGTCCTTGCCGACCAGCGGCGTCAGACCGGCGGACAGATGCACCGCGCGGCCGTCCGGCGCCTCCTGCAGGTACAGGTGCAGCCCGAAGTCCGGCAGCTGGAGCGGCGCGAACAGGAGCATCCGCCACTCGGGGCGCTCCCCCGGCGGCATGCCCGGCGCCCGCGGCAGCGGGCGCGTGCCCCACGAGTGGTCGCGCTCGCCCCACCAGGTGTCCTCGGTCAGCGTCGCGTCCAACCCGGGCGCGGTCAGCCGGCCCGTTGCCCGGCCGTGCTGCACGTAGCGGATCGCGTCGTACGTGACCCGCGCCCGGCTGATCTGGAAGAACCGGCCCTCCAGCAGCGGCTCGGTCCGCGCCCGCCAGTCGATGTCGAACTCGACGCCGCTCTCATTCGACTCGCACACCAGCCGCAGGTGCCGCAGCGGCTCGACGACCTCGACCCGCAGCGGGCCGACGCTCATCTCGGTCGAGCGCGGCAGCAGGGTCCGCGACAGCCGCAGGTTGCGCTGGGTGCCGGCGTGCGAGAGCGCGACGAAGGCCTCCATCACGTCGGTGTTGGGGTACTTGCCCAGCCCGATCGTCATGACGGTGTCGCCCCCGGCGACGTCCTGGACGCTGATCCAGTACCGCTCCCGCCAGCTCGGGTCGCTGGTCGCGACCATCGCGTGGGGCAGCGAGGTCTGGTGCGTGAAGAACTCGTCGGCCGGGGTCAGTTGCATGCCGTTACTCACTCCGGATCTCGGACGAACGTCGCCTTCAGCGTCTTCTTGTCGATCTTCTCGCCCGCCAGCGTCGGGAGCGGATCGGTGGTGATCCGCCACGCGGTCGGGACCTCGAAGTACGCGAGCCGGGCCCGCAGGTACTCCCGCAGCTCGGCCAACGTCGGGGCTTCGCCCGCGTGCACGACGACGGCGGCGAGCTCCTCGCCGAGGTCGTCGTGCGGCAGCCCGAACACCGCCGCCTCGCGGACCTGAGGATGCGTCAGCAACGTGCCCTCGACGTGGGCGCAGGCGATGTTCTCCCCGCCCCGGATCACGATGTCCTTCGAGCGGCCGAGCAGGTAGACGTAACCGTCGTCGTCGACGCGGCCGAGGTCACCGGTGCGCAGCCAGCCCTCGGCGTCGACGCCGTCGAGGGAGCCGTCGGCGCTCAGGTAACCGAGCATCACCGTCGGGGCGCGGACGACGATCTCGCCGACGCCGTCGGCGTCGGGAGAGTCGATGCGGAGCTCGACGCAGGCGAGCGGCCGTCCGACCGTGCCGGGCCGCTCGGTCAGGTCGGTGGCGCCGGCCGCGGTGAGGAAACCGCCGGACTCGGTCATGCCCCAGTTGTTGCCGAGCCCGCCGCGGCGCAGCTGCGGCAGCTTCTCGACCACGCGCTCGAGCAGGGCCACCGGCACCGGGGCGCCGCCCATCGGCAGCGCGCGCAGGGAGCTCAGGTCGCGGCGCGGGAAGTCGTCGTGCTCGATGAGCCGCGCGGCCATCGTCGGGACGCCGGCGAAGCTCTGGACCTTCTCGGCCTCGATCAGCTCGAGCACCTGGCCCGGGTCGAACCGGCCGTGGTTGAAGACCATCTTCGTGCCGATGAGCAGCGCCAGCAGGATGTTGCTGACCCCGCCGACGTGGAACAGCGGCGTGCACACCATCGTCACGGCCTGGGGGCGCGAGGCGTCGAGGTCCTGCGGGAGGCGCCGGGTGCGGAGCATCAGGTTGTGCTGGTTCGCGATCACGGCCCGGCGCGAGAGCACGACGGCCTTCGGGACGCCCGAGCTGCCCGAGGTGAACAGGATCAGCGCGGCGGCGTCCTCGTCACCCGCGCGGGCACAGGCGCGGTCGGAGGCGGTGTCGAACGCCGGCGTCAGCGTCGTCAGCTGATGGACCGTCAGACCTTCCGGCTCCCAGTCGGTCCGGTCGGTCAGCGCGAGCACCGGCCGGGTGACCTTGAGAGCGTGCTCGAGTTCGGCCTCGCTCCACCAGCGGTTGCCGAAGACCGGCACCGCGCCGAGCCACCACAGCGCCCAGAGCGCGAGGACGAACTCCGGCGAGTTGTAGGACAGGAGCAGGACGCGGTCGCCCGGGCCGACGCCCGCCGCCGCGAACCGGTCGGCCGCGGCGGGGATCGAGGCCCGGAACTGCCCGTGCGTGAAACGCCGGTCCCCCTGGACGAGGAACTCCCGGTCCGCCCACCGTTCCGCGCCGATCAGCAGCTGGTCGAACTCCGTCGGCCGCGGCGACACCGCGAGCCCGTCGTGCCCGGCGATCGTGGCGGGCCCGATCTCGCGGCCCCAGATCTGGGCGAGCTGGTCGGCGAACTCGGTGCTCATCGGCCCGTCCAGCGGCCGGGGCGGCCTTCCTTGAACGCGTGAACCGCCTCGACGACGTCCTCGGTGCGGTTGCTGATCGCCTCATTGGCGAAGCCGACGTCGAGGAGCTCGTCGACCCGCTTCGCGAGCCCGGCGTTCAGCGTCGCCTTCGTCAGCTGGACGGCGACGGGCGGCAGCGCGGCGACGCGGCCGGCGAGTTCCACCGCGACCTCGCGGACCTTGTCCGCGTCCTCGACGAGGTCGGAGACCAGCCCGAGGTCAAAGGCCTCCTGACCCGTCAGCGGCTCGCCCCAGAGCAGGTGGCGCTTGGCCTTGATCAGCGGCAGGTTCACCGGCCAGCTGATCGCGCCGCCGTCACCGGCGACGAGGGCCATGTGCACGTGCGGGTCGGACAGGCGCGCGGTCGGGGTGGTGACGATCGCGTCGGCGAGCAGCACCAGCGAGGTCGCGACGCCGAAGGTGTGCCCGTGCAGCGCGACGACGAGCGGCTTGGGAAAGCCGGCGAACGTCCGGTACAGCGTCTTGCCGCGCTCGACGCCGGCGCTCAGGTGCTCCGGGTCGCGGTAGGAGGCGAGGATCTCCTCGGTGTCGCCGCCGGCGGAGAAGTGCTTGCCGGTCGAGGTCCACACGACCGCGCGGACGCCCGGGTCCTCGGCCAGGGAGGTCAGCGCCGGGCCGAGTTCGCCGAGCAGCACCTCGTCGAACCGGTTGAGCAGCTCGGGCCGGGTCAGCCGCAGCTCGGCCACACCCGCGGGCAAACCGTCCGAGGTCAGCACCTCGAGCGCGGTCGGACTCATGACCAGCCTTTCTACCGGGCGGACCTCTCGGACAGCGACAGGGCTACAGCGCGGCGAGGTCGGGCAGGCGCCCGGACTCGCAGATCGACGTCCCGATCTCCGCCCGCAGCGCACTCGCGCCGCCGAGCAGGGACTCGAGCACGATCGCGCGCCGCAGGTAGCGGTGGAAGTCGTGCTCCCAGCTGAAGCCCATGCCGCCGAGCAACTGCTGCACGTGCTCGCGCGCGGTGGCGGTGTAGCGGACGGCCGCGGACTTGGCGAGCGTCGCCGCGAGCGGGTCGGTGTCCTCCCACGCCGCCGCGAACGCGAGCTCGGCGACCTCGCCCCACACGCGGACGTCGGCGAGCTTGTGCCGGACGACCTGGAACGTCGCGAGCGCCTGCCCGAACTGCACGCGGGAGCTGGTGTGCTCGACGGCGAGGTCGAGCATCCGTGTGCCGAGGCCGAGCAGCTCCGCCGCGAGGGCGCGCCGGCCGGCCGCGAGCATCCGCTCCCAGGCGGCGTCGCCGCCGACGTGCGCCACCGCGCCCGGGTGGACGTCGCCGCGGACCCGCACCCACGGGCGGCCGAGGTCGAGCCCCTGCGCCGCCTTCTGCAGCAGGCCGTCGACGGGGACGGCGAGCACCGCGGTCCCGCCGAGGGCGCGGCACGGCACGAGCACCGTGGCGCCGGCCTCGACCGGGCGGGTGAACACCCCGTCGACGCGGACGCCCTCGGAGTCGTAACGGCTGCTCAGTTCCTGACCCGGCAGCGGCTGCACGACCGCGGCGGCCTCGGATCCCTCGAGCGCGGCGAGGACGACCTCGTCGAGCAGGGTCTCGTCGGTCAGCCGCTCACCCTGGAGGCGGAAGAGCACCTCGACGGCGACGGCCGGGTCCTCGACGAGCAGGTCCGCCCAGCCGAAGTCGCGCAGGGCGTCGCGCAGGCCCGTCGGGTGGGCGGTGGCCAGGTCCTCCAGCGCGCCGCGCAGGAGGTCGAGTTCCGTGCGGTCGATGGACATCAGCGCCTCCCCGGCAGCCGCAGAATCCGGCCCGCGACGATGTCGCGCTGGATCTCCGCGGCGCCGCCGTAGATCGACGAGGCTCGCGAGTACAGGTAGTCGTTGCGCCAGCCGGCGGGCGTCGGGTCGTCGTCGAACAGGGTCGCGGACCCGAGGTGCTCCAGCGCCGCGGCGAACAGGAACTTCTCCGCCGTCGACATCAGCAGCTTGTCGAACGACGGGGTCGCCCCGATGTCCTCGCCGCGCGAGAGCGCGTGGACGGTGCGCCGCGACAGCAGCCGCAGCGCATGGATGAGCTCGAACGCCTCGCCCGCCACGGCTGCCGGGAGGTCGGGCGCTTGCTTGAGCAGGTCGTGCAGCCGCGCCCGCATCCAGGTCTGGCGCTGCCAGGCGGCGGCACCGCGTTCCGAGGCGAGGATCGTCATCGCGACGGCCCAGCCGCCCCCGATCTCGCCGAGGGTCCGCGAGCGCGGGATCCGGACGTCGTCGAGGTAGAGCGAACAGAACTCCGCGTCGCCGTTCATGGAGACCAGCGGGCGCAGGTCGATGCCCGGGGTGTCCATGTCCATCATCAGCGCGGTGATGCCGCGGGAGCCGGAGTTGGGTTCGCCGGTCCGGGCGAGGAGCAGGCAGCGGTCCGCCACCTGCGCCCAGCTCGTCCAGACCTTCTCGCCGGAGACGACCCAGTCGTCGACGTCCGCCACGGCCTTGCACCGCAGTGACGCGAGGTCAGATCCGGCACCGGGCTCGGAGAACCCCTGGCACCAGTACTCCGAGCCGCTGAGTAGCCGGGGCAGCAGGTCCGCGGCCAGCTCCGGCGGCGCGTACCGCGCGATGGCCGGGCCGAGCACCTCCTGCGTCCCGAACGAGAACGGCGGCGGGTAGCCGGCGGAGCACAGCTCCTCGACCACGACCGCGCGAAGGACCATCTCGCCACCGAGACCACCGAGCTCCGCGGGCCAGCCGAGCCGGATCCAGCCCGAGTCGAACAGCAGCTTCTGCAGCTCGCGCTGGGCCGTGAACGTCGCCGCGACGTCCTGCCCCGGCGCGCACAGCTCGCGCAGGCGCTCCGAGTTCTCGTGCAGCCACACCCCGAACTGCTCGCGGACGTCCGCGATCGTCCCGGGGATGGTGTCGGCCGTGAGGGTCATTCAGGCGCGCTTCTCGAGAATGTGCACGCCACAGGCGGAGGCGAGGCCGATGACGTGCGCGAGCCCGACCTTCGCGCCCTCGATCTGCCGGGCGCCGGCCTCGCCGCGCAGGTGCGTGACGATCTCGTAGATGTTCGCGACCCCGGTCGCGCCGAGCGGGTGGCCCTTGGAGAGCAGACCGCCGGAGACGTTCACCGGGATTCGCCCGTCGCGGTAGGGCGCACCGGAGTCGATGAACTCGCCCGCGGCACCCGGCTCGCAGAGGCCGAGGTTGTCGTAGTGCACCAGCTCGGCGGTCGCGAAGCAGTCGTGCAGCTCGACCAAGTCGAGGTCGGCCGGGCCGACGCCCGCCTTCTCGTACGCCTGCGCGGCCGCGTTGCGGGTCAGGGTGTTGATGTCGGCCTGCACCTGGCCGCCGTCGACGTAGGGGTCGGAGGTGAGCACCGACGCCGAGACCTTCACCGCACGGCGGCGGACGTCCGGGTCGAGCGTCGCGAGCTTGGCGTCCGAGCAGAGGATCACCGCGGCGGCGCCGTCGCCGGTCGGGCAGCACATCGGCAGCGTGTTCGGCCAGGCGATGACCTCGGCGGCGAGGATCTCCTCGAGGCTGAACTCCTTCTGGTACTGCGCCAGCGGGTTCAGCGTCGAGTGCAGGTGGTTCTTGTGCGCGACCTTCGCGAACTGAGTCTGCGTCACCCCGTGCTGAAGGGCGTACTCGGTGCCGGCCTGCGCGAAGACACCGGGCATCAGGTTCGTGCCGAACGTGCCCTCGGTCTTCACGACCGAGCCGTAGCGGCCCTTGGGCGTGTAAACCTTCTTCTCGTCGCGGCGCTTGCTGCCGCCGATCAGGCCCATCTTGCCCATCTGCTCGACGCCGACGGCGAGGCCGAGATCGGTCTCACCGGCGAGGATGGACATCATCGCCACGCGCACCGCGGTCGCGCCGGTCGCGCAGGCGTTCACGACGTTGTAGACCGGGATGCCGGTCTGGCCCATCTGGTTCTGCAGCCGCTGGCCGTGGTGCGAGTTGGTCTCGTACACGTTGCCCAGCGCCAGCAGGCCGATCTGGCCGAGGTCGAGGTCGGCGTCCTTGAGGGCGCCCGAGGTGGCCTCGACCGCGAGATCCATGAGGTCCTTCTCGGGGAAGCGGCCGAACCGCGTCATCGAGGTCCCGATGACCCACACGTTGTTGGACATGCTCAGCTCCCCACCGGCTCGAACGCGAACGCGACTGCCTCGGTGCCCTCGTCGTCGGTGCCCACCACGTAGGTGAACATCCGGACCTTGAAGTCGGGCGTAATCAGGTTCGGGTCGTCGACGCCGCGCAGGTTCGCCTTGACGTGGACGCCCTCCCCGAGGTCGACGACGACCGACGTGAACGGCTCCTTCGCACCGCGCTCGACGCGCGTGAAGGCCCGGACCACACCCTCGGACGCCACCGGCGTGCGGGTGAAGGACGTCCCGAAGCACCGGGCGCAACCGTTGCGGCGGTCGAAGTAGGCCGCGGAGCAGTCGTCGCACCGCCAGACCTGGAGATGGGGCTCGTTCCCGAGGACCAGGTAGTCCACGGCGGGGATCTGAGCAGGCACGAGGCGGCTCCTCGGAAGATCTCGCAGCGACGATTTCGTCGTCTACTGAATGATAGATTACTAGAGTATTTTCCGGGCGAGGGCAAGGAGCCGCATGAACGTCGGCCGGGCCGACAACGGCCGCGTCGAGCTGGCCTGGGAGCGGATCGGACCCGGCACCGGGGAGCCGTTGCTGCTGGTCATGGGCTTTGCGGTGCACCGGCAGTTCTGGCCCGACGGCCTGTGCGAACAACTCGTGGACGCCGGGTTCGACGTTGTCCGGTTCGACAACCGCGACGCCGGGGAGTCGACCCACCTCTCCCACCTCGGGGCCCCGGCCTGGCCGGCGGTCATGACCGTGCCCCGCATGGTCGCGGTCTACGGCCTGGAGGACCTCGCGCACGACGCCGTCGCCGTGATTACCGCCGCGGGCTGGGACTCCGCGCACGTCGTGGGCGTCTCGATGGGCGGGATGATCGCCCAGAAGCTCGCGATTCGGCACCCGGAGAAGGTCCGGTCGCTGACGTCGATCTCGTCGACCCCCGCGCCGCGGATCGGCCGCCCGACGCTCGCGGCCCGGCGTCTGTTCCTGCTGCCGCCGCCGCGCACGCCCGAGCAGGCGGCCGACCGCATCGTCAAGCAGTTCCGCATCATCGGCTCCCCCGGGTTCCCGCTCGACGAGGCCTGGCTGCGGGAGTACGCCGCGTCCGCGTTCCGCCGCAGCCACGACCCGGCCGGGCAGGCGCGCCAGCTCGCGGCCGTCATGGCCGGCGGCAGCCGCGTGCGCGCCCTGCGCGGGGTGACGGCCCCCACGCTCGTGGTGCACGGCGCCGACGACCCCCTGATCCGCGCCGAGGGTGGCCTCGCGACCGCCCGCGCCGTCCTGAACGCCCGCCTCGTCGTGCACGCGGGGATGGGGCACGACCTGCCCGAGGCCCTGTGGCCGACAATCACCGAAGACATCGCCACCCTCGCCCAAGGAGCATCGTGACCGGACGCGAGCTGAGTTTCGAGCGCCTGTTCAACGTGCGCGACCTCGGCGGTCTGCGCACCGCGGACGGCCGGACCGTCCGCCCCGGCCTCGTCTACCGCTCCGACGACCCGCACCGCGCGACCGAGGCCGACGTCGAGGCGTTGCGCGCGCTCGGCATCCGCACGGTCATCGACCTGCGCCTCGACGAGGAGGTCGAGGTCCGCGGCTCGCACGTCTGGACGACGCTGGGCCTGGACCCGGTCCGCTGCTCGATCATGACCCAGGAGCCGGTGCCGGAGAACCTCGCGCGCTACATCGAGCCGGAGTTCGTCCGCGACGAGTACCTCGCGATGATCGCCGACGACGACGTCGCCCGCCGCCTGTGGCGCGCCCTCGCCGCCGCCGGTGACGAGCCGCGGCTGATCCACTGCGCGTCGGGCCGCGACCGCACCGCGGTGATCGCGGCCTTCCTGCTCGAGACCCTCGGGGTCTCCCGGGAGGACGTCCTCGACGACTACGAGGCGAGCGGCACCGGTATGGAGCGGATGCTCGCCTACATCGACGAGCACGTCCCCGACGCCGTCCCGATGAGCGAGGGCAACCGCTACGCCTTCACCCGCACCCCCCGCGCCTGCATGGCCGCCTTCCTCGACGCCGTCGACGACCGCTGGGGCTCCCCCGTCTCCTACCTCGAGAAACTCGGCCTCGGCCCCGAGCTCGACCGCCTCCGCGCGGGCCTGCTCACCGACGGGTGAACGAGGCATCCCGATTGAAACGGGTGTGACGCCAGGGTCGCCCCCGTCGCCCCACGAGTTCCATTAGGAATGCCTGCTTCACGCCGCGACGAGGGCGGCAAGTTCGGTTCGCATCAACTCACCCAGCCGCTCGACGTCGAGCTCCAGCGCCGCGTCGGCGAGCAGGCCGACGTGGAGGGCCCCGGCGTAGCCGAACATCGTGACGTTCAGCCGCTGGCCCTCGGCGACCTGGGAGAGCGGGTAGTAAGCGGTGATCGGGACTCCCGCGCAGGTGAGGGGCTCCCGCGGGCCGGGGACGGTCGAGAGCATCAGGTTGAACGGCCGGAGCCGGGAGACCAGGCCGAGCCGGGCAGCGAGGCCCAGGCCCGGGCCGGCGAGGGCGGGGACCGCGAGGGCGGTCAGGTCCGTGAGCGTCGTCGGGGGCAGTGCGCCCTGGGCGGCGCGGGCGGCGCGGATCGACTCCGCGGCGGCCAGGGCGCGGCCGCGAGGGTCGGCGACCTCGGTCGGCAGCGGCGCGACCAGCAACGTGAAGACGTTGCCGCCACTGCTCTCCGCCGCGCGCAGCGACATCGGCACGGCGGCCACCAGCGGCTCGTCCGGGAGCGCGTCGGCCTCCCCCAGCCAGGTCCGCAGCGCCCCCGCGGTGACCGCGACCGCGACGTCGTTCACCGTCAGCCCGAGCGCCTCGCGGACCTTGCGGATCTCCGCGAGGTCGAGCGGGACCAGCGCGAGCTGCCGGTGCGGCGAGACCGGCCCACTCAGGGGCGTAGCCGGGGCCCGACGCAAGAGTTCGGCACCGACGTCCGGCAGGCGGCGCACGACGCCGGCGACGGTGCGCACCGTCCGCCCGGTGCGACCGGGGATCGAGGCGACGCTGCGGACCAGCAGGTGCCGCGCGGACGGGCTGGAGAGCAGCGGCGGGGCGGGCGGCGGGGCGTCGGGCCCGAACAGCGCGAGGAGCAGGTCGTTGCCGCCGACGCCGTCCACCATCGCGTGATGGATCTTCAGATACAGCGCCTGCTCGTCCCCGGAGATCAGCGTCAGCTCCCACAGCGGCCGGGAGCGGTCGAGGCGCTGGGCATGCCGGTCCGCCACCGCAGCCGCGAGCTCGGCCAGACCCGCCCCGGCGGGCAGGGTCTCCTCCTGCACGTGGACGTTCAGGTCCGGCACGGCCGCGACCCAGTACGGCAGGTCGAGACCGAGCGGCACCGGCGCGAGCCGACGGCACAGGGCCGCGGGCAGCCGGGCCTCGACCTGCGCGACAACGTCGGCGCGCGTCAGCGTCCGACCCGCGCCGAGGAGCGCCACCGCACCGGAGTGCCCGCTCGAGTTGCCGGTGTCGAGCGCGAGGAAGGTGGCGTCGTGTCCGCTGAGCTGCTGCATGTCAGGTGTTCAGCACGGCGGCGCGTTCGAGCAACTCGTCCATCGAACGCTGGATGCCGGCCGCGATTCGATCGACGTCCGGAAGCGACTCCCGGTCGGTGGTGATGCCGAAGACGAGCTCGCCGTTGTAGCTGTAGACCGTGATCGAGGACCGCGCCCCGACCGGGAACGGCGGGGCGTAGTTCGCGATCCGCCGCAGCGGCCGGCCGAGCAGGTACAGCGGGATCGTCGGGCCGTGGACGTTCGTCACCGTCGTCTGCAGCGAGCGCTGCGGCATCGCCGAGCTCGCCCGCAGGTAGATCGCGTTCAGCGTCCCCGGCAGCACGGCCTGGATCTCGTTCATCGCGCTGACGGCGTCGGCCTGCGCGGTCTGCTTCAGCTCGGCGAGGTGGCCGCGGACGAACTCCAGCCGCGTCACCGGGTCGTCGACGTCGAGCGGCAGCCGCGGCATCAGCGCCGAGGCCTTGGTCTCCATGGTTCCGTCGCCGAGTGGCCGGCCCTCGGCGTCGCGCTCGCGCAGTGCGACGGGGTTCATCAGCCGCAGGTGCTTGCCCTTCACCTCCAGGCCACGGGACTCCAGGAGCTCGCGGAACCCGTCGAGCACGATCGTCAGCACGACGTCGTTGACGGTCCCGCCGAACGCGCCGCGCACGGTCTTGACGTCGGCGAACGGGATCGCGCAGAAGTCGAACGAGCGCGTCGGTCCGATCGGGCCGGTCAGCGGGCTGCGCAGGTCGGGCATCAGGTTGCGCCGGGTCAGCGCGAGGCCGGCCGCGCCGACGCGGGCGGCCTTGGTCACCGTCGAGGGACGTAACGAGCGCACCCGGCCGACGGCCTCCTTGCCGAGGCCGGTGACCGCATCGGTCGTCGAACGCAGCCGCGAGCGCGGGGCGACGTCCGCCCCCGCGGGCAGCGGCGGGAGCTCGGTCGTCGGGCCGTCCGGGGAGTCGTCGAACAGGATCGTCAGCAGCTGCGTCCCGGAGACGCCGTCGACCATGCTGTGGTGGATCTTCCAGAAGATCGCGAACTGGTCGTCGGACGGCCCGTCGGAGATGCCGTCGATCACGACGACCTCCCACAACGGCCGCGCGCGATCGAGCTGGACGGAGATCAGGTCGCCCACGACGCGGCAGAGCCCGTCGTGCCCCGGTTCGGGCGCGGTCACGGTGCGGACGTGCTCGGTGATGTCGAAGTCCGGCGCCGGAACCCACTCCGGACGGTTGACGTGCAGCGGCGCCGGACGGGCGAGTTGGGTGTACCGCGGGATGCGCGCGATCTTCGGCGCGAGCGCCTTCGCGACCTCCTCGGCACTCGGCGCGGTGCCGTCGGCGAGCGCGAACCCACCGACGTGCATGTGGTTGCGCCCGTCCTCCTCGGTGTAGAAGAAGAACGCGTCGAGCGCCGACATCCGGTCGGGACCCTCAGGCATGCCGGCTCCTCTCGATCAGCTGACGCACAATCACGTTCTTCTGGATCTCATTCGTCCCCTCGCCGACGATCATCAGCGGGGCGTCGCGGAAGTAGCGCTCGACGTCGAACTCGGTCGAGTAGCCGTACCCGCCGTGGATGCGGACCGCGTCGAGCGCGATCTTCATCGCCGCCTCGGACGCGAACAGTTTGGCCATACCGGCCTCGAGATCGACACGGTGCCCGGCGTCGAAGCGGCGCGCGGCGTACAGGGTGAGCTGCCGCGCCGCCTCCAGCGAGGTCGCCATGTCGGCGAGGTAGTTCCCGATCGACTGGTGCTGCCAGATCGGCTTGCCGAACGTCTCGCGGACCTGGGCGTAGGCGAGCGCGTCCTCGTAGGCCGCGCGCCCGACGCCAAGGGCGCGGGCCGCGACCTGCAGACGGCCGGTCTCCAGGCCCTTCATCATCTGCGCGAACCCGCGTCCCGGCTCCCCGCCGAGCACGCTCGAGGCCGGCGTCCGGTACCCGTCGAAGATCAGCTCGCACGCCTCGACGCCCTTGTAGCCAAGCTTGGGCAGGTCCTTCGAGACCGTCAGGCCGGGTCCGGACTCGCAGAGCAGCACCGAGATCCCGCGGGACGCGGGCTGGGCGTCGGGGTCGGTCCGGCAGAGCAGCGCGGTCAACCCGGCCCGGCGGGCGTTGCTGATCCACGTCTTCGCGCCGTCGACGACGTAGTCGCCCCCGTCGAGCCGCGCGGTCGTCGTCAGGGCCTGCAGGTCGGAGCCGCCGGCGGGCTCGGTGAGCGCCATCGTCGCCCGGACCTCGCCGGTGGCCAGGCGCGGCAGCCACGTCTTCTGCTGCTCGGGCGTCCCGAAGTGCGTGAGCAGCTTGACCACCACGGTGTGCCCGCCCATCGCGCCGGCCAGGCTCATCCACCCGCGCGAGAGTTCCTCGGTGACGAGGACGTAGCAGGGCATGCTCACGTCGGTCCCGCCGAACTCCTCCGGCACCGCGAGGCCGTAGATCCCGAGCCGCTTCATCGCCTCGATGAGCGCCTCGGGGTAGGTGTTCGCGTGCTCCAGGTCGCGGACCACCGGGCGGACCTCGCGGTCGACGAAGTCCGCGACGGTGCGGACGATGTCCCGCTCGGGGAGATCGAGGTCGTCGAGGGAACTCACGCACTCACTATCTCGGGACGGGGCCTGGCGGAAAAAGCACGAGTGCTCAATGATATATCCCTAGACTAATTTTCCGGGAGGAACCGTGGTCGACATCGCGCAACCCTGGGTCGTCGACAGCCCCCTCAGCACCCGGTTCCCGGTCTACACCCGCGCCAACGCGGGCGAGGTGAGCCCGACGGTCGCGACACCACTGTTCTGGTCGCAGATCGGCGGCCCGCCGGCCGAGCAGGTGTGGAAGCGGGTTCTCGCGGACTTCGGCGCCTTCGACCTCGACGAGTTCCGCGCCGACGCCATCGACATCCAGGGGATGCTGCACGGCTACGTCTACCTGAACCTGTCGAACCTGCGGGTGTTCGGCGCGCGTATGCCCGGCGCCTCGCCCGAGCTGATGGACCGCACCTACCTCGGCGAGCGTCCCGACGTCCCGCCCTACGAACCGCACCCGGACGACGCGAAGCCCGAGTACACCGAGCGGATCCTCGCGACCGTCGACCGTGTCTTCGCGACCGAGCACCGCGACGACCTCGTCGAACTCGCGGCCGAGGCCGAGCGCATCCGCGGCGCCCGGCCGGACTACTCCGCGCTCTCCGACGCCGACCTCGTCGCGCTCCAGCGCGAGCGGATGCAGCAGTACCGACCGTTCCTCTACGCGCACCTGATGCTGGTCTACGAGGGGTCGCTGGTCACGGGTCTGCTCGAGACGACGCTGGCGCCCCTCGGCGACCCGACCCTGGTCGCGCGGGTGCTCTGCGGCCTGGGGAACATCGCCTCGGCGGCGCCGTCGGCGGCGTTGTGGCGCCTGTCGCGCCTGGTCACGCGCTCCCCCGCGCTGACCGCCGCGTTCGACGCCGGGCTCGACGGCGTGCTCGACCGCATCGCTGCCCTCGACGACCAAGCCGCGACGGAGTTCCGCGCGGGCTGGGAGCAGTTCCTCCACGACTTCGGCTCGCGCTCGGCGATGGAGTGGGAGGCGATGCCGCAGACGTGGGAGACGCATCCGCAGATCCCGCTCGGGCTCCTGGAGCGGATGCGCCTGCAGCCCGACGACCGCGACCCCGAGGCCCAGTCCCGTCGGCTCGCGGCCGAGCGCGAGGCGCTGACCGCGGACCTGCGCGCGAAGCTCGCCGACCAGCCCGAAGCCCTCGGCGCACTGGAGCTGGCGCTGCGCCTGTCCGGCGTCTTCATGCCGGCGCGGGAGCTGTCGAAGTCCAACCTGATCCGGGTGCTCCACGAGGCGCGCCTCCCGATCCGGGCGCTCGCGCAGCGGTACGTGGAGTCCGGCCTCTTTCACCGACCGGAGGACATCACGATGCTCCGCGAGGACGAGCTCGACGCGTTCGTCGCCGACCCGGCGTCGATGGTGCCGACGATCCAGGAGCGATGGGCCTGGCACGCCGCGCTCTCCGAGCGGGAGCCGCCGTACATCGTGACGGCGGGCGAGGTCCCGCCGGTGACGTCGTGGCCGTTGCGCTCGGAGCCGAACGTCGTGCCGGCGCGCTCGGGCGATGCGCTCACCGGCCTGCCCGCCTGCCCGGGCGTCGCGACCGGCCGGGCGCGGATCATCACCGACCCCGCCGACTGCGGCGACCTCGAGCCCGGCGAGATCCTCGTCGCCCCGATGACCGACCCGGGCTGGACGCCGTTGTTCACCTCTGCCGAGGCGGTCGTGGTCGACATCGGCTCGACGATGTCGCACGCTGCGATCGTGTCCCGTGAGCTCGGGATCCCCTGCGTGCTCGGGGTGCAGCACGCCTCGGTGCGGATCCCCAATGGCGCCCAGCTGACCGTCGACGGCACCGCCGGGATCGTGACGGTGCACTGATGGCCGACGTCTCGCAGTCGGGCATCCCGCTCTCCCCCTACGACGAGCTGCCGGTCCATCAGACGACGCGGCCGCTGTCGGTGGTGGCGAACACCGACCCCGGCTTCGACGACGGCTACTTCTTCGGCGCCTTCTGCGCCGAGCTGTCGACGTTCCTGTTCTGCGGCCTGCGCGTGAACCCGAACACCGATCTCGTCGGCGGGTACGTCGGCCTGAACCGGAACGGGCGGCAGCGCACGGTGCGGTTCTCCCGGACCTGGCGCGAGCTCTGCGACACCCGCATCGGGCCGTTCGGGTTCCGCATCGTCGAGCCGTACCGCGAGATCGTCCTGACGCTGGATCAGAATGCGTCCGGCCTGGCGATGGAGCTGCACTGGCTCGGCCTCTCCCCCGCCTACACCGAGGCCCATCACCTCGCGACCCACCGCGGCCGGCCGACCACCGACCAGACCCGCTACGTCCAGGCCGGAACGGTGGCGGGCTGGATCTCCCTCGACGACGAGCGGATCGAGGTCGAGCCCCGCCGTTGGTGGGGCAGCCGCGACCACGCGTGGGGGCTGTACTTCGAGCGTCCGCCGCTCGCGCCGGACGGCCGATGGCTCCCGCCCCGGGCCGCGGAGGGTGTCCCGCGCGCCCTGCGGTTCTGGACGCTGTTCGGCGCGACCGGCGACGACGGCACCACGCTGTCCGGGTTCTACGCGATCCACGAGGACCCGGACGGCCGCCAGGTCCCGATGAACGACACCTTCGGCACGCCGTTCGAGGGCCGGTTCGCGGTCGGCTGGGACGACGAGGTCGTCGACCTGGTCGCCGGGCGGCACGAGCTCACCTTCGTCCCCGGCACGCGGCTGATCGCCGCCGCGCGCATCGTGCTCACCGACGCCGCGGACGGGGAATGGGTGCAGACGGTACGGCCCGCGGGCCCGCCGTGGGTGACGTCGACGATCGGCTACCAGGCCGGCAGCTGGCGGGACGGGGGGTCGATGCGGACCTACCACGGCCCGGGGGTCAGTCTGGAGTTCGACGAGTTCGACTTCTCCGTCCAACCCGTCGACCACGAGCTCTACGACGGCACGAAGCAGCCCGGCCTGATCGGGAAGGAGTACGTCTCGGAGGTTGTCACCACCGCCCCCGACGGGCGCACCTGGACCGGCGCCGGCCACACCGAGCTGTTCCTGGACGGCCGCTTCTCCCCCTACGGATTCGAAAGCCAGGCATGACAGATCAGACGCTGGAACCCCTCGCCCCCGAGATCGACCACCTGACCAACCGCCCCGGCCCGGAGGCACCCTCCGCGGAGTGGGCGGAGTGGGCCAACGGCACCGCCCAGCTGCGCGGCCTCGGCATCGCCTGCACGGCGGCCGGGGTCGGGTCCGGGGAGTTCACCGTCGAGACGGTCCCCTACCCGCCGAACCCCAACGGGTCGGTGAACGGTGGGATGCTCTCGGCGATCGCGGACCAGGTGATGGGCGTGCTCACCGCGATGGCGTGCCCGCCCGGGTACCTCGCGGCCACCGCGTCGCTGCACATCCAGTTCCACCGGCCCGCCTACGCCCCGCTCGACGTGCGCGGGCAGCTGCTGCCGGGCGGAAGTCGCGTCAAGTTCGTGGAGGTCGTTCTCCGCGACCGGACGGGCGAGCACTGCGCGACGGCACAAGGCACGATGATCGTCGGCGGCGCCGCCCGCCCGGAGTCAGGAGAGAGCCGATGACCGACGTCTCGCCCGATGTCGACGTCCTCGTCGTGGGGTCCGGCGCGGCCGGGCTGTGCGCGGCGCTGGCCGCGGTCGAGCACGGCGCGCACCGGGTGCTGGTCGCGGAGGGTTCACCGGAGGTCGGAGGCTCCTCACGGCTCTCGGGCGGAATCGTGATGGGCAGCCGCAGCGGCGTCCAGCACGCGAACGAGATCTACGAGGACGAGGACGCCCTCTTCCACGACTACCGCTCGCTGATGCGGTGGGACGTCACCGCCGGGCCGGTCCGGAAGTTCGCCCGCCGGTCGGGCGAGACGATCGACTGGCTGGCCGCCCACGGCGTTCCGTTCTTCGATCGACTGATCTTCGGCGGCGAGGAGCGGGCGCCGCGCTCCCACGCCGTCGACGGAGGCGGGCAGGCGCTGATCGACGCGCTGCACCGGGCCGCGACGGCCCGTCAGATCGACATCGCGCTCGGGCAGCGGGTGGACCGCCTGCTCGTGGAGGACGGTCGCGTCGTCGGCGTCGCCGTCGGGGACGACGAGATCACCGCCGGCGCCGTCGTCCTCGCGACCGGCGGGTTCGGGGCCGCGCCGGAGAAGATCGCGGAGCTGTTCCCGTCCGCGTGGGACCCCGAGCGGACCTGGTACATCGGGCACGACGGCGCCCGCGGCGACGCGCTCGACCTCGCGGGCGCGCTCGGCGCGCAGGTGACCGGCCACGACCGCGGGCTGCGCACGCTCGGCCCGGGCGGCACGTTCGTCAACGAGGCCCTGCTGCCGGGGTGGGTCGTGCTGCTCGACCCGAATGGCCACCGCTTCGCCGACGAGACCGCGCCGTACGGGATCCTCGACAACGCGGTGCGCGCGCACGGCAACCGGTGCGTCGCGTTCCTCGACGCCGCGGCGTTGCAGCCACCCGCCGAGCTCGCCGACCGCTACCGCGACGCCTACAAGCAGGTGTGGCCGAACCACGCCCCGTTCTCCCCGCGGCACTACAAGACCGAGATGATCGAGTTCCTGCTCGGCCAGAAAACCGCGTTCGTCGCCGACGACCTCGCCTCGCTCGCCGTCGAGGTGGGGCTGGACCCGACCGCCGTGGTCGGCGAGATCGACCGCTACAACGGTTTCGCCGACGCGGGCACCGACGCCGACCACGGCAAGGCGGGCAAGTTCCTGCTGCCGCTGCGGACTCCGCCGTTCTACGCGGTGCCGCTGTACCCGATCACGGTGAACCTCACCGGGGCCGGGTTGCGCATCGACGACTGCGCGCGCGTGATCGGCGCGGACGGGCGCCCCGTGCCCGGACTGTTCGCGGCCGGAGAATGTGTCGGCGGCCTGCTCGGGCCGCTCTACATGGGCAGTGGCAACTCGCTCGGCCTCGCGACCGGCGTCGGCCGGATCGCGGGCGAGGAGGCCGCGGCCCTGGCGACGGGAGCTGCTCACTGATGACGTACGCAAGCCTTCCCCCGGCGATCGTCGGGTTCCTCGCGGCATTGGAGCGCCGGGACCTCGACGGCGTCCTCGACCACTTCACCGCCGACGCGACCTACGCCTACGCGATGCCGCTGCCGGCCCTGGAGGGCCGGGAGGCGATCGGCGCGATGTTCGGCAAGCTCCTCGTCGAGGCCGAGGCCGTGCGCTGGGACATCGTCGGGTACACCGTCGATGGCGACCGGGTCTGGACCGAGCGCGTCGACCGCTTCACCTTCGCCGGTCGTGAGGTGCCGATCGAGGTCGCCGGGATCTTCGAGCTGGCGGGCGAGAAGATCCGCGCCGTGCGCGACTACGTCGACATGGCCACCTGGCGGGAGCGGAAGGACGCATGACGTTCGCCGCCCGCCTCGCGGCCGAGCGCCCCGACGAGGTCGCTCTCCGGGCGCCCGACGGGGACTGGACCTGGGCCCAGGCCGACGCCGCCCTGCGGCCGATGGTGAACGGGCTGCTCTCCGCGCGGTACCGCCCGACCCGGCGGGTCGCGGTCTACGCCGAGAACAGCGGGCGGACCCTGCTCCACTACGCGGCCGCGACCCTGGCCGGGTGCTCGGCGGTGGCGGTCAACTTTCACCTCACGCCCGAGGAGACCGCGTACATTCTGACGCACAGTCAGACCGATCTGCTCATCGTGGACGACGTCACCGCGGAGCGTGGGATGACCGCCGCCCGGCTGGCGGGCGTGCCCGCGGTCGTGGGCGGCTCCGGGGCGGTCACCGGCGTCATCTCGCTCGCGCAGGCGGCCGCGTTCGCCGGGGACGACGAGCCGCCGACGACGCAGGAACCCCGCCCGACGATGGTCTACACGTCGGGCACCACGGGCACCCCGAAGGGCGTCGAGCTGCCGCTGACGTCGTGGGTCGGTGGGGCGAACATCGACGAGCACCTCGAGCGGCTCGCACAGAACTCGATGGTCGCGCACGGGCGGCACCTCGTCGTCGGGCCGATGTACCACTCGGGGCCGATCACCGGCACGCGCCTGTTCCTCGGCGGGACGCCCGTCACGGTGCTCGGCCGGTTCGACGCCGAGAAGTTCCTCGCGACGATCGAGCGCGACCGCATCGGGTCCTCGATCGTCGTGCCCACGCACCTGCAGCGGGTGATGGCGCTGCCGCCCGAGGCGCGCGACCGGTACGACCTGACGTCGCTGAAGTTCCTGCTTCAGGTCGGCGCGAAGTTCCCCGAGCCGGACAAGCGCGCGACGATCGAGTGGCTGACGTCGCGCGGGCTGCCCGACGTGCTCTGGGAGTCGTACGGCGCGTCCGAGGTCGGGACGACCTGCATGATCAGCGCCGCCGAGTGGCTCGAGCGGCCGGGCTCCGTGGGCCGGGCGATCCCGCCGTTCGAGGCGAGCATCCTCGACGACGACGACAAACCGGTGCCCCCCGGGACCGAGGGACGGTTGTTCTTCCGCGCGCCGGCCGGTCACGGGCTGCGGTACGTCGACGGGCCGGGCACCGGGGACGGCGAGCCCTTCACCCTCGGCGAGATCGGCGTGATGGACGACGAGGGGTACGTCTGGATCACCGACCGCGCCTCGGACATGGTCGTCTCCGGGGGCGTGAACATCTACCCGGCCGAGTCCGAGAAGGTCCTGCTCGACCACGAGGCCGTGGCCGAGGTCGCGTGCATCGGCGTCCCGCACCCGGACCTCGGCGAGGCGCTGCACGCGGTGGTCGTCGCGACCGGCGCGGTGACCGCGGAGGACCTGCTCGACTACTGCCGCGAGCGGTTGACGCTCTACAAGTGCCCGCGCACGGTGGAGTTCGTCGACGCCTTGCCGCGCACGCCCGTCGGCAAGCTGGACAAGAAGGCGTTGCGGGCCGCTCGCCGATAGGTGTTTGCATCCGACCCCGTCGTGTCAGGGGTTAAGGATGTCGACGACCACGCGAATCCGCCCCGGCCCCTGGTGGGCCGTCGACGTCGCGCGGCTGCGCATCCCGCTCGCGGCGTTCGCGATCGTGGCGATGCTGCTCGACGCCGTCGTGGGCCTGCCGTTGCCGCGGTTCACCAGCCTCGCCCTCGTGCTGGCGGCGCTGGCGCTGTACTTCCGCGGGGGCCGGGTCCACGCGACCCCGACGCTGCTCGACGCCCCGGTGACCGGCCGGTGGTTCGCGGTGAACAGTCCCGCGGACAAGGTGCCGAGCCACGGGCTGCACGCGTACGGCCAGACCTACGCCGTCGACCTGATCAACCAGCCGACCGGCGAGTGGAAGCTCGATCTGGGCTGGCGCGGCCCTCACACCCGGTCGCCCGCGGAGTACCCGGGCTTCGGGGCGCCGGTGCTCGCCCCCGCCGACGGGGTCGTGGTGCGGGCCAAGAACTCCCAGCGCGACCACGGGGCGCGGACCTCGTGGCCCGGCGTCCTGCTGATGACCGCCGAGGGTGCGCTGATGGAGGCGACGGGGCGGATTCTCGGCAACCACGTCGTGATCGACATCGGTGACGGTCGGTACGTGGCGCTCGCGCATCTTCGCCGCGGGTCGGTGACGGTGCGTCGGGGCGACTCGGTGCAGGCCGGTCAGCAGATCGGCGAGTGCGGGAACTCGGGCAACTCCAGCGAGCCGCACCTGCACGTTCAGGTCATGGACGCGCCCAGCATCTTCTTCGGCGCGGGCCTGC
Organism: Sporichthya polymorpha DSM 43042; assembly: GCF_000384115.1. NCBI lineage: Bacteria > Bacillati > Actinomycetota > Actinomycetes > Sporichthyales > Sporichthyaceae > Sporichthya > Sporichthya polymorpha. The sequence continues at coordinate 1,009,439 of NZ_KB913029.1, forward strand.
CGATGCGCTTCCGCGGAATGGTCACCGAGACCGGCGACGAGGTCGACGTCCCCTCGAACGAACAGGCGGTGCTGGCGAGTCCCGTCCACTGACGGCAGGGTGTGCTCCATGAAGGAGCACCGGATCTTCGCCGCGTTCTACGACCGCATCATCGCGTCCGTCGAGAAGAAGGTGCTCGGCCGCCGCCGCCGCGCACTGCTCGGCCCCCTGACGGGCCGTGTGCTCGACGTCGGAGCGGGGACGGGCGTGAACATCCCGTACTTCGAGGCGGCGTCCCGGGTCGTGCTCGCCGAGCCCGACGGCGCGATGCGGGCGAAGCTGAACGCCAGGCTCGGCCAG